>CAMEIH010000039.1 GCA_945917985.1 uncultured Clostridium sp. | reverse complement strand
CCGTCAATGCAGGGACCAGAAAGCCAATGGCAAAAATACAGCCAAAGGAAAACAGGAAACTGCTGCTGTAAAAATACAGTGGCTGATCGAGCAGAAGAAGAACTGCTGCCACAAAAGCGGCAGTGATCATATCATAGGTGCGCTTACAGAAAAGCGCCAGCATATGGATTCCGAACATAATGACAGCACGCAGGGAAGATACGGAAAACCCTGTCATAATACAATAAAGAATCATGATACCGGCCGGCAACCCTGTCTGCAAAACCAGCGGGCAACCTGTCTTTTTTAACAACCGGTAAAGTGTCATTCCCAGCAGTGAAATGTGAAGTCCCGAGATAGCCAGTACATGGGCAATCCCATTTCTCTGATAAACTGCTTTCACTTCACTGTCTGCTGCGCCTTTTTCTCCGAGAAGCATGGTCTTCATGAGGGAAGCATCCTCCTCCGGAAGATAATGATCCAGAATATCTGAAAAATATTTCCGGATCTCATAAAGGTTTTCCGTAATTTTATTAAATTTTTTTGATTTTCCCTGAATTTCCGTTTGATTTAACTGAAAAGATATTTTTAAAATATGATAATAGGATTTTGCATCGAACTGCCCCGGATTGGTGGCCTCTTGAAAATTCTTAAGTACTCCTTTTACTTTTACTGTGCTGCCCATCTGTGGCAGCTCCTCGTCTGCTTTCAGATAGCAGATCACATTCTCGCGTTCCGCCGCTGTATCTGCAGGATGCAGCCCATCCTCCATGGAAATCAACTGCAGATACAACACCTTTTTTTCCTTGCCCGCCTTGCTTGTATATTCCTTTTGATATACTTTGCCCACTACTGTGACCGGCTTTCCTTCCAGATCCTCATAACAGGAAGGAAAGCCGGTCGCAAGCCGTGTTCCTAAATACAAAACCACAATAACAGCAAGACAGACCAGACTTAACGGTCTTCTTAACATGGCACCTCTTTCTCTTATTCTAAAACTATTCCACCAGATCCAGATTTCTCTCGAACGTGGCAGATAAACTGATATTTTCTCTGTAATTAATATTTGTCTCCCCATTAATGGAGATCTGAACCTTATTGACATTGGACAATTCCACCAGGGAATTGGTGATAGCATAAATGGTAACCTCTGGGGTCACATTGTATATCTGATTGACAAAACTGCTGTCCAAATTCACATAGCAGATCCCGTCTCTGACAGCCACACTGAGCACCTTGGTGTCGGGATTTGCAACAGGATATGCTTTACCTGCGCCGGCACTGCCGCTGTCGTTTGGATCGGGTCCCTTGATAATTTCTTCCACGATAAGCTTTTCCATGGGAATATTACTGCTGTAAACCTTGGTTCTGGTGACTACAGTCAGCCCATTCCCCTCTTCATTGGCAAAATAAAGCCGAATCCTCGCCTTCTCATAGGTGTTGATCTCATTGCCAGCATTATCAATAAAATTGTCAGCACTCATAACCCCCACAACGGTTCCGGAAGCATCGCTCAGAGGCTCCGATTCCACAAGGAAAGACACATACTGTACCTCTTTTACCTGGGACAGCGTACGCACAATGGCTGCTCTCACCAGAATTTCTGTGATAATCTCCTGATCTTTGTATTTACTGTCAAAATTCAGTTGAAGCTGACCATCGGAAAGATGATAGCCAATCAGAGAAAAATTTCCGGCAAGAGGAGCATTATACTCCAGTTTTTCCGGCACCGTTCCCATACAGGTAAGAAGTTCCTCTATGACAGTCGCCGTGTCTGTGCTCACCGTGGTATATTCCTGAGAGATCAATGCCGTGTTATCACGGTTCACATAAAAGATCTGATAAGAATATTCCGGCACATCTTCACCGTTATTTTTGCAAGCTGTCACAAGAAAAAGCAGTAAAAATATGCCCATTAAAAATATAACTTTCTTTTTTTTCCACATTTGCCTGCTCCTTTACAAAATGGTATGCGACAACGGAATCTTCACAAGGAATTTTGTCCCCTCACCGAGAGTGCTTTCTACCTTGATGGAACCTCTGTGCAGAAGCACCGCATTCCTCGTAATGGCGAGTCCCAGACCTGTTCCGCCGATTTCCCGTGAATGGGACTTGTCTACCCGGTAAAAACGCTCATAAATCCTGTTAAGAGATTCCTCCGGTATACCGATCCCCGTGTCTGCCACTTCAACGGTAAAGAACTGATGATCCGCATCCAGCGTGACAGTAACCTTTCCCTGTTCTTTGTTATATTTGATTGCATTTTCCACAAGGTTTGTGAGGATCAATGACATTTTTACCTCATCTACTTCCGCCACTACCTCCCGGACGCTCACAAGAAGAAGTTCAATATCTCTTTTTCTTGCAATCGGACGAAGACGCTTCAAAATAATCTCTGTCAGCTCATTCATATTGACTGTACTGATATTCAGATCCCCGGCTGCCTTGTCCATTTTCACAAGTGCCAGAAGATCATTTATGATCTTATCCTCCCGCTCTATCTCCGTCGCAATATCCACCATAAATTCCCGATAGAGTTCCGCCGGAGTATCCGGCTGTGCAAGAAGAGAATCTGCAAGCACCTTAACGGAGGTGATCGGCGTTTTTAATTCATGGGACACATTTGCCACAAACTCCTGTCTGGAATCGTCCAGCGCCTTCATCCTTTCATGCAGATCATTAAAAGCATTGACAATATGCTCTGTTTCCAGATAATCAGGTACGGAGATTGGTTCATTCAAATGTCCCTCGCCCACTTCAGTGATTGCCTTTGTGACTCTCTCAAAAGGCTCGATCAGCACCTTTGAGAGAATGACTGCGATGACAAAAATAAAGATAAACATGATGATCTCAATGATCAGGCTCTTTCTGTTAAGCACAGCCATCGTTGCCACAATGATATCCGTAGAGACACTGGTCAACATAACTCCTCTGGTAAGTTCCGTTCCCGCCGGCATGCGTTCCGTCGCCATCTCTTCCGATACAATCTCAACAATGGGGGTTGTGATTTCAATAAAACCGTTGTTTCTGTCATAATTGGCTATGCTTGTGCCTTTGAAGCATTTTATGACCTCTTCGGAAATGATCGTCTTTCCCTCGCTGATCCCATAAGTATCCTTAATCACTTTTAAGTTTCCGTTAATGATCAGCACACGACCGCTGTAAAGATTGGAAAGTTGTTCCAGTTCAGCATTGATCACCTCAGAAGAAGTATCCTGCAGATAATTATATGTAATCAGATGATTGGCGATAATCTTAAGCTGATTCTGCACATCTGACTGACGCACCTCCACGGCACGATCCTCGTAATTCTGCATAATTCCTTCCTTGATGATAAAAGACGGAATCAATCCCATCAGAAATATGATAACAAAAAGGCGGACTTTAAAACTCCGCCATATCTTTAAATTTTTAAATAATTTTTTTACCTTATCTGCCACTGAAAAACACCTATGCGAAATAATATCCTACGCCCCATTTGGTATGCACATATTTGGGCTCACTGGGATTATCTTCAATTTTTTCACGAAGACGCCGGATATGCACATCCACGGTTCTCACATCTCCCGGATAATCCAATCCCCAAATCAATTTCAAAAGATTTTCTCTGCTGTAAACCTTGTTTGGATTTAAAATCAAAAGCTCCAAAAGTTCAAATTCTTTTGCAGTCAGATTGATTTCTTTCCCTGCCACATAGACTCTTCTGCCCTCACAGTCAAGACGCATATCCTTGCTTTCAATGACTTTGGCTTCCTCCTTTGCCTTGGGCGCTGTTCTCCTCATAATCGCTTTGAGCCTTGCCTTGACCTCCAGAATATTAAAAGGCTTTGTGATATAGTCATCAGCACCGTACTCAAGTCCAAGAATCTTGTCCATATCCTCGCCCTTGGCTGTCAGCATGACGATAGGTACATTTGAAAATTCTCTTACCTGTTGACAGACTTCAAAGCCCGTCAGTTTGGGAAGCATAACATCCAGAAGAATAATGTCATATTCTTTATCCTTAATTTTCTGCAATGCCTCTTCTCCGTCGTAGGCGCAGTCAACCTCCATGCCATCCTGTTCGAGACTATACCTGACTCCTTTCACAATCAGCTTTTCATCATCTACAACCAAAACCTTTTTTGCCATTTTTACCTCACTTCTACACTTGCCGCAGCTTTGCACGCACTGTCTCAAACAGTGATCTTGTCCTTGATTTTTTGAAACAGCCCGTCCTTAATTCCCTCTACATTCATAATTTCTTCTATCGTATGAAAGTTTCCGTTTTCCATCCGGTAATTGATAATACTTTCTGCTTTTCCGCTGCCGATTCCCGAAAGATTGCATAGCTCTTCCCTGGAAGCCGTGTTGATATTGACAAGTCCGCTGTTTGTGATGCTCTCACCTTCAACCGGACCTTCCGCACTGCCAGTGATAAACGCCTGCGAATCTTTATCGGCAAGAGATGCTTCTTCTTTGGTTGGTACATAGATCCTGCTGCCGTCACCGATCATCTGTGCCTGATTTAGAAAGTCCCTGTCTGCTTCCTCACAAAATCCTCCTGCAGCCAGAACTGCCTGGTAAATTCTGCTGCCCACAGGAAGTTCATAGACACCGGGCGCATTTACCGCTCCACAGATATGTACCACCAGGATTTCTTCCTTCAGGGTTTGTGCCGTATTCTCTTCCGTCAATGTCTCCGGTTCCTCATCTGCCGGCTCCGGTTCAACAGTCACATCTTCCTTTACCCGTTCGCTTCCTCCAGACGTAGGCTCAGCTTCCACAGCTGTCAATTCCTCGAAGGAAACAGACTCTCTTTTTTCACAGCCAAAAAGAATACAGGCGATCACCGTCAGTATACCTAATAAAAATTTGTATTTTGTTTTCATGTCGTTCTCCCTTCTGCGCACAGGCAAAAGGCCCCGTATAACGACTGATAATATTGTAAAGTAATTTCCCGCGTTTCGCAAGGCTATTTCTCTATTTCCATTTAAAAATCACCACACCTGCGACGGCAATTCCCATTCCGATTACTTTTCTCCATTCCAGCGGCTGCTTTTCCGTTCCAAACAGACCCAAAAGCTCTATCACATAGGCAACAATCAGCTGTGCAATGACAATCAGCATCACGGCTCTTGCCGGTCCGAGCATCTCCATTCCCTTGATAACAGTGTACGTAATGAATGCGCCGATCGCACCTCCAAGCAGCATATATCTCGGTTCCACCTTTAAAAGCGCTGCAAAGGAACTTCTGTCACTGACAAGCCACGCAGCGAGACACACCAAAAGCGCAGTAAACTGCACAAAGGCACTGGCCACCCAGATACTTGATGACTTTGTCACCTGCGTATTGAAAACACCCTGGATGCTCATCAGGGCACCCGAAATCAAAGCAATAAAAAATCCAATCATATCCGGCCTCCTTAATCTTCTTTTAGATAATCTATCCGGTATGATTGGATTTTATTCATGTACGCTGTCAGTTATTCTTCCAGAGCTTCCTGCGTATAATAATCTTCATCCAGGTATTCTACTTTCTCTTCTTCCCTGTTCTCTTCAATGTATTCTTCTTCATATGGCTGTCCTGTCACCTGCTGCATGATCTGCTCTGACAGTTTTTTCAGCATCTGATTGGCGTCTGCCCCATTCCACACCTGGGAAAACGTTGTCTCAAGCTGCACCCAGAAGTTGCTGGTCTCAATCATCTTCGGCATAGAAACGGAATTTTCATACTCCTTCGCAAATTCGTAAAGTGCTTCATAACCGTAATCTACATTTTGGGCAGCTGATACCTTACCTGTTCGCGCATACAAAATATCATTGTACTCAGTTGTCAGAAACTGCGCAAAATCGTTCGCCTGTGCCTGATGTGCAGAATAACCGTTGACAACCACACACTGCGTCATGGAAAGTGATCTCGTTTTCCTATTTTCATCAATATCCGGTGTTAAGGAAATACCATAATCATACGCAAACAATCCATCTTCCTTCGCCTGTTCCAGTCTGGATACCACATCTGTGGTTGCCATGGTAAACACAAGTTTTCCGGAAATAAACTCATCAATCACGCTTTCATAATCGATCTCACTGGTATCAATGGAAAAAAACTGATTCAGTTCCTCATAAGCTCTCATACTGTCAATGGCATTTTCGTTGTAAATATCAATCTGCGAAACATCCCATCCGGCTTCGCCGCCCATATTAATGGCATCACCGACAAAAAAATAGTTATAAAACACATCGGTAACATCCCACTTAAAAACAGCTTCCACCTGCTCCGGCGCATCGTAACTGTCCGCAAACGACTTCATATCCTCAAATGTTGCAGGCAAAAGCTCTTCCATTCTTTCCCGAACCTGCTGTTCATCAAATGCCGGTGTGCTTTCCTCCGGGGCGGGTGTGCTCTCCGCTTCTTTCTCGCTCTCTCCCACTTCCGGTGCATTCTCCTGAGCTTCCTCTGCTGCCAGTACATCTGCCTCCGCCTGAAGCTGAGATTTCGCCATCTCTTCCAGATAGGTTTTGTTGTAAAGCAAAGAGCTTGTCTCAAAGTAAAAAGGATATGCGATAATCTTATCTTTATAAGTAACTGCCTGCAATCCTGTTTCCATATAAGCTTCTTCCAGCGAGCTTCTATTCCCGTATTCTACTTCATGCGCCAGTCCGGCCAAATATGCTTTTTCCAGAGAATCATGGCTCAGAACATAAAGATCAGGTATATTTTCCTCTCCCAGGGTTGCCTGATTGATGTTTTCCAGATATTCCAGGCCCGACTCAAGCACCGGCACAATTCTCACATCATGGGTCTCGTTATAAGTAACTGCCGCACTGCTGAGATAGGAGGTCAGGACCTCGTCCGTATACCATAAATAAAGGGTTTCCTTGCCATTTCCCTTATGAAAAACAGACTCTTCTACCTTTTCCGTTATCGCTTTGCCTGATTTGGCTATTCCAAAGATAAGTGCCGCAGCTGCCGCAATCACACCTACCGTGATCAGTCGTTTCTTCAGACTCATTCCACTCTCCGTTTATTTTAGACAGGATTCCAGTATTTCCATCATTTCATCCACGTTTTCCCTGGTGATCACAAGGGGCGGTACAAATCGGATAATATTGGTTCCCGCATTAATCAGTATCAATCCTTTATCAAGTGCCTTCGTAATAATCTCTCCTACGGGCTTTTCAAAGACAAGTCCCTGCATCAGTCCGATGCCTCGTCTTTCCGTAATGAAATCATACTCCTGCACAAGCTCATCCAGTTTTTCTGTCAGATAAGCTCCCACCTGATTTACATTTTCTATTATATGGTTCTCCTCAAATAAATCAAGTACCACATTGATGGCTGCTGCCGCTAACGGATTTCCCCCATAGGTAGTTCCGTGATCTCCGCTTGTGAGGGAATTCTGCCCTACCTTTTCCGTCATCATAAAAGCACCTACAGGCACACCGCAGCCAAGAGCCTTGGCACTCGTCATGATATCCGGCTTCACTCCATAGCGCTGCCATGCGTACATAGTGCCGGTTCGTCCCATGCCGCACTGGATCTCGTCCAGAATAAGAAGAATATCCCTCTCATCGCAAAGAGTCCTTACTTTCTTTAAAAATTCTTCGGTTGCCGGATAAATACCGCCTTCACCCTGCACTGTCTCAAACAGAATCGCACATGTCTTATCCGTCACATTTGCAAGAACGCTCTCAAAATCATTCATCTTCGCAAACCGGATATTGCCGATCATAGGTTCAAAGGCTTCCCGGTACTTGGGATTGCCGGTAACAGAAAGGGCTCCCATGGTTCTTCCGTGGAAAGAATGCTCCATGGCAATAATCTCATGATCCGTGGTGCCATCCTTAAGATACGCATACTTTCTTGCCGCCTTGATGGCACCTTCCACTGCCTCGGCACCGCTGTTGGTAAAGAAGACCCTGTCCATACCGGATACCTTCTTGATCTTTTTTGCCGCTTCGATGGCAGGCACATTGTAATAATAATTGGAAGTATGAATTACCTTGTCGATCTGTGCCTTCAGAGCATCATTGTATTTTTTATTATGATAGCCAAGTGCAAACACGGCAATTCCGGCACAGAAGTCCAGATATTTCTTTCCTTCTATGTCATAAAGATAAACACCGTCTCCCTTATCAAGCACGACCTGATAACGGTTATAAGTATGTAAAAGCGCACTTTCCGCTTCCTCAATATACTGCTTCATGGTTTCCATGATGATACCTCTTTCTGATTTTTTATCCCTTTAATCTAATGGATCATGTTTGCTTTGTCCTCATCCTTGATGATCGCAGTACCAACACCTTCATTGGTAAAGATTTCAAGGAGCAGGCAGTGGGGAATTCTTCCGTCCAGAATATGGACTCTGTTAACACCGTTCTTAATGGCCGATGTACAATTATTTAACTTAGGCAGCATACCGCCTCCGATAAATCCCTCGCTGATCAGGTCATCCGCCTCGGAAGCCGTAATTCTGGAGATAAAAGAGTTCTTGTCATTGATATCCTTGTAAAGTCCTTCAATGTCTGTGAGGAATACCAGCTTATCAGCCCCTACCGCCTTTGCAATGGCACAGGCTGCATCATCCGCATTGATATTGAAGGTATCGAAATTGTCATCAAGCCCGATGGGCGCTACAATGGGCAGAAAATCCTTTTCCAGAAGATCATAGAGTATCTTGGGATCCACATGCTTAATGTCTCCCACAAAACCGATATCCTTTCCGTCCGCATACTTTTTGTCCACATGCAAAAGACCGCCGTCTTTTCCGCTGACCCCTACTGCCTTTACACCAAGCTCCTGAACCATGGTCACCAGTCTCTTATTGACCTTTGAAAGCACCATCTCCGCGATTTCCATGGTCTCCTCATCGGTCACGCGAAGACCGTTCACGAACTCAGCTTCCTTGCCGACCTTGCCGACCCACTTGCTGATCTCCTTGCCGCCGCCGTGCACGATGATAGGCTTAAAGCCTACCAGTTTAAGAAGCGTCACATCCTTGATCACATTTTTCTGCAGTTCCTCATTGCTCATGGCACTGCCGCCGTATTTTACAACAATGATTTTTCTGTTGAATTTCTGTATGTAAGGAAGGGCCTCTATCAGCACCTCCGCCTTTTTTAACACCTGCTCCATGTCCTTATCCATCTTGATTGTTTCCTCCGTTTATCCTCTTTTTGCCTCTTACTCTTAAAGCGAATTCTTCCGCAAACTAACTGCGATAGTCCGAATTGATCTTTACATAATCATAGGTCAGATCGCAGCCCCATGCAGTTGCCGACTGCTCTCCCATTTTCATGTCCACAAGCACTGTCACTTCCGGCTCAGACAGAATCTTTGTTGCCGTTTCTTCATCAAAGCCTGTGGATACACCATCCTCAAAAATCTTTATGCGGCCTGCTTTGCTCTCAAAGTAGAGATCGATCTTTTCCGGATCAAACTGTACCCCGGAATAGCCAAGAGCACACAGGATTCTTCCTGCATTTGCATCATGTCCGTAAATCATTGCCTTTACCAGGCTGGAACAAACGACAGACTTGCTTAAAATCCGGGCATTTTCCTTTGTATCTGCACAGGTAACCTTTACCTCGAGCAGTGCAGTAGCTCCTTCTCCGTCCCCTGCCATCATCTTTGCCAAAGATTCATTTACATAATGAAGTGCTGCCCTAAATTCCTCATATTCCGGTGTCCCATCCTTGATTTCCGGATTCTCCGCCATACCGTTTGCCATGACAAGAAGTGTATCGTTGGTGGAGGTATCCCCGTCCACGGAAATCATGTTGAAGGTATCCACCACGTCCTCTTTCAAAGCTTTCGTAAGGAGTTCCTTGGGAATCACCGCATCCGTTGTCAAAAAGCCGAGCATGGTACACATATTGGGATGGATCATGCCGGAGCCCTTGCACATGCCGCCAATGGTCACCTTTACGCCTCCCACCTCAAATTCGACAGCTACCTGTTTGCTGCGGGTATCGGTTGTCATAATTGCTTCCGCAGCCTGCGTACCTGCCGCAAGCGTTGCTTCTTTCAGCTTTGCCAGTTTCGCAACACCATCTTCAATCCTGTCAATGGGAAGCTGCATACCGATCACACCGGTGGATGCCACCAACACGGATTCCTCCGGTATCCCGAGGGCCTTTGCTGCTGCTTTCGCTGTCCTGTCACAGTAGGAGTATCCTTCTTTTCCGGTACAGGCATTGGCAATTCCCGCATTGATAATCACTGCCTGACCAAAAGGAGATTCCTCCACAACCTTTTTATCCCAAAGCACAGGCGCCGCCTTCACCACGTTACTGGTAAAGGTGCCAGCAAGCACGCAGGGTCTCCTGCTGTAAACAATAGCCATATCCTTCCTGTTCTTATACTTGATGCCTGCCTCTGCACCTGCTGCCTCAAAGCCTTTTGCTGCGGTCACGCCGCCTGTTATCACTTTCATCTTATCCTCTTTTCCGTGCTGTACGCACCTGCTTTTTTCATTTCTTCAAATCCGGGACATCCAAACATTACTGAAATAACGGCGTTGAGAAATATCTCTCCGCTGTATCGGGCAGAATGGTTACCACTGTCTTTCCCTTTCCAAGCTTCCTTGCAAGACGGAGCGCCGCTGCCACATTGGTTCCGCTGGAAATACCGCACATAAGTCCCTCAAGCCTTGCCAGATCCTTGGCTGTCTGCAATGCTTCCTCGTCGGAGATAATAGCGATCTCCTCATAAATCTGTTGATTCAGCACAGCCGGTATGACGCCGTCACCGATTCCCATCTGTATATGGTTCCCTACGGTACCGCCTGCCAGAATCGCCGCATTCTCCGGCTCCACAGCCCAGATCGTGATATGGGGATTCAGTGCCTTTAAGGTCTCACCGATTCCGGTGATGGTTCCTCCGGTTCCGATTCCGGAACAAAAGCCGTCAATGGGTCCTGCTACCTGTTCCAAAATCTCCAGTCCCGTATGATGTCTGTGCACCATGGGATTTGCCTGATTTTCAAACTGCTGGGGCACAAAGACTTTGGGATTTTCTTCCTTCATCCTGAACGCTGTCTTAATGCATTCATCAATACAATCTCCGATGTTCCCATTGTCATGGATCAGCACCACCTTCGCTCCGTAATGCTCCACCAGAAAACGCCTTTCTTCACTCACGGAATCCGGCATAATGATAATTGTTTTATATCCCTTCACCGCTCCCACAAGGGCGAGTCCGATTCCCTGATTTCCGCTGGTGGGTTCTACGATAACAGAATCCTTCTTTAAGATTCCCTGTTTTTCTGCTTCTTCAATCATGTTTAAGGCTGTTCTTGTTTTGATGGAACCGCCTACATTCAATCCTTCATACTTCACAAGCACACGGGCACTGTCCTCACCCGGCATTCTCTGAAGCTCTATGATGGGCGTATGCCCCACTGCCTCCAATACATTTTTATATATCATAGCAAGAATTTCCTTTTTTAATTTCTTATTATACTCCTACTTTTTATGTATTCCAACAAGCAAGTTTTGTTTCCAGTTCAGCCAACTGCCATCACTTTTTCTCCGCAAGCCTCGCATAAAGGAAGGTATCCTTCCAGATCGGGCATCCTTTCTCATCCTTCCAGAAATATACATTCTCTTTAAAGTATCCTTCCCTGACAAAACCCATTCTCTCAAGCAGCTTCCATGAATTTGGGTTCTCCGGGTCACATTCCGCATAAATTCTGTGAATCCCTTTTTCAAATGCCAGTGCGATCAGCTTCTCACAGCTTTCCCTTGCATAGCCGCTATTCCAGTAGGATTTATTAAAAACATATCCTATCTCCAGGGTGTCAAAATCCCTTTTCCCGAGATATACATTCCCGATCATCTTGTGACTCGACTTCAATTCAACCGCGATCATCTCATCCGTGGAAATTCTCCAGTTTAAATTGTCTTTTGTCTCCTGCAGGGACATGGGTTTATAGGGTTCATACGCTACCACATCAGGATCTGACAGATATTCATATAAATCCTGTAAATCACTTTCCACGTATCTTCGAAGGAGTAAACGTTCTGTTTCCGCTATGACCGTCTTTTTTTCTTCCATAATTTCTTCCTCATTCACCTAGAACTTTACTTATTATAATTGATGATATTCTCTTTGTTCAATACAAAATCGTAATAATTCAGATCTTCCCTTTTTGTCCAGCCGATCTCTTTCCAGAAAGCATTTCCGATGTCATTTTGGGTAAAAGCAATGAGAGAGACCTTGCTGATCTTCTCCTTTTCCAGCTCCTTCATGCAGTGCACTACCATGCTCTTACCGATACCCCGCATTCTGTAATCCTCATGGACGCACACATGATAAAGACAGCCTCTTCTGCCATCGTGTCCGCAGAGAATGCTTCCCACGATCTTTCCGTCCTCCAGTGCCACCACGCTGGTGGTTGGGTTTCTTTTAAGGAACCTCTCTACACCTTCCCTGGAGTCATCAATACTTCGGATGGCAAACCCTTTGATGGTCATCCACAAATTATGTACACCTGTGTAATCGTCAATCGTCATCGTCCTGACTGTCATATCAATCTTCCCCCTTAGTCTTCTCCGATCAGATGCACCACCCTGTAGGGATGACCCACACAGGGCAGAAACTTCTCCGTCACATCCTTTGTCTTTAACCGAAGGCTTGCGGTGTTCACGCAAGGGTGACAGCCAAGGAATTCCTCTTTCAGCACATCCTCATCGATCAGAAGATTTACTTTATTTTCCTTATCGTTCATCAAGCCCATAATACTGACCGAGCCTGGACGGATATTTAAATACTTTACCATATATTCTTCCGAAGCAAAAGAAAGTCTGGCGCTTCCGATCTGCTTTGACAGTTCCTTTGTCTTGAATTTCTTTTCTCCCGGCATCAAAAGCAGATAAAACACTGTCTTCTGGGAATTGCAGAGGAACAGATTCTTGCACATATGAATGTGAAGGATCTCATCCACACCCTGACAGGCCTCCATGGTATCCATGGCCTCATGGTCCATTCTCTCATAGGGAATTTTCAAATCGGAGAGAAGACGATACACTGCCATTTCCTTTTCCTCTCTGCCTTCCGGCGAAGGGATATCCTCATATAATGTAGTGTCATGTATCAGTTTGTTCATTTTGCCACTCTCTATACTTTCTTATTTATTTTGCACAAAAAAGCCTGTATTTTAGCCATTTGTGCAATGGTTCATAAAGTTACAACAACTCCAAAGCATTTATTAATGGGCGAAAACTGTGTCATTTCTGGTTCAATACACGTATGTTTCCAGTCAGAAAGGTACACGAAATAAAACGTCATCCTTTTTTATGAAGGCGAATCTGTGTCCCATTCTTCCCTATGGCTGCTAACCTCTCATGTCTAACAGGATCATCCTCCTTTTAAGAGGGTCCTAAATTCCTTCGTCCAGCCTACCCATAGTGGGGTGCCGCTTCTGCTCCTTCTCAGGGTCATGCCCTATAAAAAATGTCTTAGCGGCTTCGCTCTGCTTTGTCATTGCTAGAGAGCACTCCTGTAATCCAGCACCAATTGTATTCCTGGCGGACGTTATCTGTTACAGTATGTGCTTTTTTATGTTAGGCTGCTTCCGGTCTGATGATATCCCTTCGGAACTTTTCTTCATCAAAGTCACAACCTGTTTGTAATACTACGTAGAATACTCGTATTGCCTTACACGCAACTGCAATCTTTGCCTGCATTCCTCCTAGTGGATTCTTGGTTCTGTTCCTGTAATAAAGGAACACATCCTGAAATGCAGGATTCCAGGTCAGCAGTGCACGTGCTGATTCATACATGGTTCTTCGCAGCTTTCTTCTGCCCCTCTTACTGATTCTTGGCTGACCTTTCTTCTTGCCGGAGCTCTTTTTGACTATCTCTAGCCCTGCAAGCTTCTGTATCTGCTTTGGGTCAGTGAAACGTCCGATATCACCAACCTCTGCTATAAAAGAGGTCACAGTACTCATCCCTACTCCTTTAATGGCGAGCAGTTTCTCCACATTTGGTACTTCTTTTACTTTTTCCTCCAGGTATTCATCAAGCCTTTTTAACTGTTCTGCTTTCAGGATGTAGTCATTTACAAGAACCCAGATCTCAAGTCTTGCAGCCTCACCGGCTTCCAGTCCTACACTATTCTGTGCGGCTTCTACCAGGGTCTGCGCCCTCTTTAGTCCTGCCGCACGCACCTTTGCATCACGCCATATCTGATTGATTCCACCTGCTCCGATTCTTAGGATATCCTGTGGAAGTGGTGCCTCTTTAAGAAGCATAAGTCCACTGGTAGAATCCCAATCGGCATAACACTCAAAATACTCTGGAAAGAACTTCTGAATCCATCCCTGTATCTGATTTGACAGACGTACATGCTGTTTCATGATCTGGTCTCTGCAAACAGAGGCCTCTCGAATTTCAGCATACACTCCTCTGGGAAGATAAGAAGTTGAATACCTTCCATCTTTCACAAGCAATGCAATTGTCTTAGGATCCTTTAAATCACTTTTCTCAGGGCTGTTATCATCCAGTTCCATGCTCCTGTTAACTGTAAATGGATTAACCGTTACAAGCTGAATACCATGGTCCTGTAAGAACTTCTGAAAAGTAAGCCAGTAGCAACCAGTAGGCTCGCAGCCAACAATAACCTTCTTCATTTCCGTCTTATTCATGACTTCCTCTGTCCACCTAAGGAAAGTAAGGAATCCCATTCCGGTGTTGCTAAACTTAAACACTCTTCTTGAAAGTTCAAATCCCCTCCAGTCAAACGCTCTGCAGAAGTGAGTTTGTGATCCTACATCAACTCCTACAATTAAAGTGTCACTTGTTACTTGCTTAAGTCTGTCATTTTGTGTTAAATTCATTTTGAACCTCCAGTTTATGATTGTTTTGTTTACATCCGCCAAGATGCAACTCAATCTTACCTTGAGGTTCTTTTTTATTCAATTGGCATTATTTCTGAATTACAGGAATGCTCCTTGCCCTCTACAGATGAAGCCCCTTATCTTCCTCACAGCCAAGAGCAATATTAAGACACTGGATTGCCGCTCCCGAGGCGCCTTTTCCCAAATTGTCAAACTGGGAAGAGAGCACGATCCTGTCTGCATTGCCGGTGACGAAAATGCGAAGTCCGTCCCAGCCGGAGCAGGCATTGCCCGCCAGCATATTGCCGCTTTCCGACTCTGCACCGAAAGGCATGATCTGAATAAATTTCTTGTTTTTATAAAATTCTGAAAGCACTGCATGGACTTCTTCCGGTGATTTTGCTTTATTTAAAAATTCCGTATAAAGGGGAACAGATACCACCATTCCACTGTAATAATCGGAAACAATGGGGGAAAACAAAGGCTCCCTCGCAAGTCCGGGAATCTTTTTCATTTCCTTCAAATGCTTGTGTGCCTGTGACAGTGCATATTCTCTCGGCGCATCAAGCTCTGCCGGTCTGTCCTCTCCTTCATAGGCAGCGATCATTTTTTTACCGCCTCCGCTGTAGCCGGAAAGTCCAAAGGAGCTTACCGGATAATCACTCGGCAGAATTCCTTCCGTTACCATGGGATACACAAGGGAAATAAAACCGGTGGCATAACACCCGGGAACGGCAATCCTCTTACCTGTTGCAATGGCCTGTCTGTGGGCATCCGACAGTTCCGGGAAGCCGTAAGCCCATCCCTCCTGTGTTCTGTGGGCGGTGGAGGTATCGATGATCCTTACTTTTTCATTTTCCACGAGGGAAACCGACTCCTGTGCTGCCGCATCGGGAAGGCAGAGAAAAGTAATGTCGGACTCGTTGATCAGCCGCTTTCTCTCCTTAATATCCTTGCGAAGCTCGGATGCGATGGGCATCAGCTCGATATCATCACGTCCCTCAAATCTTTCAAAAATTCTGAGGCCTGTGGTTCCTTCACTTCCGTCAATAAAAATCTTTGTTTTACTGCTCATAATTTCTTCTCCTGTTTTATACATTTAGTGTCCTCTTATATCAAATTCTGAGAAAATTTCCATTCCCTCTCCCCAGGAATACACTATATAATAATTATCCTCTTTTACCTCTGTGTCAAATGAAATATTTGCATGCTCCAAAAAATGTAACTCCTGAGCTGTCTGTTTTTCAACGACACATTCCCATTCTTTTTCTGCATAGGCTGAATAATACGCCTTCAATTCCTCAAGTGTCATATCACTTTTGATTAATATACAGCCCAAAAACTGCATTCCGTTTCCATTTCCAACCAGTTTTCCCGCTTTTGATATACTCTCAATAAATTCCGTCTGCTCCGGCAATGGGATTTCCTCCAATTCCCTGGCAGTCCTCAGAGCAGTGTAGTCATTTACAATCGGTGCAGATACCATAAAACCGATCAGAGACAAAACTATTACTATACCTATGATCTTTACTGTTTTTCTCATATATGCCTGCATTTGCTTCTCCATTTATATTCTTTACAGTGTGTCTCAGTTCAAAAAATGCATTTTTAAACATTATTTATGCATATTAATGCAAACATTTCCTATAATTATGCATCATGTTTTATATTTATGCAACACTTTTTTGTATTCCTCTCGTAATTTGAACAAAATCATGCATAATAAATAATTATAATGGAACCGTAATAAAGTTCATACGTTCAAAATCCCTATGCAGTTTAAACCGCATAGGGATCTTACTTTTACTAAAAAAAATCACGCCTGTATTTACGCTTTATTTTATCGAATCAACAAACATTGCCGCACCACTCACATGGGACAGCAGATCCTTATCTTCATAGATATCTATCGTACCCTGATACTCATCTCCGGCTTCCACCGTCTCATCCACATAATCACTGCCAACAGCCATGATATTGCCGTTATCATCAAGCAGTGCAAAAGTGACCATACCCGGCTCGATTGCTTCCTCCGTTGCCGAATAAACCTGATAAGAAATAGTCAGGTAGCTCTCGTCCGGATCTCCGCTTACTTCATAATCCCCTTCCCACGGAACATATTCCTGGTAAGTCTCAAAGCTGATATCACCATCTTCCCACTTAATTCTTCCGTCAGGCATGCCATCATAGCAGCTGATTGTGTTGACAATCGTATTACCGCTTCCGATTGCAGAACCGAACACATAACCCGTTCCCACTACTGCATCTCCTTCACCGAGAGCTTTTGCACTTGCGGAAAAAGAAACAGGTTTATCATACAGATTTGTAACAGCCACTAACAGGTTCACCTGATCATAGGATATGTATGGTGCGATACTGATCACAAGTCCCTGTACTTCCTCATCTACAGGATATACGACACCCCAGTTGATGTTGTTGTAATCAGTGTCTAAATTCATCAGAACAGTTTTTACATCATCACCTAACAGATTTGTTGTATCACTGCCTTGCGTTACCTCTGTCTCATCATCGGATGTTTCGTCTTCACCCACATCATCTGAAGAAGCTTCTACATCTGCTTCATCTGCAGGCACATCCGCTTCTTTCTCCTCCTCAGCAACTGCCTTTCCTTTATAAGCGTAAATATCGGACTTGGCATTTTCCAGAGGTTCACCGTCAAAGGCTACTAACCTGAGCAGTACAGGATCTTCATATGCCTCCAGGATCATGCCGCAATCCATGCCGCAGTCTGCCATATAGGAAAAGGCATGATATACTTCTTGCTCATCATTGTCGGATACAAAGAAATCACGTCCGGTGATGGTTCGCACATCGTCAACCTCAGCCGTGACCTGTTCATAAGTGGACGGATCCAGCATATATGCATGCAACACTTCTTCTCCTTCATCATCCTTGAGCAGGAAGCCGCCATGCTCAGAGTCCACCTCAAAGGAATGTCCCTCTGATGTATCAACATAGATCTTCATCTTTCCGTAGTCACCGGCAGTGAAATCATATGTTAAAAATGCAGTCTTGTATGATTTTCCAAGCTCCGACGCTTTGTCCGTAAAAATGTCCTTGTAATCCTTGTCCTCTCCCTTGTTTCCAACAGAAAAGCTACAGCCTACAGTCCCCAGTGTCAGAACAACACACAGTAACAATGTAATAATTTTTTTCATCTTTTTCTCCCTCATTTTGTACTTTTATTATTAATACCCTGTAAAAGCGGAAAAAGTTGCATTATCCAAATTTTTTTGGAATACTGTTCAAGTAGTACGCCATCCACCTTATCCCCACAGGTAAAATAATATTCACAAAAAAGAAAAGTACTATCGCCAGAATGATTAAAACAATTCCTATTGTTTTTCTTCCCCTTTTCTTATCCTCCGGCAGTCTTCCGGCGGATATCAATAAAACAAGACCAGCGATTGCCAAAAGGACGGAAGCAATTACAGTGATGAATACAATCATCTTATTTTCTCCTAAACCATTTTTCGGAACATTCCATGTCTGTTACAGTACGCACAGATCATTCCATGTCCCTTCCTTCTGAATCTTACGGATATACTCTGTTCCGGATAAAGCTTTACAACTTCCACACTGTCCGATGTGACATAGGCAATGAACGATACATAGTGGTTTTTATTCATCGGATGCTCCATCCAAACGTGATACTCATTGTCTACCGTTTCAATACAAATCAGATGATCCCCGTCATCTTCCTCAGGCTCCTGTTTTGGCAGAGTGATTCCACAGCAGGAAAAGCTTCCCGAACCGACAGATGTGATAATATTACCACATACAGGACAAATGTAAAACTGAACTTTTTTCATATTGCCTGACATGTTCTCATTTTCCCTGTACTCACCTGTCAAAAGTTCTCCGATTGATACACCAAGTGCCCTTGCAAGCTCTTCGATAATCCCGATATCCGGAAGTCCTTTTCCCGTCTCCCATTTTGAAACAGTCTTATCACTGACGCTGATCTTTTCTGCAAGCTCCTTTTGAGTAAGCTTTCTCTTCTCCCTTAATGTTTTAATTGTTTTTCCAGTAACATAACTCATAATATGAACTCCTTTCACGATATTATAAGTTAAGTTTAGTCTCACATTGCTCTTACCGCAATCTACGGACTGTAGAGTGTAATTACTTTGTTCCTTGAATCTATCCCCTTTTTTTTGCCTTTATAAGCAATTTACAAGAGGACGTTTGTTATAATTTCTTTTTAGCAATATTTTTATATATATTCTTCCTAAAATCACGCTTCGAATGAAAAAAATCTACTTCCGATTTTGTTAATATGCTTTTCTGCTCAATCGCTTCAACTGTACAAATCAAATCTGCCGCTTGTGACAATTTGTACTGATTTGTCTCTATTTTTCTGAATTCCACATTGGAAAACATCGTATTAAAAACCGAAACCAGAATCCGTGCCAGTTCTGTCTGTCCATAATCATAATAAACAATTATCGTTTCAAATGAAGAAAAGTAATCATAATGCTCTCGCAGTTTATTTACAATCTCTTTTGTCAATTTATCTGTGTATGCTATTTTTGATTTCTCTGCACAATCTCCCTGATTAATCATGGGACAAATATAATTTATATCTAACATTCTAGTAAAGTGATATAACGCATTAAAAAGGGCTTTTCTGCTTTCACGCAGATCATTTTTGTAAATACCTTCACGCCTGATTAATGGTCCCGTATGTATTGTATGCTTTGGATATCCCCAATTGCTTACCTGTTTTTCCAAAGCATTAATACTTTTGGAGATATCCGTTTCCTGATTATGCAAAACCATCGCAACATAATAGTAAGGTGACGATGGATTATATTGACCAAAATCTCCTGATTCATCTACAAAAACACTTAGTACTCTATTCTTCATAAACTTCCCTATTTTCTCTATAAAAATGGCGGGGTAAATCCCCGCCAGCCGGTGGACCAGGACCTTACGGTCAGCCCAAAAACAAATGCACTTAGTGCAACAGATTCATATCTGTACCAATATTATATGTTGCTTTTATTAAAATATCAACTAGTTTTCATAATTGGGTCGTTTCTTATTACCGATTATTTGCAAATGCCACTATTAAGGCAATCATTTTTCTGCTCCTCTCCTAAAAATATTTCCGAAAATGTCACCAATCAATATCTGTTGCTTTATATGCAATTTAATATCTCTGCAAAATTCTTAATATGATAATCTGCATATTTCATGATGCCATTTCTTTTTTCTTCACTTTTTATTTCAAGTGATTCTGAAAATATTGTTTTCATTCCCACTGATTTTGCTCCATACAATTCTTCAGAACCACCATCTCCAACAAACATGCTCTCATCCGGCAAAACACTCAAATGCTGCATTGCAAGTTCATAAATATGTCTGTCAGGTTTTAGAAATCTCGCATTACACGAAAATACCGCATCGTCAAAAAATGGAAATAATTTTGATTGCTCCCAATATTTACAGTCTATCATATCGGCATTGCTGATCAAACCGAGCTTAATATGTTTAGCTTTCAGTTGTGCCAGAATTTCCAATATATCCTTTGGAACATTTTGCAATGCTGTTTTCATTCTATTTTCGCGTGCAGCCAAAATTTTTTCTCTCTGAATCTCGCTGACAGAAAAAGGAATGGTGTCTACAATCTTGTTTATGATTTCCATTTCTGATTTGACATGCCCTAACGCTCTTTCCCGATACAGCACATCATTCTCAGCATATTTTTCCCATTCGTTCACTGATAACCCTAATAAATCAAATTCATTACTTCCCTTTTCATAAGCAGGAGTGATCAATGTAAAAAACAGATCAAAATATATTGCTTTTATCATTTTCATCCTTTTTCAACAACTCCCATAATCAGTCTGCCACAGGATTTACAAACATAATTTTCATCAACTGCTCCGACAATCGGACTTCCGCATGACTGGCACCGGTCTTTTACAATTTTCTTTGCAAGAACTGCCATCAGCCTACCATCATGTACCTCCAGTGTGCAGTTCACAAGATCACCTCGATGAATGGCCCTTCTCATACACTTCAGTTTCGTTTTACCATCGGATATGATTCCGATATCCGGTAGTTTTTTCGCATCAATAAAAGGCTTTTTACTTTTGGAGAAAAAGCGGGCGCAAATGTCTGATGTTACGATACTGATTATTCTCCCGATTCCACCTATGACTAGTGGCAGAAATATCAGAAACATCAGCGTTGCAAAAAGGACTGAATCCAGAATATCAGCCTGAATCAATTCATAGGAACGCAAGTGACTTTCGGGAGAAAGCAGAATCTCCTTCTGATATTCAAGGTCGAAATAGTGAGGAAACTCGCTAAGTGCCATCATCAGTCCAATCATCGCAAAAAAAGCAAAGATAGCTGTCAGTACAATAACTACTATTTTCTTAATCATACGATACTTTCCTGTATAGAAAGCCGGCTTCTTTTCTCCGGTCTTTATTTCGTTTGATATACTGTAAAACCTGTTGTCAGTCAGAACCTTTGCAAACAGGTCGGAGCTTTTGCAGTATGGACATGAACCGGTAAAGAATATACGCTTTTCCATGTTTGCACCGCAGTTTCTGCATTCGCATAAAGACTTCTTACTATAAAGCTCCGCTACTGTTTCCCCGTCTTTCTCTGCCATTTCAAATTTTTTCATATAAATCTTACGGAAAAAAGACAGTTGTCTTTTGACTTTTTCCTCTTTTTTCCCAACGACCTGCGCAAGGTCACTGCACTTTACCCATCCATCAAGGCTCCCCTCAAAATAGCCGGAATAAAATGTTGCCTTACCAATCAGATTGCGGGAAATGATCGCTTCAATCAGTAGAATTGCTCCTATAATGACCCATATGATAGAACTTACCATGGATTTTGCATGCCATGCCAAATAAGGGTTATCTCTGTAATATGTAAACTCTGAGATAATATAAAAACCACACACAAAGACACTAACTACACCAATGATAGTAAAAATAATATTTTTTATCCGCAGCAGTCTGACGTTTTTTTCTTTCAGATACATTTTTACCCCTTCTTCATGAAATGTCTTACTTCGCAGGCAAAAATTTACAACTTCCTATAACCGGTGGCAAAGTCAACCACATTCCGCAGTTTTTCTCCCCGCATAAACCTGTCGAGATTATCCGCCGCAATGCGAACAATTCTCTCGTGAGTTTCTTTCAGATGATAATTGCCCGATATATGGGGTGTAATCAGAAGATTTTTGGCATCCCACAGCGGATGATCTGAGGGTAAGGGTTCCGGCTCCGTTACATCAACCGAAGCGCCTGCTAGATGTCCTGAATTCAGGGCGTCTGCAAGGGCATAGGAATCCACTGCACTTCCTCTCCCCACATTTAAGAAGAAGGCTCCTTCCTTCATCTGCGCAAAAGCTTTTTTGTCAAAAATGTGATAGGTCTCCTTCGTTCCGGGCAGGCATGTGGCAACAATATCCGCCGTCCTAAGGCACTCATAAAATGCATCCATCTGATACAAAGCTTCCAGATAATCCGGTTTCTCTGTCTTGTTTCTCCTGATTCCCGTTACCTGACTGCCAAGAGCATGCATCCTCACCGCAAACTCACTTCCGATATCGCCGAATCCCACCACCAAAGTTTTCGATCCATAGATTGACGCCACATTTCCGTAATCATTCCACACATGCTTAGGCTGATCTGCGCCGTATAAATGAAGCTTTTTCATAATACACAGAAGAGAACCTATCATGTGCTCTGAAATGGCGAGTCCGTATGCCCCGGTTGCATTGGTAAGCAGTGTCTCCTTCGGAAGAACACCTTCGGTGGTATAGCCGTCTGTTCCCGCACTGTTAAGCTGAAGCCACTTGAGCTTTGAAGTTCCTCTGATCAGTTCCGGTGCCACATTCCCGATGATAATATCTGCTTCATGAGCCTGTTCTTCTGTTACATCCTTTGCAGGGATAAATTCAAAGTCCGCATCCGTTGCACTGCTTTTTAATAATTCTTTGTGTCGGTCTTCTACCGGCAAAACCACAAGAATTTTATAATCCTTATTCTGAGCCATCTGATTTCTCTCCTTTTTGTAACATTCTACACTCAAACTATACCATAGGATGAGTAAAATAGGTATATTTTTGCGCTATATTGCATTGTCTCAAGTATAAGGGTGCAGTATAATTTATCTGTAAGAGGAAGGAGACTTAAAAATGCTGTGTGATGATATTCGTTTTTTGACAAAAAGAGCACTGTGGGAAACAGAAAATTTGTTGACTTGTATTCCGGACGAGCTTTGGGAGAAACGCTATGATGCCATTCCCATGTGGAAGTATGTGTACCACATGCTGTACTCCATGGACAGATGGTATATCAACCCAAACGATCCTTGCTACACGGATCCTGAATTTCATATAGCGGGATTAAATGATCTGAATGTGATTCCGAAAGAGGAATCTGTCGGCAAAGAACAGCTGACAGATTATTTTAAGAACATAGAAGCAAAAATCAATCATTATATAGACGCTCTGCAGGACAATGAGCTTTCAGAAATGCCGGAGGGCTGTACTATGTCAAGATTTCGCCTGATCTTAGGCCAGATCAGGCATTGGCACAGGCACATGGGACTTATCTACGGTTTTCTTGTTGAGGATACCGGGAAATGGCCATATGTCCTTAATATGCTGGGGAAATACCCTGATGAGCCTATGCCAAATTACTATTAAAGATTGTTTGTCTTGAATCTGTTTTGTTTTGAGGGTCTGTTTTGAGGGTATGCACGACTTATGGGCAGGAAAGCTTGTCTTGTCTTCCTATACCCTCGCTTTTCAGTACTTCACAGCTTGCGAGGGTATCTCAGCCAGATTCCCTTTCATATACCCTCGCAAACAGACGATTTCGTCCCTATTTGGCTTCCGGTACGCTCTTTAGGTGTTCCATAGCTTACAACGAGGGTATGACAACCCGTCCGGCGCTCTCATACCCTTATCTCACGCTTCGCAATTTCTTTCGAGGGTACAGAAAGTGCTTCCGGCTTCACATACCCTTGTCCCCTCTTGCTTTTCGTCCAAAAAACAAGAATATGATAATTTATCCGGCAATCAATCGAAAAGCCCACATCAATATATATACCGGGAGTTTATTCTATTGATAGTCCCAGTTCAAATGCTTTGTGTAATGCTTCATTTCCCACGATATCTCCTTTTTCTTTAACACCTCTTACAAGAACCATTCCGATATTCTCCAATTGAAAAAAAACAAGTACAAGTTGATATTGTAGCTTTATTGCGTCAAAAAGATTTGGCAGTGATGCTGCACCTACCAATAATAAAGCAAGTTTCTTAATATGAAATTCATTTCTCATTGGAGTATGTAGCCTATCAACGATTGCTTTTAATTGTGCACTGATTCCATAAAAATATACCGGAGAAGCTACAACAACAATATCCGCAGTCCTTAATTTTGCGTATATTACATTCATATCATCATTTTGAAAACATGTATTGTCTTTTCTTGTAAAGCATGAGTTGCAACCAATACAAGGATTAACTTTATAATCAGCAACAGACACTAATTCAACATCATTATTTTTACTTGCTCCTTCTATAAATGCTTGTGCTAATAAATCTGTATTTCCACCTTTACGCATACTTCCTACCAGAACAACAATTTTACTCATCTGTTATCACTCCTAATCTAATAAATATATATTGAATTTACACAAAACTTTTTAACCAGTACCTATTTCAGCAGTTTTTCATAAGTGAATTTTCTTGCCGCTCCCCTCATAAGCAATACGTCAAGTGCCGCCAAAACGATACCCAATCCCAAAAGAAGCCCTGAATTTACCAGGATGACACCTGTGAATTGTCCTATGACAAGTGCAAGAATCGGAAAAATCAGGAATACCGCACGTTGCTGTGCTTCTTCCATCGTTTGTGCCTTGGCAGAACCTCGCACTGTTACGGCGATAGCGACAAGCGAGATGGCCGGTGCAATAAACAGCATAATAATAAGCCAGCTAATGTCAGGCATCATCCCGCTACCGGTCAAAAACAGCATCTCAATTTCTAATACAAGCATCATTGCAGCAAAGGAGATGTATGAAACCATCATACCTACTGAAAATCCAGCCAGTATTTTGGATTGAAACAACTGCTTTAATGAGAGTGGAGAATAAAGCAAGGTTTCCAATGTGTGCTTTTCCTTTTCTCCCGCAAAGGAGCTTGCTGCCATAACAGACGACGCCATAACCGGAATTATTAAGAAAAAAGCAGGCATAATTTTATTCAGCACAAGCCCTAAAATCATCTGTTCCTGATTGTATTCTCCTGCAGGAACCGGCAACATTTCCAATAATTTCTGAAAATCCGAAACTGCGTCCGGAACCAGTACCGTAACAAACACAATAATAGACGGCAGTACAATAGAAAGTGCAAGCGGCACCATAAGCATAACCATTAACACCTGTTTATTTGATATAATACTTCGAATATCTTTTTTTATGAGAGCAAGTTGTTGTGCATTCATGAATTTCCACCCTCCATTTCTGCATGATTCCTGTCAATAAGCGAAAAATAGATTTCCTCTAATGACATCTTCTCTGTCGAAACATGATAAATATCGCCACCCGCCTCTACAATTTTTTTCACAATGAGCGGAATTTCATCCTCTGAATTCACGCTGATATCATAGGTGTGCTCTCCGCTTTTTTCATATTCCATATCCTTTGGCAGACAACTTGCTTTCACCCGTACTTTCACTTTATCAGAAACCATAGAGCGAAGCTTCTCGATATTTCCGGTCGCAAATAAACTGCCCTTATTCATCAGCCCGTATGTAGTGCAGATTTCCTGCGCATAGCGCAATTGATGAGTGCATAAGAAAATGGTCGTTCCGCCTTCGGCAAGTTCCTGAATCAGGGTATTGACATTTTGTGCACTTTCAGGGTCAAGTCCGGAGGTTGGTTCATCCAGGAATAAAATCTTTGGACTGTGCATCATGGCTCTGGCAAGGGAAAGACGCTGTCGCATACCGGTAGAATAGGCAGACAGCTTGCGATGCTGTGCATCTGTCAAATCCAGCCGTTCCAAAAGATTCTTTGCTCTCTTTTCACAATCGGATTTGTTCATACCAAAAAGTGTGCCATAAAAAATGAGATTATCCATTCCGGATAAATGATCATACATTTGTGCATGTTCTGTAATCACACCTGACATTTGATGCAGCTTTTCCGGATTTTTGACAGGATCGATGTCAAACACTCGGCAGCTGCCACTTGAGGGAGTAAGCATGCCACAAAGCAATTTAATTGTTGTGGTCTTTCCTGCTCCGTTTGGCCCCAGGAACCCAAATATCTCTCCCTTCTCCAGAGTAAAGCTGATACTATCGACCGCCTTATTTTCCCCGGTATAAACCTTTGACAAATTTTCCGCTAAAACTGCGCTCATACCGCACCTCCCAACAATTTACTTTTTAATCTTTCCGCAATTCTCTGAAATTGAGGTTCATCAGAAAGCGCAGTAAAGGCAGGATTCTTGACGACACCGTCAACCATACTTTGGCAAATAATCTTTTCATCGCGTGGTAAGGAATCTCCTAAATCCAACGTTTCTATCCACTCTTCAAGTAAATTGAAGTAATCGTCTCCCTGAAGCTTAAGCGGATAAATATCTCCTTTGACAAGTTCTGCATATTTTTCAAGGATTTCCAGGGCTTTGTTTGTATTTCCCACCATGGTATATCCTTGGGCGCTAATGATGTAGAACTTTACCAACAGTGCAGGATGAAGATTTTTTAAGTCAAAAGTCTCAATAACAGCAAGCGCTCGTCTGTATGTTTCCTCAAGCTGTTTCGTCTCATCAATGCAAAGCGGCAGATAGTTGCAAAGTGCGTCAAAAAGAGACACCATATGTTGATAGATTCCTATCTGCAATACTGATTTTGCCTGTCTTTGCTTACCGAGCATTTGATATGCCGGTGCAAGCAATGTCTCTGAACTGATAATCTTGTTACTTGTTCCCTCAAGCAGCTCTATCACTTCTTCTGCTTTTCCCAATGACAAGGCGCAGAACGCCTCCATGTTAAGTGCAAGTCGGCAAAGCTCAGCATCTTCACTGTCACTTTTTACGCGAATAAACAGCTCTTTAGCCTCCTCAATGGCTGTCATGCTTCTGTCCCTGTCACCGGATTCCGTACTGTTATTCACAATCAATGTGCCTATTTGAAAAAGTAATGGAAAGCATGAAAAATACTTTTTTGTAATTTTGCGGCACTCCTCCATAACCTCATCAAAAGGTTTTACTGCAAAATCGTAGGACAGGCTCAGATATAATTTACGGATGTCCTCTTTCCTCATCTGCGGCTCGTACCCCATTAACTCATCTATACTGACATTGAAAAAAGTGGCAAGCTGTGGGAGGAACGTGATATCGGGATAGCTTTGCCCGGTATCACATAGTTAAAGATATTGGTGTCATTCAATCAATTTTGCCGATAAAGCGGTAGAAGATTTCTACCTCCTGTTCCCGGCTTCCGTCCTCACCTTTGACCGCTTCATGGACAACGATTTTTTCAATCAGCGTATTCAAAAGTTCGGCGGTCAGTTCTGTTGGATTGACGCACTCTTTCATCAAGGCAATCCATTTTTCTGCGTCTGCGGCGTTCTGGCTTTCAGTGGCGATAGCGGATTGAAGCCGTTCAATCTTTTCGTCCAGTTCAGCCTGTTCGCTCTGGTACTTCCCGGACAGCATAGAGAAGTTGTATTCCGTGATACGCCCCGCCGCCCAGTCCTCATACATCCGGGCAAAC
>CAMEIH010000038.1 GCA_945917985.1 uncultured Clostridium sp. | reverse complement strand
GTTCCCGGCAGGGGACGTGATAAGTTTCATGGCTTATCGCCGTATGATTTCATTTATTGGCAGAACCGTAAGTAGTGGTATGTTCATCTGTTTTTCATTCTATGATGCCTTTCTATTTGCCGGTTTAAAAAGTAATAGGGAGGTTATTTTTTATGGAAGAAAGACAAAAGAAAAAAGAAAGACAGGATGTAGTAAAAGAACCTGTCATTTATCAGGACATGCTGCCGCAGGAGATCTTGAAACAGCTGACACCGGAGGTCAGAAGACAGTTTTTTATCTGGGATGAGATTTTTAAGCGAGAGTTGGAAATACATCCATGGCTTGTCCTGCCGTTGATCAAAGAAGTCTTTCACAAAACTTATCCTGTAGGTGTCAAAATCAGGCTGCTTTCCACGGAATATGTTGCAGACCGTATCAGAGAACAGGGTGTAAGAACACTGAATGCCATCCATGCTGATATTCTTTTAAAAATCGGGTGTGATTTGTATCATTTTGAATGTCAGATGGAAAAAGACCGGGATATGGTTCTCCGTATGCTGGAATACGACATGAATATAGCATTCGTACATGGGAAAAAGAAGTGTTCTTCCGGAAATATGATAGATGACATCGAACTTCCAAAGTCAGCCGTGATCTATCTGAATTATCCGGAAAGAGCGAAAGAAGATAGTAGTTTGCGTATCCGTTTTGCAGACGGAAGCACTTATCTCTACCGACCACCGGTTTTAAAGGTGCAGGAATATACACCTGAGATGATTGAGGAAAAACATCTGAATATGCTCATTCCGTTCCTGCCGATACGTTTTAAAAAGTATATAGGCAGAAAGGGGAACGATGGACAGAAACTGCCTGTTCCTGAAACTGTTCGAAAGGAATTGACAGACCTCATTCACAAATGTATGATGATAGTATATCGTGAGAAAGAGAACGGAACACTGACAGAATCTGCAAGGATCAATTTACTGGATTTTCTTGGCAGAGCCTGTGACTATCTGCTCTGGGATGAGCCGGAGATACATATGGAGGTGCGTAAGATGATGGAGCCTGCATTTAAATTGCTGACGGAAGAGAAGAAAGAACTGGAAATCAAAAACGAGGAATTGAAGGAGAAGTCGGAGAATCTTGCTGTAGAGATCAAAACCTTATTTGGAGAAAACACAGAATTGAAAACAAGAATTGAAAATAGTATAAAGAACGTTATTGAGAAGAACAGAATTGATCAGATTGATATCTCACAGACAAAAGAAATGATTCAAAATATTTTTGACCTCTCAGAATCGGAAACAGAAGAGATGTTGAAAAAGTATAGGTAAAATAATCTATATTTTTATGTATGTTGCAAACGGAAAACCGGTCGACAATTTCACGAGGGAACTTGAACGTGAAGTTGAAGATGCCAGAAAAAATAAAGGATGGCAGGAAGAGTATATGACATTAAGAATGATTGAACGTGAGAAGTATAATGAAGGTCTTAATGAAGGTATTAGCCAAGGTAAAGCCGGTTCATTAGTAAACTCTGTAGATAACTTAATTAAAAATCTTGACCTTTCATTGGAAGAAGCATGTACTGCATTAGGTTCTTCTGTCCAAGAATATGAAAAGGCCAAAGAGCTACTGAAAGAGCAATAGAAGAAATGAAAAAATATATTTTTACTTTTATCCTTATTCTTTTGTTACTCACTGGATGCAAATCCTCTTCCGAAGAGGAGAATTTCCCTGTTGAGATAAAGGTATTGATCCTGCCCAAATTCGAGGTGGGAGAACTTTCAGGAGATTTCCCCGGTGAAGCACAATACTATTATGAGGAATATTGTGCAGGTGGACTGGAATATGAGATTCCCGGCAGTGAGAAGGAACAAAAACTATATGTCAAAGATGGCGTTGCGCTCTATGTTACCGGTATGGGCAAAGCAAATGCCGCCATGAGTCTTACAGCTCTCTTGACGGACGATCGGTTTGATTTTACCAATGCATATCTTTTGAGCACCGGCTGCGCGGGGTCCTCCTGTGATTACACAGTGATGGGTGATGTTTTCATCATTACAGCGGCAGTGGATTATGATCTGGGTCATCATGTTGATTCAAGCGAAATTGCCGACCCGTCAGGCTCTACATGATTCCACGATGACAACTATGATTCTTCTGCCTGCAAGATATTGGATCAGCAGCTGATGGATCAAGCCTATGAGCTCACCAGGGATATCAAACTCGAAACCACTGAGAAGACTCGTGCCTATATGGAAGAGGCTTTCCAAGGAGAAAGCTGGGCCACCCGTGATCCCCGGGTTTTGCGGGGGACATCCGTTACAGGTGATAATTACTGGAAAGGAGAGCAGGGGCATTTGAATGCGCTTAAGATTGTGGAAACATATCATTGCCCGGACCCATATGCGACCACCGAGATGGAGGATTTAGCACTGGCTGTTGTTGCCGATCGTATGGGGATGCTGGATCGTTTGTTGATTGTGCGTGATTCGGTGGATCTAGATATTTTTATGAACGGCTCAACACCGGAATCACTTTGGACTCCTGATTCTGATGAAAGCCTGACTTCTTCTGATAGCAGCGAATCTGCAGATATATTTGAAACCGCCATGAAAAACAACTTTGTCGTGGGCAGGGTTCTGATTGATGCCATTTGTGATCAAACGCTTTCTCCTGCTCTGGAAAACTAAGATATAAAAGAATCCGATGTACAGCAACAATACCGTACATCGGATTTATTTTTTTAAGCCGGTCTTCCGAGGTAATACCCCTGTGCAAGTCCTGCACCAGAAGTCCTGAGATAGTTGTATTCTTCCTTTGTTTCCACACCTTCCGCAAGAACCTTGATATTCAGGGAGTGGGCCATATCAATAATTTTACTGAAGATCTCCTGTTTTTGGGGATTAATATTGATATCGGAAATCATACATCTGTCGATCTTGATATAATTGGGTTCAATCAAAGAAAGAGAGGAGCAATCGTTGTAACCGGTTCCGAAGTCGTCCAGAGCAACCTCGATGCCTCTCTTTTTGATTTGCATCTTTTTCAAATGCCAATTGAGAGGAGAAAAGCGCGGGTATTCCAACATTTCCACAACCAGTCTGTTATTGATATCTTTAGGAAAATAGTCAAAATATGCGTTTGATTCCTCAGGTCTGAATACTTCCGATGGAAAGGAATTTACACACAACTTCTCCTGATAACCACGTTCATAATAAGCCATGGTAGCACCGAAAAATGTGGCAAGTTCTATGGTATGCAGCTGATGTTTAGCCTCATAACGATCGATCAGTTCCAAAGGAGTTTCTCCGTCAGGGCGCACCAAAGCTTCGTAGGCAATAATTTCTTCTGTTTCCAGATCGTAAATTGGCTGAAAAGCAAAATTAATTTGAAGCTTATTTAATTCATTTAAAGTAGATTGTTTAAGTTGTAAATGGCTAAAATTTATCATATGTGCCTCTGTCCGATTATTTTGATAATCTGAAATTATGATGAAACTATTTGTATCATAACCCAAAAAAATGTTTTTGGCTATAGAAAATGTAATTTTATTTCAATTTTATTTTCTTTTAATCAAAATATTACTCAATATTAACTGTAGACATTTCTGCATTATTAATTTACAATAACATATGATAAAATTTTTTTTACATAGAAAAGGAAAAGAAAATGAGCGAAGAAAATGGTTTGATTTATTGTACCCAGTGTGGAAGTGCCAATCCTTCCACTTTCAAATTCTGTAGTAATTGCGGAGCCAGACTGGAACAACCGCAGGAAACTCCTTCGATGCAGTCACAGGAGTCCGAATCTGATCAGCAGGTATCCTCTGAAACACCTGTCTATGAAAAGCCGGATGCGGAAGTAGTCAGTGAGGGTAAGGTGCCTCTTACACAGGATGAATTGAATATAAATTATGGAGCAGAAGAGGAAGGAACCTATTCATCAGGAAACAGCGTAGCACCAAATACACAGTATTATTCTGCCTCATCATCCTCATCCGCAGTGTCTTCAAAGACAAGTACAGGAGGAAACAGTGGGTTTGCAATCGGCTCCATGGTCTGCGGCATTATTTCTATTCTTTGCTGTTGTCTCACATGGGTTAGTTTGATTCTTGCCATTGCAGCTATTGTTCTTGGTATTATTGCACTCAAATATCAATATGATGGAAGAGGAATGGCAATTGCCGGAATTGTCACGGGTGGTATCGGTATTTTTATCTGGCTTATCGTTTTATTGGTTGCCGGATCCGGTTTCTTTACTTCTCTTGTAGAAGAGTTCTCAAACATGTAAATATATGATATGCTATGAAAATTAAAACAGATACTGTTTTTTACAGAATAGGGCAGTGTATCCTGATCCCCTTTATTCTGTTCGGATTTTGGTTTGCGCGGACCGGTTATGACAGCTACCATTCGCTTCTTGCGTGTACTTTTTACAGAGTGACAGGCTTTCCCTGTCCGGGATGTGGCGGAACCAGAGCCTTCTATTATTTGTTTCGTGGTGAATTGCTTAAAAGTATAGAGTACCATCCCGTAGTGTTTTACGGAGTTCTTTCGGGGGGCCACTTTATGGGATTATACTTTTGTCGGAAACATTTTCACGGCAAAAATGCCAAAAAAGAAATTCAGATTCCGATTTATTTTTATCTTGCAATTGCAGTTATACTAACTCAATGGATAGTTAAGATTCTGATAATCTTGCTATAAATCATTACTTTAAGGAGGAGAAGTGAGTCATGGATGCTAAAACAACAAGCATTGTTGCTTATCTTACTTGGATAGGTCTTATCATTGCAATCTGCGCAGGAGATAAGGAAGGAGCCAAGTTCCATATTAATCAGGCACTTGTCATTCTTTTGTTTTCTCTGCTCAGCATAATTCCCTGCATTGGATGGATTTGGGGAATCTTCATGATTGTTTGCTGGATCATGGGATTGATTGCAGCAATTAACCAGGAAGAAAAAGAAGTACCGCTGATCGGTAAGATTAGAATTATCAAATAATCTGTGAACATGAAAAATCCGCTTAAGTTTCTTAAGCGGATTTTTTGTACAAACCTTCTTATTCTTCTGTCAAGATTTCTTCCGTTTCTCCCGAATCCTCTGTGTCGGTGGATTCATCAGTATCTCCATCTGTGTAAATCTCCTCCGGAATATCTCCGTGAAGGATAGAAACGATATACTGGATTCTCAAATTGGCACGGTCATAATTCTGCTTGGCCACATCAGCAAGTGTGGCGTCATATTCCTCGCCCTCAAAGGCCTGATGATAATAGGAAACAGCCTCTGACATATATTCACTGGCTTCATCCGCAAGCTGTTCAACCCCGGGGAAACCGTCCGGAACTTCCAAAGAAGCCATCTGGGCAAAAGACTTGTCCATGGAATCAAGCAAAGAAAGGAGCTCGGAAACTGCTGTGTCCGATTCAGGATCTATGGCATTGATTGAAGAATCGAATACTTTGATATTTTCAAAAAACTGATTCATGTTTGCTTTATAGTTTTCCAGTTCTTCCTTGTTTCCGCATCCTGTTAAAAGAAAAACAAAGCAGAATGAAATAGTCAGAACACGGCGAAGTATGCCGGGTTTTTTATTTAAAAAATGAAAGTTCAAAATGATACCTCCCTGATAATCCGATTCAAAATTCATATGTATATAAAGTATCATAGATGATAAGCGAAATCAAGAAATTATAATAGTTCAATTGTAGTTTTAGATAAATTATGTTAAATTAGAAAAAAACGTATTGTATCATGAGATTTTTGTCGGAGTACATGAAATGAAACGCAGCGAATTTAAGCAATTGACAGATGAACGACTTATCTTTCTGGACGGGGCAACCGGTTCCAATTTAATCAAAAGAGGTATGCCTGCCGGTGTATGTCCTGAGAAATGGATTCTTGATCATGAGGATATCTTTGTCGGTCTGCAGAGAGAATATGTGGAAGCGGGAAGTAATATCATTTATGCCCCTACCTTTACGGCGAACCGGATTAAGTTAAAGGAATATGGGCTTCAGGATGATATCGTTGCCATTAACAGAGGGCTTGTTGCCCTCTCGAAGAAAGCTGCCGGTGATAAAGCTCTTGTGGCTGCTGATATTACAATGACAGGTGAGCAGCTTTCTCCCATGGGGAAAATGGAGTTTGAAGAGCTGATCGATATCTACAAAGAACAGATCAGGATTACCTGTGATGCAGGTGTAGATCTGATCGTGGTGGAAACCATGATGAGTCTTCAGGAGACAAGAGCAGCCCTCATTGCGGCAGGGGAAGTCTGTGATCTGCCTGTAATGGCAACACTGACATTTGAAGCAGATGGCAAGACACTTTATGGAACAGATGCGGTGACTGCGGCAGTCACATTGGAGAAGCTGGGCGCATGTGCGATCGGTGCCAACTGCTCTACAGGACCGGATCAGATGGTCGATGTGATCAGAGATATTGCAGCTGTTGTTTCGATTCCTGTTATCGCAAAGCCGAATGCGGGGCTTCCTTCCTTAAATGAACAGGGTGAGACTGTTTATGATATGGAAGAGCCTGAATTTGCAGAAGGAATCCGTGAGCTTGTAAAAGCAGGTGCTTCTGTGATCGGAGGATGCTGCGGAACATCTCCTTCTTATATTAAAGCATTATCTGAAACCTTTGAGGGACAGGAGAGGGTCCTCAGACAGGAACAGCTTTCCCATAAAATCGAATCAGAAGGGATAAGACGTCTTACATCCGAAAGAAAAACAGTTTCTTTTGGACTTGATTCTCCTTTTATGATCGTCGGAGAAAGAATTAATCCTACAGGAAAAAAGAAGCTCCAGGAACAGCTTCGCGAGGGCAATCTGGAAATGGTTCTCTCTTTTACCCAGGAGCAGGAAGATTGTGGGGCTTCCCTTCTCGATATCAATGTGGGCATGAGCGGCATTGATGAAAAAGAGATGATGCTTAAGGTTTTAGAGGAAGTGACTATGGCCACAAGCCTTCCTTTATCTTTAGATTCCAGCCATGTGGATGTTTTGGAGGCAGCCCTGCGAAGATATCCCGGAAGGGCTTTGATCAATTCCATTTCAGCAGAATCGGAAAAGCTCGAAAAGCTTCTGCCCATTGCCAGGAAGTATGGAGCTATGTTTATTCTTTTACCTCTCTCAGATGCAGGACTTCCTGCAAGTCTTGAGGAAAAGATTGCAATTATTGACAGGATCGTTGAGAAAGCACTTGAACTTGGCATGACCAAAGAAGACATTGTGGTAGACGGACTGGTTGCCACGATAGGGGCCAATCCGAATGCGGCAAAGGAAGTGCTGGAAACCATCAGATACTGTAAGGAAAAAGGCCTTGCTACCATATGCGGTCTGTCTAATATTTCTTTTGGATTGCCGGAGAGAAGCTTTGTAAATACTGCTTTTCTAACTATGGCGATCAGAGAAGGTCTCACCATGGCAATTGCCAATCCATCCCAGGATCTTCTTGTCAATACCGCTTATGCGGCTGATCTTCTCATGAATAAGGAGGGGGCTGATATCCGCTATATTGAACAGATGTCAGCCTATCAGGAGAGAAAGCCTGTTATGGTGAAAACTTCATCGGAGATATCGATATCATCCGGTACCAAAACCCCTTCGCAGGATACCACTTCTCATGGACAGATTTATCAGGATGTAATGAAAGGCAACCGGAAACAGATCAGAGAGCATACAAAACAGTTTGTGGAAGAGGGTATCGCTCCTTCGGATATTTTAAATGAAATGCTTCTTCCGGCTATTAACGAAGTGGGAATTCTTTTTGATCAGGGAAAATATTTTCTGCCCCAGCTCATCGCCAGTGCAGAAGCTATGAAGCTTTCCGTTGAATATCTGGAACCGCTTCTTTCTACAGGCAGTGAGCAGGAGGAAATGCCCACCATTGTTATTGCCACGGTTGCGGGAGATATACATGATATCGGCAAAAATCTGGTGGCTATGATGCTGAAAAATTATGGGTTTCATGTGATAGATCTCGGCAAGGATGTGAAGAGAGAGACCATTATAGAAGCAGCAATAGAGCACCATGCGTCCATCATAGCATTGTCTGCCCTGATGACGACTACCATGCAGGAAATGAAGCATGTGATCGAATATGCAAAGCAGCATCAGGTCACTGCAAAGGTCATGATCGGCGGTGCAGTCATTACGCAGGAATATGCAGATGAGATCGGTGCAGATGCCTATTCCAAGGATGCAGCGGAAGCTGTCAGGGTTGCAAAAAGACTTACGGGAGGATGCCATGAATGATAATATGAGTAAAGAAACGAATACAGGCCGTGAAACATCGGAAGAACTTTTAAAAGAATTGGTAAATAATTCCAGAAAACAGCTTTTTTATACGAAGCTTGCAGCGTTTGTGGCGTTTGTGGCTGCTGCAGCACTTGTTGTCTGCCTGGTTATTTTAGTACCTTCCGTTGTGAAAACGGTCAATCAGGCAAATGAAGTGATGGCAAAAGCCTCCGGCACCATAGAGCTTGCAGATAACGCCATCGCAAGCGTGACAGAAATGAGTAACTCCATTACCGTCATGGGTAACAATATGGATACTTTCATTACCGAAAATGCCGAGTCGGTGGAACAGGTCATGAAAAAGCTGGATGATATAGATTTTGAGGGACTGAACAGTGCCATCAAGGATCTGGGCGATGTGGTGGAACCTCTTGCCAATTTCTTTGGAAAATTTAAATAAAGGAAAGATACATAATGGAGAGAATGAAAATGATAGGTGCAGATGCAATTGTTAAATGTTTGGAAGAAGAAGGTGTTACATACGTATTCGGATATCCGGGTGTGGCGATTTGTCCTTTTTATAACAGTATCCTGGATTCCTCCATTCAGACCATACTGATCAGGACAGAACAGAATGCTGCGCATGCGGCAAGCGGATTTGCCAGAGTTTCAGGGAAGGTCGGGGTGTGCGCCGTCACATCAGGCCCCGGGGCAACCAATGTGATCACGGGAATCGCTACCGCGTTTGCAGACAGCATTCCCCTTGTCTGTATTACCGGGCAGGTAAATTCTGAGCTTCTCGGAAGCGATGTATTTCAGGAGGCGGATATCACAGGCGCAGTGGAATCCTTTGTGAAATACAGCTATCTTGTAAAGAATGTAAATGATATACCGAGAATTTTCAAGGAAGCCTTCCATATTGCGAACACGGGAAGAAAAGGTCCTGTTCTGATTGATGTTCCCATTGATATTCAGAATGCTGAGCTTAAGAAATTTGTTTATCCCGAAAGTGTTTCCATGAGAACCTATAAGCCTACCGTGAAAGGAAATGCGGTTCAGTTAAGAAAGGTGGTTGCGGAGCTTGAAAAGGCGAAACGTCCCATTATCTGTGCCGGCGGCGGTGTTCTGCTGTCAGAGGCAGAAAAAGAGCTTCGCAGTTTTTCAAAGAAGCACCGTATTCCTGTGGTTTCTACCATGATGGGTATCGGTGTGATGCCTACCAAAGATGAAATGTATTACGGTATGGTGGGAAATAACGGCAAGCCCTATGCAAACCGTGCAATGAATGAATCAGATCTTCTGATCATGGTTGGGGCAAGAGTGGCGGACCGTGCGGTGAGCCAGCCTGATCTGATCACGGAAAACAAAGCACTGATTCATATTGATGTGGACCCTGCCGAGATCGGCAAAAACGTAGGACCAACCATTCCGCTTGTGGGAGATGCTAAGCATATCTTTAAGGAATTGCTTTCCCAGGAATTTTCTTGTGAACATGAAGCATGGATTGAAACCTTAAACGGTTATCGAAATACGATGGTGCCGCGAAGAAATCCCAATCCCGATTACGTGGATCCGGCTGCCTTTATTACGAAGTTATCCGAAAAGATGGAAAAGGATGGTATCTATGTGGCAGATGTGGGACAGAATCAGATCTGGTCCTGCGGCTACCATATTGTAAAAGAGGGAAAATTCTTAACCTCAGGCGGCATGGGAACCATGGGATATTCGATCCCCGCTGCCATGGGTGCAAAGCTGGCAGACAAAAAGAAACAGGTGGTCGCAGTCTGCGGCGACGGTTCTTTCCAGATGTCCATGATGGAGCTTGCAACCATGAACCAGCATCATATTCCCGTTAAGATCATTGTCCTCAAAAACAATTATCTTGGTATGGTGCGAGAGTATCAGCATTACACCTATAAGGATCATTACTCTGTTGTGGATCTTTCGGGAAGCCCGGACCTTGAAAAACTGGCAGCTGCATACAGCATGGATTTTGCACGTCTTGAAACCATGGAACATGCAGATGAAGTGATTGATGTCTTCTTGAAAGAAGATAAATCAATGCTGCTTGAATGTATCATAGATCCCATGGATCTGGTAAAGTAGGAGGAAGCTTTTATGAAAAAAATATATTCTGTATTGGTGGAGAACCGTTCCGGTGTCCTTTGCAAGGTGGCGGGACTTTTCTCCAGAAGATGCTTTAACATTGATTCCCTTGCCGTTGGTGAAACTGATGATAAAGCTGTTTCCTGTATGACCATTGTCAGCAGTGGTGACAAGAGAACCATGGAACAGATTGAAAAGCAGCTGAACAAAAAGCTGGATGTGATCAAAGTAAAGACATTTGATGCGGACAGCAGTATCAGCCGCGAACTGATGCTTATAAAAGTGAAATATAATAAGACCAACAGACGGGATATCATGGAGATCTGCGAGATCATGAATGCGCAGATCGTGGATATGTCAAAGAATATGATGCTGATCCAGATGTGTGATATTCCTGAAAGGACACAGCTTCTGATCGACATGTTTCAGTCTGTCAGTATCGTGGAAGTGGCAAGAACAGGGACTCTTGCACTTCAAAAATGCACGGAAACCGACGAAAAGAGCAGTTCAAAAGGTTAAAATACATCAATAAAATATGATAAAATGGTACAATTGACTTTTAGATATGATATTGATAAAATAATGGATAAATGTTAAGGAGAAATCTCAAGATGCGCAGAAAAGTATTTCAGCTTCTGGTTGACAACACTTCCGGTGTACTTAGTAGAATTTCCGGTCTGTTTTCCAGACGCGGTTACAACATAGAGAGTATTACGGCAGGCGTAACTGCCGACCCTCGTTTTACCAGAATTACGATTGTCACTTCCGGTGATGACGAAATCCTTGATCAGATTGAAAAACAGGTTGAAAAACTTGTGGATGTACGCGATATCAAGGAACTGGAACCCGATAACAGTGTTTACAGAGAGCTTGCACTGATCAAGGTTCGTACCGACAATGAACAGCGTCAGGGTGTCATAGCAGTGGCAGATATTTTCAGAGCCAAGATCATCGATGTTGCTTCCGACAGTCTGATCGTAGAGCTTACCGGTAATCAGGCAAAGATTGATGCTTTTATCAATCTGCTTGACGGCTATGAGATTCTTGAACTTGCAAGAACAGGTATTGCAGGTCTCGGAAGAGGAACAGAGAACGTTACCTATTTATAGGTTTTGTTTATAAAAATTATCAATGCTGGGAAATTCCCCATAAGAAAGGAGTCATACAGAAAATGGCAAATATTTATTATCAGGAAGATTGTAACCTTTCCTTACTGGATGGTAAAACAATCGCAATCATCGGTTACGGAAGTCAGGGACATGCACACGCATTAAACGCAAAGGAATCAGGCTGTCATGTCATTATCGGACTTTATGAAGGTTCCAAATCATGGGCAAAGGCAGAAGCTCAGGGATTTGAAGTATATACAGCAGCTGAGGCTGCCAAGAAAGCAGATATCATCATGATTCTGATCAATGATGAATTACAGGCAGCTATGTATAAGAAGGACATTGAACCCAATCTGGAAGAAGGCAACATGTTAATGTTTGCACATGGCTTCAATATTCACTTTAATCAGATTGTTCCTCCCAAGAACGTTGATGTTACCATGATTGCTCCCAAGGGACCCGGTCATACGGTAAGAAGTGAGTATCAGGCAGGCAAAGGTGTTCCCTGTCTTGTAGCGGTTCATCAGGATGCTACAGGCAAAGCACTTGACAAAGCACTGGCTTACGCACTGGCAATCGGTGGTGCAAGAGCAGGTGTTCTTGAGACAACCTTCAGAACAGAGACTGAGACAGACCTCTTCGGTGAACAGGCAGTTCTCTGTGGTGGTGTTTGCGCTCTGATGCAGGCAGGTTTTGAGACTCTGACAGAGGCAGGATATGATCCCAGAAATGCATATTTTGAATGTATCCATGAGATGAAGCTGATCGTTGATCTGATCTATCAGTCAGGATTTGAAGGAATGAGATATTCCATTTCCAATACAGCAGAATATGGCGATTATATTACAGGTCCCAAGATTATCACAGAGGAAACCAAGAAGACCATGAAGAAGATCTTAAAGGATATTCAGGATGGTTCTTTTGCGAAGGAATTCCTGCTTGACATGTCATCTGCAGGCGGACAGGCGCATTTCAAGGCTATGAGAAAATTAGCAGCCGAGCATCCTTCAGAGCAGGTTGGTAAGGAGATCCGTAAGCTTTACAGCTGGAACAATGAAAGTGATAAACTGATCAATAACTAATAAAAGGCGAAAGCCCTTGCCAAAAGCGGCAGGGGCTTTTTTACTACATAGGATATTCTTTTTAAAGGAGGACAAAATCATGGGAATGACAATGACACAGAAAATTCTGGCTGCCCATGCAGGACTTGATCAAGTGGAGGCCGGTCAATTAATCGAGGCAGATTTGGACCTGGTGCTCGGCAATGATATTACCAGTCCGGTGGCCATCAAAGAAATGGACAAGATGAAGGTGAACGGTGTTTTTGACAAGGATAAAATTGCCCTTGTGCCCGATCATTTTGTGCCCAATAAAGATATTAAATCCGCTGAACACTGCAAATGTGTGAGAGAGTTTGCACGCCGCAATGAGATCACCAATTATTTTGAAGTGGGTGAAATGGGAATTGAGCATGCTTTATTGCCCGAAAAAGGACTGACTGTTGCGGGTGATGTGATCATCGGTGCAGATTCCCATACCTGTACTTATGGTGCTCTTGGTGCATTCTCAACCGGTGTGGGAAGCACGGATATGGCTGCCGGCATGGCAACCGGTAAGGCATGGTTCAAAGTGCCTGCAGCTATTAAGTTTAATTTAATCGGAAAACCTTCCAAATGGGTTTCCGGTAAGGACGTGATCTTACATATTATCGGGATGATCGGTGTTGACGGCGCCTTATATAAATCCATGGAATTCGTGGGTGAGGGAATTAAAAATCTGACTATGGATGATCGTTTTACGATTGCAAATATGGCGATCGAGGCTGGTGGCAAAAACGGTATTTTCCCTGTGGATGATCTTGCAATTGCTTATATGAAGGAACATTCCACGAGATCTTACACTGTTTATGAGGCTGATGAGGATGCTGTTTATGATGAGGAGTATACGATCGATTTAAGCAGCCTTCGTCCTACCATTGCATTTCCGCATTTGCCTGAAAACACAAAGACCATTGATGAGATTACCGAAGACATCAGGATTGATCAGGTTGTGATCGGTTCCTGTACCAATGGCAGAATCGATGATATGCGTATTGCGGCGGAAGTTCTTAAAGGAAGACATGTTGCGAAAGGAATGCGCTGTATTGTGATTCCTGCTACTCAGGCAATCTATATGCAGGCAATGGAGGAAGGTCTCCTTAAGATCTTTATTGAAGCCGGAGCAGTGGTGAGTACTCCTACCTGTGGTCCCTGTCTTGGAGGTTATATGGGTATTCTTGCGGAAGGCGAGAGATGTGTTTCCACCACCAACCGTAATTTTGTGGGACGTATGGGACATGTTAAGAGTGAAATATATCTGGCCAGTCCTGCTGTAGCAGCAGCCAGTGCTGTTACGGGCAAGATTTCCTGTCCCTGCCAATTATAAAAACCATCCGCTTATTTGACGGAATGCTTTTGAACGATCAACAGAAAGGAAGAAAATGATGAAAGCAGCAAAAGGTATTGTTTTTAAATATGGTGATAATGTAGATACAGATGTAATTATTCCGGCAAGATACTTAAATTCTTCTGATCCTGCCGAACTTGCCACTCACTGCATGGAAGATATTGATTCCGATTTTGTAAAAAAAGTGCATAAGGGTGATATTATTGTAGCCGAAAAGAATTTCGGATGTGGTTCTTCCAGGGAACATGCACCTATTGCGATTAAGGCCGCCGGCGTCAGCTGTGTGATCGCAGAGACTTTTGCAAGAATTTTTTACAGAAATGCGATCAACATCGGATTGCCTATTATTGAGTGCCCTGAAGCAGCAAAAGGAATAGAGAGCGGCGATGAAGTGGAAGTGGATTTTGATTCCGGCATCATCCGCAATCTGACAAAGAACACCCAGTTTAAAGGGCAGGCTTTCCCTGAGTTTATGCAAAAGATCATTGCCTCTGAAGGTCTTATAAATTACATCAATCAGAAATAATTTCCACATGGCAATGTTTTGCTTGTGAAATTCACATTCCGGTGATAGAATGGGATTTGTGATATTTAAAGAAACGAGGAGGATTTTTACAAATGGCAAAGAAGAATGCGCCTGAAGTAAAAGAAGAACAGAAAATTCAGACAAAATACGATAGAAAAATGGCCGAAAGGAAGGCACAGGAGAAGAAGGACAAGCGTGATGAGAAAATTTTTAAAATTGTATCATCCGTGATCGGAATTGTTCTTGTCCTTGCAATTGTGATTGGTATTGGTTCCACTATCGTGAAAAAGCAGGTGGCTGTAAACGGTACTTATATTCAGATTGGGGACAGAGATGTAAGCCAATTGGAATATGATTTTTACTATAATGTCTGTGTGGGCAATTATCTGTCAACATACGGTTCCCTGGTTTCCTACATGGGTCTTGATACAACCCGGGATTTTGACGAGCAGCCTTATGATGAGAATCTGACATGGAAAGACATGTTTGATCAGATGACGGTTCAACAGATGGCACAGACCTTTGCTCTTATCGATGATGCGAAAGCAAATGGCTTTGAATATGATGACACCGCCGATCTGGAAGAGCGAATGACCAGTTTTAAATCTGCAGCTGACTCTGCGGGAGTTACTGAGGCTGAATTCTTTAAGAGCACTTTCGGACAGTATGCAACGAAAAGCAATTTGACACCATTTATCAAGGACGGTATTCTTTCCGTGGCATATTACAATCACCTGGATGAGCAGAATGCTCCTTCCGCGGAAGAAATTGCAAATTATTATAACGAAAATCCTTTGAATTATGATAAGGTTGATTACAGAAGCTTCCTGTTTACCGCTGATATTGCCGAGGATGCATCCGAAGAGGATATTTCAAAAGCAATGACCGAGATAAAAGAAAAAGCGGATGCGTTTAAAGAGGCGCGCATAAACGGAGGCGACTTCGAACAGCTTTGTATGGATAACGCTTCCGAGGAAGCTAAGGCTAATTATGAGGATGAAGAGACAGAATACTGCCTGAGCGAAGGACAACGTCATTCCTATACTCCTTCTGCCATCGCTGACTGGCTGTATGATGACGCCAGAAAAGCAAATGATATCGAGGTCATTGAAGATACAGATAATCATCGCTGTTATGTTGTTGAATTCGTAAACAGATATTATGATGCGGAAGAATCTGATGCCGAGATTTCAGATACGCTTGCTACCAATGCAACCACGGAATACATTTCCGGGCTGATGGAGAATTATGACATCAAGGATCCGAAGGGTAATCTGAACTATCTGGCTGTTCAAAACACAGATGAGTAAAATAATGTTTAAAAATGTTAAAAGTCTGCATGATACGAATGATCATGCAGACTTTTGTTTTTAGCCCTGGAAAGAACTGGCAAAAAATCCCGCGTCAGAAATCGGTTCACCGGCTTCAAGCAAATGATGAACATCACCCATTGCCTGAACCCGGAAATAAGCTTCATTGCTCCAACGTTCCTCTGTACTTAAAATGGTAAGAGAAGTGGTTGGAAGAAAAAATCCGTGGACAAGCAACGGAAACGGTATATTGAGAAGATGGGACAGCATGATACAGATTGCGCCCAGATGACAGAAAATCACAACAACAGGTTCATCATCACGACAAACCGGATTATTAATATGCATAAGATTGTCAGGGGAAGTAGTTGCGGTGATAAATACTTCTTTTTTATCGGGCATTCTGTAAAAGTTTTCTTCCCGTTCATAACCGTATTTTTTCAGAAATTCATCAAGTTTCCGGCATACTTCAGAGTATTTCGTTGCAATATCCGGATTTTCACACATAATATCCGATTGTACCCAGCCGTCTCTGGATAGCATCAGCACATCATTCGTCCAGGAAGAGGGAACAAGGTCCCAGGGCACACCATGTCTTCCCGTAACAGGATCATCAATGGGATAATTGAATTCCTGTGTCCATTCAAGAATCTCTGCCGTGCGGTTCATCTTTTTTAAAGTACAGGATGCTGTTGCTTTGGCACGTCCAAGGGGAGAAGTGTAGAAATCGGTGACGTTCCATTTGCTGATTCGTTCTGCTAATATTTCTGCCTCCCGGAAGCCTTTCTCCGTGAGACTGTCATGTTCATAGTCCGGATCTCCATGTCGGACGAAAATAAGTTTCATAATAACCATCCTTTTAGCTGCAAATATTTGATCGGTTTTCTTTGCCGAACGGTTATAGTTTATCACAATGTTATGCGAAAATAAATAGGAGAAGACGCTTGAAACATATGTTCGGTTATGCTATGATAAAACTATGATTACAGAGGGAAAAGAATTTCTTAAAAAAATAAAGGGAGACGTTCTCATTTTAGGAATCATACTGGCTCTCGCATTCCTTACCTGGTTGATTCCTCATATTACAGAAGATGACACATCCGGAAGTGAAGTCGTTGTTTTGCGTGACGGAAATGAGATTGGGCGCTATAGCCTGTCCGCAGATGACATTATTACCTTGCAGGGAACCGATGGCAGCTATAATCTTATTCTTATAAGCGGAGGAACCGCCAAAGTAACGGATGCCGATTGCCCTGATCAGCTCTGTGTCAGGCAAAGGAGTATCAGTAAAAATGGAGAGAGTATTATCTGTCTTCCGCATAAGCTTGTTATTACGATAGATTCACCGGAGGAAAGTGACATCGATGCAGTCACGAATTGACATATGAAATCAAAAACAGCATACCTTGGTTTGCTACTTGCTTTTGCTCTTATTTTGTCTTATATTGAAGTGCTGATTCCTTTTTCCTTTGGAATACCGGGAGTGAAGCTCGGTCTTTCAAATTTGGCGGTGCTGTTGGCATTATGCCTGCTCGGTTACAGGGACGCCTTTCTTTTGACAGTAGTTAAAGCAATATTCTGCGGTTTTTTGTTTGGCAACATGACCATGATACTGTACAGTCTGTCAGGTGCCGTATGCAGCTTCCTTGCAATGGCAGTCATGATGAAAAGTAATCGGTTTCATCTTCTGACCATCAGCGCAGTTGGCGGTGTCATGCATAATGCAGGTCAGCTTTTGGTAGCGTATTTTGTGGTTAAAACTTATGGGATTTTCTATTATGTTCCGATTCTCATTCTTGCAGGTCTGATTGCAGGTATTTTGATTGGCACCATAGTGACTCTTGTGATGCCTTTCATACGAAATGTGATGAAACGGGGGACCAATATATGATAGCATTTGTAAGAGGAATTATTGAAGATATTACGGAAGATACGGTAGTTCTTGACACAGGCAGTATCGGCTATAATATTAAAATTTCAGGTCAGACAGCAGCATCTCTTCCGGGCATCGGTAAAGAAATAAAGCTTTATACATATACGCTTGTCAGAGAGGATGCTTTTTTACTTTACGGTTTTATGACGAGAGATGAACTTGAAATTTTCAAGAAACTGATTACAGTAAACGGCATCGGTCCCAAAGGTGGACTTGCCATTTTATCTGTTATGAGTGCAGATGATCTTCGCTTTGCCATTATTTCAGGTGACGCAAAGGCAATTGCAAAAGCACCTGGAATAGGAGCGAAGACTGCCGGCAGAGTCATTCTGGATCTGAAGGACAAAATTTCCATGGAAGATACCTTACTTAAGAAAGAGATGAACGAATATGCTGATGCGTTCCGTGGAACAAGCGATAATCATGCCGGAAACGAAGCGGTGGAAGCATTGATTGCTTTAGGTTACAGTCCATCGGATGCATTGAAAGCGGTAAAGAAAGCCAGTGCACCGGAGAATGCCGATGTAGAGACTGTTTTAAAGCTTGCACTAAAAAATATGTACTAGAAAGTGATGTATTCTTATGGCAGGAAGAATGATAGAAACAAATTTAAAAGAGGAAGATATCAGGATAGAAGGTTCCTTAAGACCTCAGAAATTGACTGACTATATTGGTCAGTCAAAGATCAAAGAAAATCTTAAAATATATATAGAGGCTGCTAAGCTGAGAAAGGATCCTCTTGATCATGTATTATTTTACGGGCCGCCCGGTCTTGGAAAAACTACGCTTGCAGGGATCATTGCCAATGAAATGGGCGTCAATATGAAGGTCACAAGCGGACCGGCTATCGAAAAGCCCGGTGAGATGGCAGCAATTCTCAATAACTTGCAGGAGGGGGATCTGTTATTTGTTGATGAAATCCATAGACTGAACAGACAGGTAGAAGAAGTGTTGTACCCGGCTATGGAGGATTATGCGATCGATATCATGATTGGAAAGGGGCAGGCTGCCCGCTCCATACGTCTGGATCTGCCAAAGTTTACTCTTGTCGGAGCAACGACAAGAGCAGGACTTCTGACAGCTCCTTTGCGTGACCGGTTCGGAATTATTCATCGACTGGAATTTTATTCCGTAGAAGAACTCCAGCAGATCATAATGCACTCCGCCAGAATACTGGAAGCTCCCATTGAGCCGGCAGGAGCTATGGAAATGGCAAGAAGAAGCAGAGGGACACCGAGACTTGCCAATCGTATTCTCAAGAGAGTGCGCGATTTTGCCCAGGTGAAATATGACGGTATCATTACTGAAAAGATCGCAGTAACGGCTCTGGATCTGATGGATGTGGATCCTATGGGTCTTGATCACATTGATCGCAATATGCTTTTCACCATGATAAACAAATTCAGTGGTGGCCCGGTGGGTCTTGATACTCTTGCGGCAGCCATAGGGGAGGATTCAGGAACTATCGAGGATGTCTATGAACCTTATCTGATCAAAAATGGTTTTATTAACAGAACGCCCCGGGGAAGAGTCGTCACTGATTATGCTTACAGGCATTTAGGACTTGAAATTCCGAAATAATATGCGTATAATCAGTACTATAGAGGAAAAGGGGTGGTACTGATGTCAGTAAAAACAGATACGGAAGTCATTATCGGCGGTAAAGTATTTACTTTAAGCGGATATGAGAGTGAGGAATATTTACAGAAGGTCGCCTCTTACATTAACAACAAGATGGCTGAGTACAATAAAGTGGATTCTTTCAGAAGACAACCTCTTGATACTCAGAATGTATTGTTACAGTTAAATATTGCGGATGATTATTTCAAGGCTAAGAAACAGATTTCTCTCCTTGAAGAGGAAATTCAGGGAAAAGAAAAAGAATTATATAATTTGAAGCATGAATTGATAGCAGCTCAGATCAAGCTTGAAAATACAGAGAAAAGCATCAAGAGTCTTCAAAATGAAGTAAATGAAAGTGCCAGAAAAATCGTCCGGCTGGAAACAGAATTAAAGAAATAAGGACAAGAAATAGTAAAAGCTGTCTGCAAACGGACAGCTTTTCATTTTTTGAGGGAAAACTATGAAAAAAGTGGAATTGCTGGCTCCTGCAGGGAATTATGAGGCCCTTACCGGTGCACTTATGGCCGGTGCGGACGCTGTTTATCTTGGCGGAAATGCCTTTGGTGCAAGAGCATATGCAGATAATTTTTCAAAAGAGGAAATCTGTGAAGGAATACGATACGCTCATATTTTGGGCAAGAAAATATATCTTACCGTAAATACTCTTGTAAAAGAAAGGGAATTTCCATCCCTTTATGATTTTTTATTGCCTTTTTATGAAAATGGTCTCGATGGCGTAATCATTCAGGATATGGGCGTGTTCACTTTTATACGGGAGTACTTCCCCGGACTGGAGCTTCATGCAAGTACACAGATGACAATAACCGGCGCTTATGGAGCATCTCTTTTAAAAAAAGAGGGTGCCTGCAGAATCGTCCCGGCGAGAGAGCTATCTTTAAAAGAAATAAAAGAGATAAAAAATAAGGTCGATATTGAAATAGAAACTTTTGTTCACGGAGCCATGTGCTATTGTTATTCCGGGCAGTGTCTTTTCAGCAGTATTTTGGGCGGAAGAAGTGGAAACAGAGGGCGCTGTGCCCAGCCTTGCCGTCTCCCCTATCGTGTAAACGGAGGCCCTGAAGAATATCCCTTAAGCATGAAGGATATGTGTACCATAGAACTTTTACCGGAATTGATAGAAGCCGGAATTGATTCCTTCAAAATCGAAGGACGTATGAAAAAACCGGAATATGCTGCAGGAGTGACAGCATTTTATCGTAAATATATTGATCTATATTATAAATGCAAAGAGGAAGGGAAAAAGGATACCTATCACGTTGAAGTGCATGATTTGGAGCAATTGAATGCTCTGTATATCCGAAGCGAGAGATCGGAAGGTTATTATCATCAACATAACGGCAGAAATATGATAACCCTTTCTTCGCCCTCTTACTCCGGCAATGATGATGTTCTTATTGACCGGATCAGAAGCAGATTCCTGTCAAAAAAGAAAATTTTACCTGTTACGCTAAATGCTGCCTTTCATGCAGGATCCAATGCACGTCTTACGATAACTGCAAACGGAGCAAGTGTGGATATAGAAGGCGGTATGGTACAGAAAGCCTTAAAGCAACCTCTCTCCATAGAGAAAATAAAAGAGCAGTTATCCAAAAGCGGAGGAACTAATTTTGCTGTTTCCTCTGTTGAAATCAGTGCGGATGATGATATTTTCATGCCTGTCAGTTCTTTGAATGAGCTGAGAAGAGAAGGGCTGCATTCTCTCGAGGAAGAGCTTATCAGGAATAACGGCTTTGGCTATTCCGGAAGAAAAGCTTTGCCATACCGAAAATCACCTTGTGTTTGCGATAATAATAAGAATGAATCGGAAATTCACGCGCTGGTTAGCACTTCTTTACAGCTGCAGGCGGCTGTAGAAGAAGAGATTTCCAGAATTTATATTGACAAAATGGAACTGGATGAAGAATTTCTGCAAAAACTTGCGTCTTATAAGGAGAGAAGCCGGATACAATTTTATCTGGTTTTTCCCTATATTGTAAGGAAGCGGAATGAGCAGCATCTGAACAGGCTGTATCAAATATTGAATACACCGGTTTTTGACGGTGCTCTTGTAAGAAATCTGGAAACAATAGCTTTTTTGGAAAGCAAGGGGATTCATAAACCGGTTATAGCAGACAGTAGTATGTATGTGTGGAACAGTTATGCCTGCCGCTTTATGATGGAGAAAGCAGCGGAATTGTATGCTCCGTCAGAGTTAAACAGTTATGAATTGCAGGATGTGCAAAAGACAGATGATGGTAACAGGAGCATTTATTCTATCGTGATCTATGGCAGAATTCCCATGATGATTTCTGCGGGCTGCCTTAAGAAAACAGAGGGAGAATGCAGGATGATTTCCGGCTTTTCCGAATTATCGGACAGATATCAGAAACAATTTCCTGTTTATAACGATTGTACTTCCTGTTATAATATTATCTATAATAGTGTCCCCCTTTCTCTGCATAAGATATTTGATCAGGATGTATTTAGACCGGTCAATTGTCGCCTTGATTTTACAACAGAAAATCAGGAAGAAACCCGAAAGATTATTTCCTATTTCAGAGAACTGTCATCCGGACGCAACACAGATCCTTTTTATAAAGAATTTACCACCGGACACTATAAACGAGGAGTTGAATAAATGGAATTATATGTCAGCGAGTTTTCCAAATACGTTATAACATTGCTGATTGCACTATATACTTATGAATGTTTTGCTGTCTTTCGATTTTCAGATGAAGACAGGAGAAAAGGAATCTATACGCGACAAAACATTTTAATGTTTGCTCTTCATTTCAGCTGCTTTATTGTGATCTGCTTTGAAACAGGGGAGATTTCCTATCTGTTTTTTTACGCATTTCAGCAGATTATTTTGTATGCTGCAATTGTACTGTTTCGAATGCTGTATCCAAAATCAAACAGGCTTCTGATCAACAATATGTGTATGCTGATCTCCATCGGTTTTGTTATTTTGACAAGACTTTCCCCGGAAAAGGCCATCAAACAGTTTATTATTGTGACAGGCTCTCTGATTGTTGCGCTGATCATTCCTTTTTTTGTACATAAATTCAAATTCCTGAAAGGATTAAAATGGATTTATGCCGGTGTGGGAATTACCGCTTTGTCTGTCGTTCTCATTCTTGGACAGACTACTTATGGGAGTAAATTGTCTTATTCTATCGCGGGAATCACTTTCCAACCCTCAGAGTTTGTAAAGATTCTCTTTGTTTTTTATGTGGCAAGTGCACTCTATAAATCGTCTGATTTTTTTGATGTTTTTACTGCTGCGGTCATTGCTGCCGCGCATGTAATCGTTCTGGTATGCAGTAAGGACCTTGGAAGCGCACTTATCTTTTTTGTGGTATATGTCTTAATGGTCTTTGTGGCAAGCGGCAAGTTTATCTATCTGCTCGCCGGAGGTCTGGGCGGCAGCGTGGCTGCCTATATAGCTTTTAAGGTTTTTACCCATGTACAGGTGAGAGTACAGGCATGGCAGGATCCCTGGAGCGTGATCGACTCTACCGGATACCAGATAACGCAGTCTCTGTTTGCCATATCCAGCGGTGGGCTGTTTGGGCTGGGGCTTTTTAAGGGGACACCTGATTCTATCCCTTTTGTGGAAGCTGATTTTGTGTTTTCCGCCATTGCGGAGGAACTTGGAATCTTATTCGCCGTATGCCTGGTCTTGATCTGCGTCAGCTGTTTTGTCATGTTTATGAATATTTCCGTGAGATTAAATGACAAATTTTATCAGCTGGTATCATTCGGACTTGGTGTTACTTATATTTTTCAGGTTTTTCTGACCATCGGAGGAGGGACAAAATTTATTCCTCTTACAGGTGTGACACTGCCTTTTATCAGCTATGGAGGGAGTTCTGTTCTGACTACACTTATCATGTTTTCCATCACAGAAGGACTCTACATGATCAGGGAGGATGAAGCCGATGCCCTGCGGCAGAAAAAGAAAAAGGCAAAGAGGAAAAAGAAGCGCAAAGCTGTATCTGAAGAGATAATGGACATGGATGACGAATGGGCAGACAGGGAGGAATCTGATGAAGAAATCGATGACGAATCCTAAGGAAAACAGGAAAGCAAAGAATAAAACGCGAAGACATATTATGGCAGTAACCTGGTCATTCACCATACTTTTTCTTGGTATGATCGGATATATTACTTATTATTCCATGACACATCAACAGGAACTGATCAATAACAGTTATAATGGCAGACAGCAGATTCTTCTTGCAAAAAACAGGAGAGGAACGATCTATTCTGCAGATGGTGATGTATTGGCAAGGACCGTGGAAAACGAATCCGGAGAGGAGATAAGAGAATATCCTTACGGAAACCTTTTTTCCCATGTTGTCGGTTATGCTGTCAACGGAAGAATGGGAGTGGAGGCACAGGCCAATTATTACCTGATCAATTCCAACGCACCGCTTTCGGAAAAAGCAAGTCTTGATGTTAACGAAGCCAAATATCCGGGGGATGATGTTTATACAACACTGAATGTAAACCTGCAACAGGTGGCATCAAAAGCACTTGGTGTATACCGAGGTGCAATTGTAGTAACAGAGCCTTCTACCGGTAAGATCCTTGCCATGGTCAGCAAGCCTGACTTTGATCCCGGAACTGTGGAGCAGAGCTGGGATCAACTTCGAGAAGACAGTGAAAAGGGTGTGTTGTTAAATCGTGCAACCCAGGGCTTATATCCTCCCGGTTCTACTTTTAAAATAATAACTGCGTTGGAATATATCAGGGAAAATCCGGAAACCTACAATAATTACAGCTACAACTGTACCGGTGCCATTACAAAGGGAGAAGACAGGATACAGTGTTATCACGGAACGGTTCACGGTCAGGTAAACTTTAGCCGTTCCTTTGCAAAATCCTGTAACACCTCCTTTGCCAATATGGGACTTTCTCTTGACAGAGATCAATTTGAAGATACTTTAAATACGCTTTTGTTTAACAGTGAGCTTCCCCTTAGCATGAATTACAGTCAGAGCAGGATAGATGTAAATGCAGATACATCGGATTCCGATATGATGCAGGCGTCGATCGGTCAGGGAACGACAGCCATGACACCGATGCACCTGAACATGATTACCTGTGCCATTGCCAATCAGGGCACTTTAATGAAGCCTTATGTGGTAGATCATGTGGAGAACAGTGCGGGAAACACGATCAAATCATTTAATCCTGTGACTTACCGGAAAATCATGACAGAAGAGGAAGCAGCCATTCTCAAAGATCTGATGGCAGGTGTTGTGACAGAAGGAACGGCATCCAGGCTAAACGGGTTATCCTATACAGCGGCCGGGAAAACAGGCTCTGCGGAATATGGGACAGTGAAAGGTGACAGTCATGCATGGTTTACCGGCTTTGCACCTGTAGAAGAGCCCGAGATTGCTGTCACGATCATCATCGAAGGTGCGGGTGCCGGTGGTGATTATGCGGTTCCCATAGCAAAAAGAATTTTTGACGCTTATTTTGAAGAGTGAATTGGAGGCTGCAGGTGAAATTTTATAAATATTTGTATATTGGTGATACTGTTAAAGACCCGGCAAAAGTAAAAAGGAAATTAAAGCTTCATGCAGGACAGCTTGTTTACGTGATCTGTATCGCACAGGGAAATGATCAGCTTGAAATCTTTCACAGTGCCTATCTCAAGCAGAAATACTACCGGCTTTATCCACCCGTCATTGTCGGAATTGCAAGCAATTATGATGAAGCCGTGGAATTAGTAATCAGGATTACAAAGGAATGCCTTGCCGCAACAGGCTGCTGTAATCTGAAAGAATATTTAAAATGGAAAGCAAAGAATCCCGGAGATAACCGATGATATCCATATTTTTGACTATATTGAAAATAATAGGAATTATTTTACTGTCCCTTTTGCTGTTGCTGGTTACTGTTTTACTCCTTATTCTGTTTGTCCCTGTCAGATATCGGGTCAACGGATTTAGAAAGCAGGGGGACGAAGTTCCCGTAAATGTTGCGCTGAAAGTGACCTGGCTTTTGCACATCATTAATGTTGCGTTCCGCTATCCGGAGGAGGCCTTTATTAAAGTCAGGCTTTTTTGTTTCACCATTTTTTCTACAGATAAAGAACAAAACAGTAAAAAGAAAAAGGAACAAAAGGACTTATCCGAAGAAGCGATAGACAAAGAAGAAAAGCCTCCTGCAGAAGAAAAGAAAGATATCATTGAGAAACAGTCAGAAGAAAAATCAAAGACTGCAACTGCGGGTGAAGAGACTGATCATCTTGATGAGGAACTGAAAGAAAAAGAAGAGGCCTTTGAAAAGGAAGATGATCCTAAAATATCAAACTTTATAAAAAAGCTTTTCTCTATTCTGAAAAATATTAAGTACACAATCTGCCAAATATATGGTAAGATAAAACATAGTATTAAAAATATCAGATACTATATCAGAATTTTAAAGAGTGATACCTTTAAGCGGGCATGGTCTTTATGCAGCCGAGAGGTTTTTATTCTTCTGAAAAGTATCCTGCCAAGAAGGCTTTCGGCAGATTTTGTTATCGGCACGGGAGATCCTGCCAGTACAGCACAGATTTTATCAATACAGGGTATTTTGTATCCGCTTGTCGGCGAACACATCAATATCACACCTGATTTTGAGCATTCCATTGTCGAAGGAAACTTTTTTGTCAAAGGAAAGATCACAGTGTGGAGGATTTTGCTGACAGCGGTCAGGGTATATTTTAACAGAGATTTGCGCAGAGTAATCCGACTGTTTAAAAAGGAGGCAGCATAATGGCTGAAAATAATTTTACAGGAGTAATCGAATCCCTTATGAAGGGAATGAATACAGTTTTATCTACAAAAACAGTGGTAGGCGAGCCTACAAAGCTTCCGGACGATACTGTCATTGTACCTCTTGTTGACGTCAGCTTCGGTGTCGGTGCCGGTGCCAGTGTAGGAGACAAGAAAAATGGAGGGGCCGGCGGATTTAGCGGTAAAATGTCACCAAGCGCCGTGCTTGTCATCAAGAACGGAAGCACGAAACTGGTAAATATCAAAAATCAGGATACCATGACCAAGGTACTCGATATGATACCCGATATTGTAGATAAATTTACCTCTCCGAAGGAAGAGATGATTGATGATGACAATGCGGTAGATATCGCTTTCCCTGAAGAAGAAAAAAAGGACGTGCAATAAATCTGCCCAAATTGCATAAGATAAATTAAGAAGCATAAGTAGGTTGAAACGCATGAAAAAGATGATCGGTTTTATAGCATTTTGGATTGCTGTGGGAATGTTACTTATGCTTTTTCTTACACATCATTATTTGATTGCACTGATCATTATCGGTTTGCTGTTGCTGATAGGTTATAACTTCTATTATTGTGATTAGAAGACAGCTGGAGAACACTATGGGTATTTTTGATGAAAACACGAAAACAGGACAAGACTTCGAGAGAACCCTTGTAGATGGTTCGGCAGAAGAGCTGAATGAACTGAAAGCCTGGCTGTTTAAAGAAAACATTCGTCTTGAGACAGAAAGGAATGAACTGAAACGTCTTGAGGAAAAGTTTCTGAAAGAGAAGCAGCAATTCCGCACGGAAATGGAAGAAGTTAACAGACGGTTTGTTACGGAAAGAAAACGGCTTAAACAGGATGAGATGTTTTTTGACAAAAAAATGGACATCCTGAAAAACGGTTTTATACAGCTTGATGCGGAAAGAAAACAATTCGAGAAGGAAAAAATGAATTTTGATGCCAGAAAACAAGCGCATGAAACCTATCGAAAGCAGGAGATGGGGATGGATACGGCAAAGCTTCTCTTTCAGGGTGTAAAAAGTCAGCTTGCTCTCAAAAAGCGCTATCGGGATCTCCTCAAAATGTTTCATCCTGACAATATAGCAGGAGATCATGAAATGGTACTTCTTATCAATGCGGTATATGAAGAGTTAAAGAAGGAATACGAATTCGGAAAACAGGCATAAAAAAACTGCTGTATGATTTACAGCAGTTTTTAATAAATTTCCTCTGGTAAATTAAGCTCTTTCAACTTTTCCGGATTTCAAGCAATTTGTACAAACGTGCATTCTTTTAGGAGCTCCGTTTACTTTACACTTAACACTTTTAATATTGGAATTCCAAATTCTGTTAGATCTTCTATGAGAATGGCTTACGTTATTTCCAAAATGAACGCCCTTACCACAAATATCACATTTAGCCATCGTTGCACCTCCTAACATCATATTTAATCTCTATGTGCTTACTTCAAAAAATACGCGGAATATATCCGCAACAGTTGTATAATATCAGAAAACGTGTAATAATGCAAGCAAAACTTTTCATAAAATTTGTGGTTCTATGAACCATTTTTGATAATGTCCTAATATACCACAAATGAAAATGTCCCAATA
>CAMEIH010000037.1 GCA_945917985.1 uncultured Clostridium sp. | reverse complement strand
TCAGGAAGAAAATATGCCGTATTTATGCGGCGTGTGGCGTTTCGCAAACGCCTAATAATAACGGTTGAGAAAGGAGAGAGAAAATATGAAAGAGAAAAGTAAATTCTCTATCAGGAAATATGTGATGATCACGCTGGCCTGTGTGGTCTATGGAATAGGAATCAGTTTGTTCGTGGATCCCAATAATCTGGCTCCGGGCGGATTCACAGGATTGTCAGTTATGATAAACAGGCTGCTTCCGCTGGAGACAGGTACCGTTTATCTGATGCTGAATATCCCTGTGATTCTGCTTGGAATATGGAAATTCGGGTTGAGGTTTACCCTATCCACTTTGTATGCAATTTTGATGATATCGATATCCACAAATGTATTGGGATATGTAGAACCGATTACAGACGAACCGCTTCTTGGCGCCTTGTTTGGAGGAGCGCTGATTGGTGCAGGAATGGGATTTGTGCTCAGAAACAGCGCAACCACGGGAGGAACTGACATCATTGTAAAATGCTTAAGACAGAGATATCCCCATATGAAGACAGGTTCTCTGATGCTGATACTTGATGCGGTGATCATAGGACTTAGCGGTCTGGTATTTCACAATTTTAATTCTGTGCTCTACAGTATTATTTCCGCAGCAGTCACCTCTGTGGTACTCGATATTGTTCTGTATGGAAGAGACGGTGCAAAGCTCATTTATATTATCAGTGACAGATCCGAAGTGATAACTGACAGGATTCTGGACGAAATAAATATCGGAGTTACGTATCTGGAAGGCAGCGGCGCTTACGAGAATAAGGAGAAAAAAGTAATCCTTTGCGTGGTAAAAAAGCAACTTGCCCATAAAGTGGAAGAAATTGTCAGACAGGAGGATCATCTTGCATTTATGATTATTTCCAGTGCTTCCGAGATTTATGGGGAAGGATATAAGAGCTATTTTGGTGAAGTGCTTTGAAAAATCCTTTTAAAGAGAACATTCTTGTTATATAATGTACGTGAACATGATGAGAAAAGCGTATAAAAAGCAAAAGAAAGGTTTTATATGGATAACGCAAGAATAAAAAGAAAGAGAAGAAAGCAGAGAATCAGTCTGCTTACCAATATTGTTTTCTGTCTGATCACCCTTTTTGCACTAACCTGCTGCATTTTTCTTCTTCTGAAAAACAATGCGCTGAAAAATGAGAGCAGAGAAGTACTGGCACAGCTTCAGGCTTTTGAAGAACAGTCAGAAAATTATATTTATACCCAGTCCGACCTTGATTCCTATATGGAAGAGGCGAGGATAGAGGCCAAAACAGAGGAAAAAACAGAGCTTCTTACCCAACTGAAATCCAAGATGAGCGGGGGCGGCACTGCCATAGCCATGCTTCGTGATTTCTTCCCGGAGGATGTGGTTGTCTATGCCGACGGAGAGTATTTTTTCTTCCCGATAGAGGAAAAGCTGAAGAAACATAATTATGTTTATGATAATTTTAAGCAGCTGGAAAACGGACAGATAGAATATGTGGATGATACTGATGTGGTTCTATCCAAAAAGGGAATTGACGTCTCAAAATATCAGGGTGACATCAATTGGAAAAAGGTGGCTGCAGACGGTGTTGAGTATGCGATTATACGGGCCGGTGTGAGAGGCAGTACGGAAGGCAAGATCATGGAGGATGAGAATTTTGCCGACAATATGGAAGGCGCACTGGAAAATGGTATTGAGACAGGGATATACTTCTTTACCCAGGCGATTACTGAGGAGGAAGCCATTGAAGAAGCGGAGTTTGTGCTGGATATGATAGAGTCTTATGATGTTTCTTACCCTATTGTGCTTGATGTTGAAGAGGTCACAAGTGATAATGCAAGAACAGCAAACCTTACGAAAGAGGATTATACCAGAAATTGTATTGCTTTCTGTGAAACGATAAAGGATGCCGGTTACACTCCCATGATATACGGGAATCTGAAAACGTTCCTGATCATGCTGGATATGGGACAGCTGGAGGATTACCCAAAATGGTTTGCCTATTACAGTTCACCTGTCTATTTCCCTTACGAATTTGATATCTGGCAATACAGCTCGAAAGGCTCCATTAACGGAATCAAGGGAGAAGTTGACTTAAATATCTGTATGAAGGATCTTGGCAAGAAGGACTAAAAGGGAGTAGCTTATGGAGGAGTATCGTGACTCTGTGAAAACCGGATATCTGACAGAAAAGTTCCGGCTGTTTCACTTAAAGGACAGAGAACCAAAAGAGTATGAATATCACTACCATGATTTTTACAAGCTGATCTGGTTCATCTCCGGAAATGTGGAATACCATATTGAAGGAAAAGCCTACAAACTGGAACCTCATGATATTCTCCTTGTGAACATCGGACAGATACATAAGCCTTTTATCGGAACCGATGAGCCCTATGAGAGATATGTGTTTTATATTTCCAAAGACTTTCTCTCGGAGCACTCGGAGGAAGAAAGCAATCTTGCCCTTTGTTTTCAGATGGCAGAGACGGAGGACAGCAGTGTGGTCAGATTATCCCCCTCAGACAGCGGCCTTTTGTTTGAGACCGTAAAGCTTTTGGAACAGTCGGAGAAGGAATCTGCTTTTGCCGGAGAGATGTACAGTCGGATTCTTTTTTTAAAGCTTTTGATTGAGCTTAACCGGTGTTGTATGAAGAACAGCGGCGTTTTTCACAAAACTGCCCGCTATGACAAAAAAATCGTGGAGATGATTCATTATATCAATGATCATCTGGAGGGTGATCTTTCCATTGAGGGGCTTTCTGCCTGCTTTTACTTAAGCAAATATCATATGATGCGAAAATTCAAGGAAGAGACCGGATACTCCATGCACCAATATATTCTGGAAAAGAGAATACTGGCGGCCAAAAATAAGATCCTTTCGGGGACACCAGCCACCATCGCCTGCATGGAATGCGGGTTTAAGGATTATTCTACCTTCAGCAGAGCTTACAAAAAGCTGTTAAACAGGCTTCCTTCCGAGGATGGAAGATAAAAACAGAAGATTTTAAAGAAATACAGGTGTGTCAAGAAAAAATACTTGACACACCTTCTCTTTTATTGTATGCTACCTAAGGTGATTGCAATGGAAAAAATCGTGGAACAAGGTCTTTTGTATGATTTTTATGGGGAATTACTGACAGACCATCAGAAAAAGATATATGAGGATGCGGTGTATGAGGATATGTCTCTTGGCGAGATCGCCGGGGAATACGGCATCAGCAGACAGGGCGTCCACGATCTGATCAAGCGTTGCGACAATACCTTGCAGGAGTATGAGAATAAGCTGCATCTTGTTTCCCGCTTTATGACGATTAAGGAAAAGATTGAAAAGATCAATCAGATGGCAGGAAATGAGGAACTGTCACGAAAAGATCTGGCAGAAGGCATCAGACAGTTATCGGGTGAAATTTTAGAGGAGCTTTAGCAGATGGCATTTGAGAGTTTAACAGACAAACTTCAGAATGTGTTTAAAAATCTTAGAAGTAAGGGTCGTCTTACGGAGGAAGATGTAAAGGCTGCCTTGAAAGAAGTAAAGCTTGCTCTTCTGGAAGCAGATGTCAATTTTAAGGTAGTTAAGCAGTTTGTCAAGGCAGTGGAAGAGAGAGCCATCGGCTCAGATGTGATGAACGGGTTAAATCCCGGACAGATGGTCATCAAAATCGTAAACGAAGAGATGATCTCACTGATGGGTTCCGAAACCACAGAGATTCAGTTACAGCCCGGCAAATCCATTACCGTCATCATGATGTGCGGTCTTCAGGGTGCCGGTAAAACAACCACCACGGCAAAGATAGCGGGAAAGCTGAAGCAAAAAGGCAAAACCCCATTACTGGTTGCCTGTGATGTGTACAGACCTGCGGCAGTGAAACAGTTGCAGATTAACGGTGAAAAGCAGAAGGTGGATGTTTTCTCCATGGGAGAGAATCAGAAGCCTGTCAATATTGCAAAGGCATCCATCGAGCATGCTAAAAAGAACGGACACAATGTGGTGATTCTGGATACAGCCGGCCGGCTTCACATTGATGAGGAGATGATGGCGGAACTGCAGGAGATAAAGAGCAATGTGGAGGTTCATCAGACACTCCTTGTTGTGGATGCCATGACAGGTCAGGATGCGGTTACGGTTGCAAAAGATTTTGATGAGAAGATCGGGATCGACGGCGTGATTCTTTCCAAGATGGATGGTGACACCAGAGGCGGAGCCGCGCTTTCCGTTAAGGCAGTGACAGGTAAGCCGATTCTGTATGTGGGTATGGGTGAGAAGCTTTCGGATTTGGAACAGTTTTATCCGGACAGAATGGCAAGTCGTATTCTCGGAATGGGAGATGTCCTTTCCCTGATTGAGAAAGCCCAGGAAAATATTTCCATTGATGAGGACAAAGAAAAAGAAATGGCTGCCCGGATGAAGAAGGGTAAGTTCGATTTTGAGGATTATCTGGAAAGCATGAAGCAGATGCGCAACATGGGCGGTCTTACCAGCATCTTAAGTATGATGCCCGGTATGAATAAACAGCTCGGTGACATTGAATCCATGATAGACGAAAAACAGCTGGCAAGGACAGAGGCAATCGTTCTCAGTATGACACCTGCAGAGCGCAAGAATCCAAAGCTTTTAAATCCGAGCAGAAAGCACAGAATCGCAAGGGGCGCCGGTGTGGATATCGCGGTGGTTAACCGTTTTATCAAGCAATTTGAGCAATCCCAGAAGATGATGAAGCAGATGCCGGGACTGATGGGCGGCAAAAGAGGCCGCGGCAGAGGTTTTGGCGGCATGAGATTTCCTTTTTAGGAAACAATAAACCAGTTTTGAATTTCAATTCAAATATACTATTAATTTAAAATTTTTCGGAGGTGAAAAAAATGGCAGTAAAAATCAGATTAAGAAGAATGGGTCAGAAGAAAGCTCCTTTCTATAGAATCGTAGTTGCAGACTCAAGATCTCCCAGAGACGGTAAGTGCATCGAAGAAATCGGAACTTATGATCCTAACACAGATCCCAGTACATTCAAGGTAAATGAGGAGCTTGCTAAGAAGTGGTTAGCAAACGGTGCTCAGCCTACAGAAGTTGTCAGCAGAATTTTCAAGCAGGCAGGCATTGAAAAGTAAGAAGCTGTTGATAACCCTTTTGGAGGTGGACTATGAAGGAATTAGTAGAAGTAATTGCAAAAGCACTTGTTGAGCATCCTGATGAGGTTACCGTAACCCAGAAGGAAGAGGGTAAGCATATTACCGTTGAACTTCATGTTGCTGCATCTGATATGGGTAAAGTAATAGGAAAGCAGGGCAGAATTGCAAAGGCAATCCGCTCTGTTGTGAAAGCAGCATCATCTAAGGAAAACAAGAAAGTGGACGTAGAAATCGTCTAAGGCTAAGGATGTTCCTTTCTTAAAGGAACATCCTTTTTTACATTATGAGAATTCCTAATGATGTAAAAAAAGATTTGAGGAAATGATATGGAACAGGTATTTCAGGTTGGAATCATATCATCCACACACGGTGTCAGAGGGGAAGTAAAGGTGTTCCCCACAACGGATGATATGAAGCGCTTTAAAAAATTGAAGGAAGTTCTCCTTGATACGGGAAAAGAGACTCTTACACTTGAGATTGAAGGGGTCAAATTCTTCAAGCAGTTTGTGATTCTTAAATTTAAAGGTTATGACAATATAGATGATATCGTAAAATACAGAGGGAAAAGTCTTTTTGTCACCAGAGAAAATGCGGTGAAGCTTCAGAAGGATGAGTACTTTATCGCCGATCTGATCGGCCTTAAGGTGGTAAATGAGGATGGCAGTTTTACCGGTGTCTTAAAGGATGTCATGGAGACAGGGGCGAATGACGTTTATATCGTGGAGAGTGCAGACGGAAAAGAAGTGCTGATCCCTGCAATCAAGGATTGTATTTTACAGGTGGATTTTCAAAAAGAGCAGGTACTGGTTCATCTTTTGGAGGGACTTTTGGATTAAGAGGTGTGATGAGTTGAATTTTCATGTATTGACACTGTTTCCCGAGATGATTGAGCAGGGATTTCACACCAGCATTACGGGGCGTTCTCTGGAAAACGGAACGCTTACCTTACAGGCAGTGAACATCCGGGATTATACCACAAACAAGCATAAGAAGGTGGATGATTATCCCTATGGAGGCGGCGCCGGCATGCTGATGCAGGCACAGCCTGTTTATGATGCCTACCAGGCTGTTGTGGAGAAGATTGCGGAACGAAAAGCAAAGACCGGAAATGCAGACGATAGTCATACTCGTGTGATCTATCTGACGCCTCAGGGAACTGTGTTCCATCAGTCTTTGGCAAGAGAACTGGCCAAAGAGGAAGATCTGATTTTCCTTTGCGGTCACTATGAAGGGATCGACGAGAGAGTCCTTACGGAAATTGTCACGGACAATATCTCTATCGGTGATTATGTGCTCACCGGCGGAGAACTTCCCGCTCTTGTGCTGATGGATGCCATTGCCCGTATGGTTCCGGGAGTACTTGGCAATGCGGAATCGGGAGATGCGGAGAGCCACAGCAATTATCTGCTGGAATATCCCCAGTATTCTAGGCCGGAAATTTGGCATGACAGGAGAGTGCCGGAGATTCTTCTCTCGGGGGATCACGCAAAGGTGGATGAATGGAGACTGGAGCAGTCTCTTGCAAGGACAAAGGAGGTCCGACCAGATCTTTATGATAAATGGGCGTCGGAGAACGAGGAGTATTTCATCCGCAAGAAAAAACGGGAAGAGCGGAAGAGAAGAAATGAATTGAGAAAGTTAAGAAAATAGTATACAAAATGCTTGCATTTTACAGAAGAGTATGGTAAATTATTACCGTTGTGAAAAATGCGATGGTCCTCTGTTACGAATGTATTAAGAACATCCAATTGATTCAAGGAGGCAAATATGAACGACATTATCAAAAACATTGAAGACGCTCAGTTAAAGGCTGAGGTTGCAGATTTTAACGTAGGTGATACCGTTAAGGTATACGGTAAGATCAGAGAAGGAAACCATGAAAGAATTCAGGTTTTCGAAGGAACTGTTTTAAAGAGACAGGGAACCGGCGCAAGAGAGACTTTTACAGTAAGAAAGTCTTCTAACGGTGTCGGTGTTGAGAAGACATGGCCTGTACATTCTCCTAACGTAGAGAAGATTGAAGTAGTTCGTAAAGGTAAAGTAAGAAGAGCAAAACTGAATTACTTAAGAGACCGTGTAGGTAAGAAAGCTAAGGTGAAAGAAATCGTTAAATAATGGAAACCTTATGAGGGACAGTTGCTTTTGCAATTGTCCTTTTCTTATGAGTTAAAATGTGATAAAATCATGATGTATTTTGAGACGAGGAATCGAGGGAATGGCAAGAAGAAAAGGATTATCTTTTTATGAAAAAGAAAAGAAAATAAATAAAGCGACGATTCATGAGATCTTTTCTACGTTGTTTTACTCGCTGGCAGCCATTTTGCTTGCCTTTGTACTTGTCTCTTCCGTTGGGATGAAAGTCAGTATGATCGGTGTATCCATGGAACCTGCGCTGTATAACAGTCAGGGAGTTTTGATCAACCGGTTTATCTATAGCATTACATCGCCAAAGCGGGGAGATATTGTGGCATTCCTTCCAAACGGCAATAAAAATTCCCACTATTACTTAAAGCGGGTGGTAGGGCTTCCCGGGGAGACCATTCAGATTATCGGTGGATATGTCTATATCAACGGAGAACTTCTTGAGGAAGATGAAAACTTTGATAAAATAGCTGACCCGGGGATGGCGGAAAATGAAGTGGTACTCGGCAGTGATGAATATTTTGTGCTGGGTGACAACAGAAACAACAGTGAGGACAGCCGCTCCGGCAATATCGGAGCTGTCAAAAAGGAGACCATAGCAGGCAAGGTCTGGTTTCATCTGTCCTGCGAGGAAGAAGGAATGGGATTAGTCAAATAACAGAACAGGAAGGTAATATATGAACTATCAATGGTATCCGGGGCATATGATGAAGGCCAAGCGGATGATGCAGGAAAATATTAAGCTGATTGATCTTGTGATTGAACTGGTGGATGCCCGTATTCCCATGAGCAGCCGTAATCCCGATATCGATGAGCTGTCAAAAAATAAATCCAGGATTATTCTTTTGAACAAGTCAGATCTTGCAGATGGCAGATACAATACGGAATGGACAGAGTACTTTAAAGAAAAAGGTTTTCATGTGTTGGAGATCAATTCCAAGACCGGAAGCGGAGTGAAAGACATTCAGGGACTTGTGCAGGAGGCATGTAAGGAAAAGATAGAGCGTGACAGAAAAAGAGGAATCAAGAACAGACCCGCCCGCGCCATGGTGGTTGGAATCCCCAACGTGGGAAAATCCACTTTTATCAATGCTTTTGCCGGAAGAGCCTGTGCCAAGACGGGAAATAAGCCGGGTGTGACCAAGGGGAAGCAGTGGATCCGGTTAAACCAGAATCTTGAGCTATTGGATACGCCCGGAATCTTGTGGCCCCGTTTTGAAAATCAGGAGGTGGGCGAAAGACTCGCCATGATCGGATCCATCAATGATGAGATTCTTCATGCGGATGAGCTTGCTTTTGCATTACTTAAGTATGTGATGAGGGAATATCCCGGTCTGATCGGGAAGCGATATGAAATAGAAGAGACGCAGGATTCCTATGAAACTCTTGCCCAAATCTGTGTCAGTCGAAAATGCTTTTTAAAGGGAGAAGAACCTGATATGATAAGAGCAGCGAAGATGGTGACAGAGGATTTCAGAAGTGGAAGGATAGGGAGAATTACATTAGAGCGTCCGGAGGAGTGGAAGTGAAAAAGATATTAAAAGAACTGCTGGGAACCAGCATATATTTACTAATTGTCCTTATATTGACATTTTTGGTGGTAACCTATGTGGGACAGCGTACCAAGGTGAGCGGCAGCTCCATGGAACCAACCTTAAGCGATGGGGACAATCTCATTGTGGATAAGATAAGTTACCGCTTTTCTGATCCGGAGCGCTTTGATATTATTGTGTTCCCTTTCCGGTATGCGGAGAAAACCTATTATATCAAACGAATCATTGGACTTCCGGGAGAGACTGTCTATATCGATGAAGAAGGGAAAATTTATATCGACGGAGAGATTCTGACAGAAAATTACGGGAAAGAGGTCATTGTAGATCCGGGGCGCGCTTATGAACCAATCACGCTGGGAGAGGACGAATATTTCGTGATGGGAGATAACAGAAACAACAGCTCCGACAGCAGGGACCCGGTGGTAGGAAATATTCATAGAGATGAATTCATCGGGAAAGCGTGGATGAGAATCTGGCCTCTTGACAAGATGGGAATGATCAAGCATCAGTAGTTGCACATAAGATATTTTTGAAGGGACAAAATAATGAGTCAGAGCATAGGAGAAATTAAAGCATTATTGCAGGCAGCCGACCTAAAAGGGCTGCCTGCCTTTATAAATACCTACAAAGAAGATGAGAGAGCAGGCGTTGCAAGTCTTGTGGAAAAGGCAAAGAAGCAGCTTGACGCTTATGAAAAAGAGCTTGCAAGAACGGAGAAGATGAAGACTTTTGAGAAAGAGTATGCGTCTTATTCTTATATTTGCGGAATTGATGAGGTGGGAAGAGGACCTCTTGCGGGGCCTGTTGTGGCGGGAGCCGTGATCCTGCCGAAAGATTGTGATATTTTATATCTAAACGATTCCAAACAGCTGTCCGAAAAAAAGAGAGAAGAGCTTTATGATGTGATCATGGAAAAAGCAGTTTCTACAGGACTTGGTTTTGTCTCACCGGAGAGAATCGACGAAATCAATATCCTGCAGGCAACCTATGAAGCCATGAGGGAGGCAATTGCTAAGCTTTCTCCCCGGCCGGACCTTTTGTTAAATGATGCGGTGACGATCCCTAAGGTGGCAATCAGACAGGTTCCCATCATTAAGGGAGATGCCAAGAGTATTTCTATCGCAGCGGCCAGTATCATTGCCAAGGTTACAAGAGACAGGCTGATGGTGCAGTATGACAGTGTGTTCCCGGAATATGGCTTTGCCTCCAACAAAGGGTATGGGGCGGCAGCGCATATAGAGGCGCTGAGAAAGTATGGTCCTACGCCCATTCACAGGAGAAGTTTTATCAAAAATCTGCTCTGATGAGCGTAAAAAGGGAGGATTTATGAGACTTTCCTCGTTATTTGTGCAGGGAAATCAGTCCTATATAGATGGAAGCGGCAGGGAAATGGATTCTGCCTCTCTGGAACAGAATCTGAAAAACGGTATGGAGGAGATTGCCTCCAAACAGCCGGGACAGTCCGTTACGGGAGAAGTGATTGAAAAAAACGGCAGTGACATTCTGCTGGCAATCGGAAAAAATCAGATGCTGCGGGCAAAGCTGGATGCGGGAATACCTGTCCAGGAAGGACAGATGATGACCTTTTCCATCAAAAATGCAAGCGGTGCCAAAGTGATCTTAAGCCCTCTCTATGCCAATACGGGAAACGATCCTAATGTTTCCAAAGCCCTGCAAATGGCAGGAATTCCTGAAAATGCTCTGACAGGCAAAATGGTGCAAACTATGATGCAGGAGGGAATGAGTATCGACCGTGATTCTTTAAGCCGAATGCTGCGTGTGGTAAGCGCCAACCCGGAAGCGAACGTGGAGACAGTGGTGCAGCTTTCAAGACTTGAGATTCCGGTAACCGAGAATACTCTTTTTCAGATGGAAGCTTACAAAAATCTTGAGCATCAGATCACGGATGGAATTTTTGAGATTGCGGATGCTCTGCAAAATACAGCCGCAGTAATGATAAATGACGGGGATGCCGAAGGTGCGGTCAGCTTGTACCGGGAAATTCTTTCCCTGCTTTCGGAGGGGGAAAGCGTTCAGACACAGGCAGAAGGGGAAGCGCAGATAAGCGCAGCATTGCCGTCAGAGGAGGCTCTGCCCCTAAAAGAAAACAGTCTCCTGAAAGAATTGGGTTTGCAGACCGAAGAAGGACAGGAACTCCAAGGACAGCAACAGATAGAAAGCAGACTGCAGACGGAAGGCCAGCAAAGGGCAGAAAGCGGACTGCAGACAGAAGGCCAACAAAAGGCAGACAGCGGGATGCAGCCGGATGGCGGAACGCTTTTAAAAACCATGGAAGAATTGCTGGAGAGGCTGGAAAAAGCACTTTTGTCGGATGAAATGGCTCCCCATCAGAGAGAGAGTATTTCCAGACTTTTTTCCGGGAAAGAGTTTCAGCAGGCGATAAAAAATGAAATGATAAAGCAATGGCTTTTGACGCCGGAGGATGTGGGAAAGGAACATAAGGCAGAGGAGCTTTATGAGAAGTTGAACAGTCAGCTTAGCCGATTCAGCCAGACCCTGAATCAGTCAGTGGGAGCCGATACCTCGCTTGCAAAGGCCGTATCCAATCTTTCCGGGAATATTGACTTCATGAATCAGATGAATCAGATGTTTACCTACATTCAGCTTCCCCTAAAGCTGCAAAGTCAGGAGGCAAACGGAGAACTGTATGTCTATACCAACAAGAAAAATCTCGCAAAGAAGGATGGAGAGGTAAGTGCACTTCTGCATCTTGATATGGAGCACCTTGGTAGCGTGGATGTCTATGTTTCCATGAAGGATACAAAGGTGTCAACCCAGTTCCGGCTTAAGGATGACAGTGCCCTTGACCTGATTGCCAGCCATATCGATCTGCTGAATGAGAGATTGAATAAAAGAGGATATACCATGAACGCCTCCTTCGTCAAAAAGGGAGAAGAGGAAACAGGCAGTGTGATGGAGGAGATCCTGAAACAGGATAAGAATATCTCGATCCTTTCAGGGTATTCCTTCGATGCCAGGGCGTAGGCAAAGAAAGGAAGGTTTCTTATGCAGGATAATAAGAATAAACCAAAGCAGGCAGTTGCTCTTTCCTATGATCCTGCTGAGGATGCCCCCAAGGTCATCGCATCGGGAAGAGGTGCGCTGGCCGAGAGAATCATTGAAAAGGCAAAGGAAGCAGAGGTACCCATTCACAGGGATGACAAGCTGGCAGATACTCTCTCCAGACTGGAGATCGGTGAGATGATCCCGCCGGAACTTTATGAGGTAGTGGCGGAGATTCTGGTGTTTGTGGATGCCATGGACAAGATTAAAAGCAAAATGGATAAAAAGGGGTAAGAGGAACGGCTTTGAATAGGACAGATACGGGAAGATGCTATGAGGAGAAGGCAGCTTCCTATTTGACGGAACACGGATTTACCATTCTGGAAAGAAATTTCAGATGCAGACAGGGGGAAGTGGATATCATCGGTATCCATGAGAACTGCCTTGTGTTTGTGGAGGTTAAATACAGAAAAAATGAAAGGGCAGGGATGCCGGAGGAAGCAGTCGGAGTGCGCAAGCAGTATAAAATCTGCAAAACCTCCGATTATTTTCGTGTAGGGCACAGAAAATATGAGGCGTTTCAGGTCAGATATGACGTGGTTGCTGTTCTCGGAGAGGAGATCAGATGGCACAGGGATGCCTTTCCCTATCTGGCGGGAAAAGGATCTACCTGCTGGTAAAAAGGTTTTTGCCGAAAAAAATAAATTACAGGAGTTTATATGAGTCAGGATAGAAAAGAAATGATTAACAGAAAAGGGGAGAAAGAGGTTCTTCTCCGGAAGAGAAAAGGAGAGGTGGAGTATCTTTCTTTTCCGGGAATCGAGAAGACAGGGATTGTCAATCATATGTTCACCACCAGAAAAGGTGGTGTCAGCGAAGGGATTTTTGCATCCATGAATCTGAGCTACACGAGAGGTGATGAGAAATCTTCCGTGGATGAAAATTATAGGAGGATAGCCGCTGTGTTTGACAGTACGCCGGACAGGGTCGTTTGCTCTGATCAGACACACACCACAAATGTCCGTCTTGTAACGGAGGCGGATGCGGGAAAAGGTGTCGTCAGAGATAAGGATTATACCGATGTGGACGGGCTGATCACGAATGTGCCGGGACTGATATTGGCTACTTTTTATGCAGACTGTGTCCCTCTCTATTTTGTGGATACGGAAAACAGGGCCATCGGCCTCTCCCATTCCGGCTGGAGGGGAACGGTTCACAGGATGGGTAAGGCCACGCTGCAGGCCATGAGGGAAGCCTTCGGCACGAAACCTGAAAAAGTAAAAGCAGCCATCGGTCCTTCCATCTGTCAGGACTGCTATGAGGTGAGCAGTGATGTGGCGGATCAGTTTATGGAAGCGTTTCCTTCCCATAGTGAGGAAATCATTAAGCCGGGAAAGGTGGAAGGCAAATATCAGCTGGATCTCTGGAAGACCAATCAGATTGTACTTTTGGAGGCAGGGATTTTGCCGGAAAATCTGGAGATAACGGATATCTGTACCTGCTGTAACAAAAGCTATCTGTTTTCTCACAGGGGAAGCCATGGACAAAGGGGAAATCTTGGTGCTTTTATGGAATTAAGAAATTCTTAAAATTTTTCCTAACAAACACTTAAAAAATATATGTTTTACTTACTGTTGTAAACAGCAGATTGCCGGGAGGGATAAAGGAAAATGATCAACATTCTTGTATGCGATGATGATAAGGAAATTGTGGATGCCATTGAGATTTATTTAAATCAGGAGGGCTATCAGGTTTATAAGGCTTATGACGGCGAACAGGCGATTTCCATGTTAAAAGAACAGAATATCCAGCTGCTGATCATCGATATCATGATGCCGAAGTTAGACGGCATCAGAGCTACCATTAAGATCAGGGAGACCAGCAGCATTCCTATTATTTTCCTTTCTGCCAAATCGGAGGATACCGATAAGATCCTCGGACTCAATATCGGTGCCGATGATTATGTGACGAAGCCCTTCAATCCTCTTGAGCTGGTGGCACGTGTGAAATCCAATTTGCGCCGTTACACCCAGCTTGGGAACCTGAATGTGGAAAACAATGCGCTTTTTACTGCGGGAGGACTTTGTATTAATGATGATACCAAGGAGGTCACGGTAGACGGAGAGAGTGTCAAGCTGACACCCATTGAATATAACATTCTTCTTCTCCTTGTGAAAAATCAGGGAAGGGTATTTTCCATTGATCAGATTTATGAAAATATCTGGAACGAGGAGGCAATCGGTGCTGACAATACGGTAGCCGTTCATATCAGACATATCCGTGAAAAGATAGAGATCAATCCCAAGGAACCGAGATATTTAAAGGTAGTCTGGGGTGTGGGCTACAAGATTGAAAAACAGTAGGAGGATGAATGTAGTCTATGAGAGATGAAAATCTGCAGGAATTATCAGAAGAAATTCCTGCAAAAAAGGAAAAGCAAAAAAGAGAGCGCAAAAATAAGAATGGGAAAAAAAGTCTGTTTTGTCTGCATGGGCTACAACATCTTAGCTTTGTATGTGCAGCAGTGGCATTTACAATCGTTCTGACCGGAGCCTTTGTGGTGGTAGACGGCAGAAAGGGAACGGAAACCTATCGGCTTGAAAATGAAGACCAGAATACAGCTTATGAGGATTCCCGGATCTTTAACAAGCTTCTGGGAAACAGTGTCACTGACATTATCTGCTTCGGAGCCATACGCGCACAGATGGAGACAGACGGTGTATTTGATCCGAAAAAAGAAATTGATGTGACGGCCTTTGCAGGCAGATATAACGGATTGCCGAGAGAATATATCACAGCAAAATATTATCTGGAAGATCTGATCAAATGGCAACAGAGCGGGTTTGATTATGAAGATGTTTATATGACAGGAGATGAGGCGGATAAGTTCCTGTCAAGAAGCAGAACCGTCACAACGATCAATGTGAAGGATGGTGGAAATGTAAGTTATTTAAATTCTGATCTGAACAGGCTTACAACCGTTGTCAGTGTATCGGGCAATATGATCGGAAATGAGGATACTCCCATCAGGGATGACGTGACAGCTACTGTTATGGACAACAGATATCATACTGTGGATGGAAAGAACATAGAGGAGTATGTTTCCTCCTGGGATGAATATTATGAGCTCTGTGAAAATGTACGGAAATCGGCGGAGGATCTTTCCATCAATTATGAGGAGTATCTTTCTTATAAGGATTACTATTCCTCAAACAATTCCAACATTGTTTATTATATTCGAAAAACTGTCGGAAAGAATACGGAGGTATTCAGCAACAAAGAGGTAAAGAACAAGGACCTTCAAAGTCTGGAAAAGCAATTAAGGGAAGAATGCGGAGCATATATTATTTATGACCCTAAAAATATGAAGTATGATACCAATACTCTGATTGAGGAGGAAACAGTAAGATACGTTCTGAAAGGATATGAATATGCCTATCCCGAGGATACCCAGATATTGATCGGAGTCAAGTCTCCTTATGCAGTGGCTGATGTCTTTACGCAGGCAAGGAGAGGATTTGAACAGTATTCCCCCTATTTCTGGCAGTATCTGGCAGTGGCTGTTGCAGGAATCCTTCTCTATGTGCTGCTTGCCTTTGTTCTTACGTTAAGAGAGGGAAAGGAACGAACTACCGGTGAGGGAGAGAAGATTATCACGCTTAAGGTGGAAGATAAAATCCCCACAGAGATCATGCTTCTCCTTACTGCGGGGGCTGTGGCTATCACGACTTTTGCGGTGGCAACGCTTCTTAAGCTTAAAGGACTTAAGGAAATTGTGGCTGCCGGTACAGTCATGCCGATGATTGTGGTGATTGCGGGTATGACTGCACTGTTCATCAGCTTTTTGATCTCTTTCTTTTATTACAGTTATGTGAGAAGGATAAAAGCAGGAACACTGTGGAAAAACAGCCTTCTCCGACGATTGTGCAAAAAGGCTGTGAGACTTTCCATGTATTTGTATGATAACAGCTCCGTTGTTTTAAGGGCACTCGTGCCAGCCCTTTTCCTGTTCTTCCTGAATATGCTGCTTTGGATTTTTGCAGCCGATCATGTGAGCAGGAAATTGTTCACAGTGGTGCTGATCATAGCGTTGTTTGCAGACGGTTTGGCTATCGCGTGCTTTTACAAAGCAGCCATTGACAGACAGCGTATTTTAAAGGGGATTAAGAAGATCAATGCAGGCGATATGGAGCACAAGATTGATGTGACTTCTCTTCACGGAGATAATCTGATACTGGCGGGTGAGGTAAACAGTATCGGTGACGGAATTCGGGATGCGGTAGCAACCAGCATGAAGGATGAGAGATTGAAGGCGGATCTGATCACCAATGTTTCCCATGACATAAAAACACCCCTTACCTCCATTATTAATTATGTTGATCTGATCAAGCGGGAAAATATTGACAATCCCAAGGTGAAGGAATATATTGAGGTCCTGGATACAAAATCCCAGAGACTGAAGCAGCTTACGGACGATTTAGTTGAGGCATCAAAAATTTCATCGGGAAATATTGTTCTGCAAATGGAGAGAATTAATCTGATTGAACTTTTGAATCAGACCATAGGAGAGTTCTCGGAGAAGTTTGAACAAAAGAATCTGACTCCCGTGATCCGGACGAAAAAGAGCAGTGTTTATGTGGAAGCAGATTCCAGAAGAATCTGGAGAGTGATTGAAAATCTATTCAACAATATCTTCAAATATGCACTTGCTGGAACCAGAGTCTATATTGATGTGGAAGAATTGAAATCCGAGAAAGGAATAGGGCAGGTAGCCTTGTCTGTTAAGAATATTTCTGCCAATCCAATTAAAGTGAGCTCCGATGAATTGACAGAGCGGTTTATCAGGGGAGATGAATCCAGAACCACGGAGGGAAGCGGACTCGGACTTTCCATTGCCAAGAATCTGACAGAAGCCATGAATGGTAAATTTGAGATTATGGTGGATGGGGATCTGTTCAAGGTTGTGTTGACATTCCCGCTTCTCGAGGATAAGTAAAAAATAGTATAAGGATATAAGAAAGCCTCCGGTTTCCAATAAACCGGAGGCTGCTTTGGCTTTTCAGTCATGTGATAATTATGCCGGATCATTCTCGATAAAATCCTCGCGGCTGTTGTAGCGTTCCAGAATCTCATGAATCTTTTCAGCCGAGGTGTAAACATTTGACATGGAAGAATCATGGTTCATGAAGTCGACGATGGATGCAATCATCTTGCTCATGTCAGCTTCCACGTAGTAGGGTCTTGATTTCAACTCCGGAATCTGGTAGGTCAGGTTTGTGGTGACAATCTTATCGAAGTAGCACTTTTCATAGGCTTCATCGAATTTGGAAAGTCCCTCCGTGAAAAGACCGAAAGTGGCACACAGATAAACTCTCTTTGCGTTCATCGCTTTTAGCTGCTTTGCAGTATCAATCATACTTCCGCCGGAAGCGATCATATCATCCATGATGATGACATCCTTGCCGTCAATATTGTCTCCCAGAAATTCGTGGGCAACGATGGGATTTTTGCCGTTGACAATTTTGGAATAATCGCGGCGTTTATAGAACATACCGGTATCAACTCCAAGGACGTTTGCAAAATATACCGCTCTGTCGAGAGCGCCTTCATCGGGACTGATCACGATGAGGTGATCTTTATCAATGAGAAGGTCATTTTCGGAACGCAGAAGCGCTCTTGCCAGAATGTCGGGGGCAGTGATATTGTCAAAGCCGCACAGGGGCTCTGCATTCTGGACTCTGGGATCATGAGCGTCAAAGGTAATGAAATTGTTGACGCCCATGCTGCTTAATTCCTCGATGGCATAGGCACAGTCAAGAGATTCGCGACCGTTTCTCTTATGCTGTCTTCCCTCATAGAGGAAGGGCATGATCACGTTGATTCTGTGGGCTTTGCCGTTCACGGCGGAAATGATTCTTTTCAGATCCTGATAATGGTCGTCGGGGGACTTATAGTTGGTATAACCGTTCATGGTATAGGAAATACTGTGATTGCAGACATCAACGAGAATAAAAAGATCTTTTCCTCTGACGGATTCCGAAATAACTCCTTTTCCTTCTCCTGTACCAAAACGGTAGCAGGTGGCATCGGCAATATAATTGTCGGATACATAACCTTCAAAGGCAGGATCATTCTTTGCAATATTTTTAACATCTCTTCTGAAATTAACAAGATAATTATTGACCTGCTTGCCAAGTCTTGCAGCGGAATCAAGTACGATAAGTTTAAGCGGAGCGACCGGAATGGCAGCCTCCAATTCATGTAAATTAGGCATGGTATCCTCCGAATAAAAGAATAGTAAGCTTAAAAAAACTTCAATTAATTTATATCATTCTGCTAGTGACACGTCAAGAAATTTATAATACAATTAGTATACTGGAGTGAAAAACGATGAATAGACAAAAGGGTCATTTAATCAAAGAAGTGTTGCCGGGAAGTATTGCTGCAGAGCTGGATATTGCGGCAGGGGACAGACTTCTTGCTATTAATAATGAAATCATAGAAGATATTTTTGATTATCAGTTTTATGTGGAAGATACTTATATTGAGATACTGATTGAAAAGCCGGACGGTGAGCAGTGGGTTCTTGAGGTTGACAAGGATGAGGATGAAGACCTTGGTATTATCTTTGACAACGGTCTTATGGATGATTACAGATCCTGTCATAATAAGTGTATTTTCTGTTTTATTGATCAGATGCCGAAAGGGATGCGAGATACTCTGTATTTTAAGGATGATGATTCCAGACTTTCTTTTTTGCAGGGAAATTATGTGACACTTACCAATATGTCGGACCATGATCTTGACAGGATCATCAAATATCATCTTTCCCCTATTAACATATCCTTTCAGACTATGAATCCTCAGTTGCGCTGTAAAATGCTGAACAATCGGTTTGCAGGGGAAGCACTCAAAAAGGTGGACAGGCTTTTTGATGCCGGCATTACCATGAATGGGCAGATTGTACTCTGCAAAGGGGTTAATGACGGAGCTGAACTTGAATTCAGCATTCGTGAGATGATGAAATATCTCCCTAATCTGGAAAGTGTTTCAGTGGTACCGGTTGGTCTTTCCAAATACAGGGATGGGCTTTATCCGCTTATGCCATTTACAAGAGAAGATGCGAAAGAGGTTCTTGCAACGATTCACCATTTTCAGAGAGAGATTTATGAAAAATATGGGACTCATTTTATCCATGCCAGTGATGAGTGGTATATCCTGGCAGGAGAAGAGCTTCCCCCGGAAGAGAATTATGACGGTTATCTACAATTGGAAAATGGTGTGGGAATGATCAGACTTCTTCTTTCTGAGTTTCAGGATGCCATGGAAAAACTTCGGAAGGAACAGGAGAATGATGTAATTTTGATGAGGGAACAGGAGATTTCCATGGTAACCGGGAAACTTGCCTTTCCATATATCAGACAGATGGCAGAGGAAATGATGAGGACGCTGCACGGTCTTACCATTCATGTATACGGAATCAGAAATGATTTTTTCGGAGAAATGATTACGGTTTCCGGACTTTTAACGGGACAGGACATCATAAAACAGCTGAAAGGACAACCTCTTGGCGAAAGGCTCTTACTGCCGCAGAATGTACTTCGGAGTGGGGAGGATGTTTTCCTTGATGATGTGACAGTTCCGGAACTGGAAAAGGCTTTACAAGTAAGGGCAGATATTGTAAAATCAAGCGGATATGATTTTGTTGATTCGGTGCTTTTAAGAGCTTAATTATGGAGGAAATAAATGAGTAGAAGTAAAGGCAAGCCTATTGTAGCAGTGGTGGGAAGACCCAATGTGGGAAAATCCACATTGTTCAACGCACTTGCAGGACAGAAAATTTCAATTGTAAAGGATACGCCCGGTATTACAAGAGACAGAATTTATGCTGATATCAACTGGCTTGGCAGATCCTTTACCCTGATCGATACAGGCGGCATTGAGCCGGACAGTAAGGATGTCATCCTTTCTCAGATGAGAGAACAGGCTGAAATTGCCATCAATACGGCAGATGTCATTATCTTTATGGTGGATGTAAGGCAGGGACTTGTGGATGCGGATGCCAAGGTGGCAGATATGCTTCGCCGTTCACAAAAACCCGTGATACTTGCAGTGAACAAGGTAGATAATGTAAATAAATATATGGCAGATGTGTATGAGTTTTATAACCTCGGCATTGGGGATCCTCATCCCATTTCCGCAGCCAATCAGATGGGACTTGGAGATATGCTGGATGAGGTGATTGCACATTTCGGTGAGGAGAGTCAGGAAGAGGAAGAAGATGATAAGATTCGTGTGGCCATTGTTGGTAAGCCGAACGTTGGAAAATCTTCGCTGATCAATAAAATGCTCGGTGAAAACAGACTGATCGTCTCCGATGTGGCAGGCACCACAAGGGATGCCGTTGATACTCCGATTACCCACAACGGCAAGGAGTATATTTTCATCGATACTGCGGGACTGAGGCGCAAGAATAAGATAAAGGAAGATCTGGAACGCTATATGATCGTGCGTACGGTAAGTGCCGTGGAGCGTGCCGATATTGTGGTGCTTCTGATTGATGCCGTGGAGGGTGTCACGGAGCAGGACGCCAAGATCGCCGGAATTGCCCATGAGAGGGGAAAGGCAGTCATCATTGCCGTCAATAAGTGGGATGCCATTGAAAAGAATAATAAGACAGTAAAAGAGTATGAGTCCAAGATCAGGGAAATCCTTTCCTATATGCCTTATGCGGAGATCACCTATATTTCTGCATTGACGGGACAAAGACTGAACAAGCTGTATGATCTGATTGACATGGTGGCTGAAAATCATGCCATGAGGGTTGCTACCGGTGTGCTCAATGAAATCATGGCGGAAGCGGTGGCTCTTCAGCAACCTCCTTCAGATAAAGGAAGGAGACTGAAACTCTTTTATATCACCCAGGCAGCTGTGAAGCCTCCTACCTTTGTGATTTTTGTGAATGATAAGAATCTGATGCATTTTTCTTATACCAGATATATTGAGAACAAGATTCGGGAAGCTTTCGGATTTAAAGGAACTCCCCTCAAATTTATCATACGGGAAAGAAAGGAAAACAAATAAAAATGGAACGCTTGTATTGTATTTTGATTGGCTATGTATTTGGCTTGTTTCAGACAGCATTTATCTATGGCAAAATGCATGGTATCGATATCCGTAATTACGGCAGCGGCAATGCCGGTACCACCAACACCTTGAGGGTTCTGGGAACAAAAGCGGGGCTGATCGTACTTTTTGGAGATATTATGAAGACGATCCTTGCGGTTTTGCTTTGCGGGGCCTTGTTTGGGAAATCCCATCCGGAGGAACTCTATCTTTTAAAGCTTTATGCGGCAACAGGAGCGATCCTCGGTCATAACTTTCCATTCTATCTGAAATTTAAAGGCGGCAAAGGAATTGCTGCTACGGCAGGACTTGTGTTGTCCTTTCATCCAACCTTTATTCCGGTAGGTGTTATTTTGTTCTTCGGCGCTTTTTTCCTGACACACTATGTGTCACTGGGGTCCCTTCTTGTCTATGCAGGAATCATGATTCAGATGGTGATTAGCGGTCAGATGGGTCTGTTCCACACCAGCCAGGGGATTTTAAACGAAATGTATGTGATCACCGCATTTCTCACGATTATGGCTTATTATAAACACAGGGAAAATATCAAGCGTCTAGTTAAGGGTGAGGAGCGCAAAACATATCTTACTAAGAAAAACGACGTAAAGTAAATAATACATATCAAACAGAAAGAGGTATGAAGATGGCGGAAGTAGGAATTATCGGAGCGGGAAGCTGGGGAACAGCGCTGTCCCTGCTTTTATATAACAACGGAAACAATGTAACCGTCTGGTCCATCATGGAAGATGAAATCAGGATGCTGAAGGAAGAGCATGAGCAGAAGGATAAACTTCCCGGTGTCAGGTTGCCGGAGAATATGGTATTTACGACAGATCTGGAAGCGGCGATTAAGGGTAAGGATGTGCTGGTACTTGCGGTGCCTTCCCCTTTTACCAGAAGTACAGCTGCCAAAATGGCGCCCTTTGTAACCGAAGGGCAAAAGATTGTCAATGTGGCAAAAGGAATTGAGGAAGCAACTTTGATGACTCTTTCCGAGATTATTGAGGAGGAAATTCCTAAGGCGGATGTTGCTGTGCTTTCCGGTCCTTCTCATGCAGAGGAAGTGGGACGGGGGATTCCGACCACCATTGTTGTAGGTTCAAAGAGGAAGGAAACGGCAGAGTATCTCCAGAATCTTTTCATGAGCGAAGTATTCCGTGTATACATAAGTTCGGACGTGCTTGGTATTGAACTTGGAGCCGCACTGAAAAACGTAGTTGCATTGGCTGCCGGTATTGCGGATGGTTTAGGATATGGGGACAATACAAAAGCGGCACTGATTACCAGAGGAATTGCGGAGATTGCAAGACTTGGCATCAGTATGGGTGGCAGAATTGAAACCTTTTACGGACTTACCGGAATCGGGGATCTGATCGTAACCTGTGCCTCCATGCATTCCAGAAACAGACGTGCCGGTATTCTGATCGGAAAAGGCGCAACCATGGAAGAGGCCATGGCAGAGGTCAAAATGGTGGTGGAAGGTGTATATTCCGCAAAAGCAGGCTATGCGCTTTCACAGAAGTATCATGTCAGCATGCCGATCGTCGAACAGGTAAACAAGGTGCTGTTTGAAGGTGCAAGTGCGGCGGATGCCGTTAAAGAGTTGATGCTTCGTGACAAAAAGGTCGAAAATATTGATCTGAGGGATTTATATCAGAACAGTGTGGAGATTCCCTGGTAGAGATTGGAGAAATAATGGGAGACAATAAAGAGAACGATTTTTGGAAATCCTCTTCTGATGATGATTTTTGGAAGAAACCCGTCGCAGATGACGGCTGGCTGAAGGATGATACAGGTAAAGTCGGTGATGATTTCTGGAATACAGACAGTTCTGCTGATTATTCCGGACTTTCCAAAGAATTTTTTGAGAATGAGAAACCGCGCCAGGATCCTTATTATGAGAAGGAAATAAAAAGGCAGGAAAATACAGGCTATCAAAATTCTTCTGAAGAATTCCGAACGGTAAATCCCTATATTGAGAGTCATGTACATCACGATTCCGGCTGGGTAATGGAACAGCATGAACAGGAAAACAGATCAATAGCCGGGAATGACAGGAGCGTGAATCAGAAAAAGAGGATTCATGTGCGCACGCTCATCTGCCTGATTGCAATTTTGCTTGCTGTTTTAAGTATTGTCACAGCGGTAATAGTGGCAAAAATGGTGAAGAAACGTGCATTCAATGCTGTCTGTGATCTGGATTACAGACAGGAAGTGGTTTCAGATACATTCCGGATGTATCAAAATAATTATGTAACGCTTGAGGATCAGGCTTATACAATTGTCACGAAGGAAAGCTTTCGAGGCTTCCCGGAGGGGCTTAAGTTGATTGCTGTCTATGTGGAAGTGGAAAGTAAGCAATATGTCAGAGACAGTTATGCCATGAGGGATATTTATATCGGCTTTGAAGAAAACGGCGCTAATTCCTACAAAAAACCTGCCAGAAAAGATCTGATTACACCTTATGTTTATGGATACGGTTTTCAGGATGATCAGGTACTTGGCACATACGGAATCGGAAATGGTTCGGATCGCAGCGGATTCTTCTTTTTCTTTGTACCTGAGGATACAGACAGAATCACTCTCTATGCGGAACAGAAGAAGACTGTGGAGAAAATTCAGGTGATTGATACTCTGTACATAAAGGAAATGAAGGTTTTGCCGGAGGATGAGGAACTTACCGGGGAGCTGGTGGAAAGAGAGGGCTATTAAGATGAAGAACACGATAAAAACCGTGATAACTGTGCTTGTAGTAGTGGGTTGCGGCTTTATCAGCCTGATCTCTTTCGGCCTTTATCTCTCGGAAACCGATTACATGGAGTATGACATTGGGAGAATGGTAAGTCCTGTCCTCAAGGAAGCAGAGGCAGAATATCTGGGAAATACCTATAATGGTGAAGAAGAGCCCGGCTGTTCTTATTACAGAGTGAAAATGGTGATAGAAAACAATAGTAATTACGGAATAGAGGAAGCTTCCCTGAACATTCATTTTACTAAGTCAAAGGAAGAATATTTTATGAAGGAATATGAGGAAGACAGTCCTTTTGACAGATGGAAGGAAGGAAGATATTATCCGGCAGGAATGGAAGCACAGTTTTATAAGATTGTGTGTGTAGAAGATGGATGCAAAGAGATCGACGTTGTCTATAAGAATTATAGTACAAATGAGGAGCAGAGAATACCGGTGACTCTTAAAAATGTGTAATTGGAAAGGAGCAAAAAATGCAACAGGAATTTAGCAGTACGAAGGAATATGTGGCTTCCCCACAGCTTATGGCGAGTGTGAACGTTGCCATTGCATTGCAGAAACCGCTTTTGATCAAAGGAGAACCTGGCACAGGCAAGACCATGCTTGCGCAGGCTGTTGCCAGATCCCTTAATAAGAAACTGATCATCTGGAATATCAAATCGACGACTAAGGCGCAGGATGGTCTTTACATGTACGATACTATCCAGAGACTCTACGACGGACAGTTCGGAGAAGAGGGCGTAGATGATATTGCAAGATATATCAAGCTTGGGAAGCTGGGAGAAGCATTTGAATCGGAGGAGCAGGTGATTCTTCTGATTGATGAGATCGATAAGGCTGATCTGGAATTCCCCAATGACCTTCTCTGGGAACTGGATCAGATGGAATTTTACATTCATGAGACAAAGAGAACCGTGAAGGCAAAACATCGTCCCATCGTGATCATTACCTCTAATGCAGAGAAAGAACTTCCCGATGCTTTCTTAAGGAGATGTATTTTTCATTATATTGATTTCCCTGACGAAGCACTGATGGAAGAAATCGTAAAGACTCATTATCCAAATGTGGAAGAAAATCTGCTGAAAAATGCCATGGATGTGTTTTATCAGATCAGATCTCTTAAGGATATCCGTAAGAAACCCAGTACATCTGAACTGATCGACTGGATCAACGCATTGCAGATCGGTGGTATTTCCGCAGACAGAATAAAGAGTGAACTTCCTTTTATTGGAGTTATTGTAAAAAAAGATGAGGATCTGGAAGGATTAGGGCAGCGTATCAATTAGAAAAGCGAGGGTAAGAAATGTTTACAAATTTCTTTTATACCTGTAAAGCCAAGGGCCTTCAGGTAACCTTAAGTGAATGGCTGACGCTGCAGGAGGCCCTTGACAAGAATCTTGCGGGAAGCAGCCTTACAGAGTTTTATTATCTTGCGAGAATGATTCTCGTAAAGAGTGAAACGGATTTTGACAAATTTGACATGGCCTTTGAAGAGACCTTTAAGGGAATTCAATCGGAAAATGAAATCTCCAAAAATATGATGCGCTGGCTCGATAAGTCGGAACTGATTGATATGGTGGATGAGAAGGATAAGTTCCGGATGAATGAGCAGGACGGACTCTTTCATGATCTTGACAAGGACGAGGTGGAAGCCAAGTTCAAAGAACGTCTCAGGGATCAGGACAGTGAGCATAACGGAGGCAGTTTTTGGATCGGAAGCATGGGTAAAACTTCCTTCGGCAATACGGGAGGAAATGCAGGAGGTATCAGAGTGGGTGGCACAACAGGATATCAGACAGCATTTCAGGTGATTGGTGCCAGAAAATACAGAGATTTCCGGGATGACAGAGTGCTGGAAAACAGACAGTTTCAGATGGCACTTCGTAAGCTGCGCCAGTTTTCCACAAAACTGGATATTCCCAAGACAGAGCTTGATATAGACGGAACCATCGATAAGACCTGCAACAATGGCGGCTGCCTGCAGATCGTCATGACCAAACCAAGAAAGAACGCAGTAAAGCTTTTACTGCTTATGGATTCCGGCGGAACTATGATCCCTTACAGTTCCCTTATGAATGATTTATTTCAGTCCATTAACAAGTCAAACCATTTTAAAGATGTAAAGGTTTATTATTTTCATAATTGTATTTATTCCAAGCTTTATAAAACACCGGAGTGTGAAAACGGGGAGTGGATCGATACGGAATGGATGTTCCGTAATCTTGGAAGCGATTATAAGGTGATTATTGTGGGAGATGCAGCTATGGCACCTGAGGAGCTCTATTCCGATACCGGCAATTACAGAGGACCGAACGGAGGCCTTTCCGGTTATGAATGGCTGCGGCTTTTGAAGAGACATTACAAAAAAATAGTGTGGATGAACCCCAAAATGGCACCGGGACATGCACCCTGGCGTGAAGCGGAAACAGCGATAAAAGCAATGTTTCCCATGTATAAGCTCACCGTAAAAGGGCTAAATCAGGCAATGACGAAGCTGATCAGTAATAAATAAGAAAATGATATTATATAGAAAAAGAGGATAAAAAAATGACTATTTTTGACGAATTGAAGGCAAGAGGACTTCTTGCACAGCTGACAGATGAAGAAGAGATCAAAGAACTGATCAATAACGGAAAAGCTACTTTTTATATCGGTTTTGATCCCACAGCCGATTCTCTTCATGTCGGTCACTTTATGGCACTTTGTCTGATGAAGAGACTGCAAATGGCAGGAAACAAGCCAATCGCGCTGATCGGAGGAGGCACCGGTATGATCGGTGATCCTTCCGGAAGAAGTGATATGCGTACCATGATGACGGTAGAAACCATTCAGCATAACTGTGACTGCTTCAAGAAGCAGATGAGCCGCTTCATTGATTTCTCTGACGGAAAGGCTCTCATGGTGAACAATGCCGAGTGGTTGATGGATCTGAACTATATTGAATTCTTAAGAGAAGTTGGCCCGCATTTTTCTGTAAACAATATGTTGAGAGCAGAGTGCTACAAGCAGAGAATGGAAAAAGGACTTTCCTTCCTGGAGTTTAATTACATGATCATGCAGAGCTATGATTTCTATGAGTTATTTCAGAAATATGGCTGTAATATGCAGTTTGGCGGCGATGATCAGTGGAGCAATATGCTTGGCGGTACAGAATTGATCAGACGTAAGCTTGGCAAGGATGCTTATGCTATGACCATTACCCTTCTTCTCAATTCAGAGGGCAAAAAGATGGGTAAGACACAAAAAGGAGCTGTATGGCTTGATCCCAATAAGACATCACCCTTTGAGTTCTATCAGTACTGGAGAAATGTGGCTGATGCGGATGTGCTTAAATGTCTGCGTATGCTCACATTCCTTCCTTTGGAACAGATTGATGAAATGGATAAATGGGAGGGCAGTCAGCTCAATCAGGCCAAGGAGATATTGGCATATGAACTGACAAATCTTGTTCACGGTGAGGAAGAGGCAAAGAAAGCGCAGGAAAGTGCAAGAGCCTTATTCAGCTCGGGAGTTGCTGCTGATATGCCCACCTCAGAACTGACAGAGGAGGATTTTACAGACGGTACTATTGATCTGATCAGCGTGCTCTGCAAAGCAGGTCTTGTGGCTACCCGTTCCGAGGGAAGGCGTGCCATTGAGCAGGGTGGTGTCACCCTTGGCAATGACAAGATCACGGATGTAAAGGCTGTTTTTTCAAAGGATACCTTTGCGGGCGAAGGTGCGATCGTAAAGCGCGGTAAGAAGAATTTCCGCAAGGTTATCTTAAAATAATATCAGGGTAAAGGGATTGCCATGAAGCAGATAAAATACACCTATAAAAATTTACCGATTCCCGGTGGCGGTTATGTGACAGGTTTTCTGTTTCATCCCGAGAGGGAAAATCTGTTGTATATCAGGACAGATATCGGCGGAAGCTACCGTTATTGCTATGAGGATAACAAATGGATAAGCCTGACTGAGTCAGTCGATATGTTTGATCTGAGTGA
>CAMEIH010000036.1 GCA_945917985.1 uncultured Clostridium sp. | reverse complement strand
TGGGCGTTTCCTTGGAAGAGATTGACCTAGTGGAAGCATGGCGCCATGCTGACGATCCGACGAAGCGCATCGTGGCCTATGCTCTCGGATTGAAGGGGATGAAATAAATGCGTGGTGTTATATATGCGAGATATTCAGAAGGACCAGGCCAGACAGACAAGTCCATCGATGGCCAGGTTGCTGACTGCACATCCTTTGCAGAGAGGAACGAGATCAGCATCGTGGGCTTGTATGCTGACCGCCACATTTCCGGAAAGAGTACAGCCGGGCGTGTGCAGTTCTTGAAGATGATCGAGGACGCAAAGAAGAAACGCTTTGACTGCGTCATTGTCTGGAAGATTGACCGCTTTGGCCGAGACCGCCGGGACATCGCAGTCTATAAGCATGAACTAAAGAAGGCAGGCGTGAAGCTGCTCTATGCTGAGGAAACTGTTCCGGAAGGGCCGGAGGGCATTATCCTGGAGAGCGTGCTGGAAGGTCTGGCTGAATACTACAGTGCCGACCTGAAGCAGAAAGTCAGTCGCGGGATCCGTGAGACTGCAAAGAGGGGCGAGTGGACATTCAGCCTCCCGGTTGGTTACACCAGGGACGAGAACCGGCACATCATAATTGATGAGCCGAAGGCAGCAGTCGTCCGGGAAGCGTTCAAGCTACACATTGCTGGAGCCACGACGAAGGAGCTGCAGAAGCTCTTCTCTGATCATGGCATAACCGGCCAGAGAGGCGCGAAGGTTATAAGCTGCGGGTCTGTATATCGTATGCTCCGGAACGAGGCCTACCTCGGCCACTTTGAGGTGCAGGGTGTGAAGGTTCCGGCTGAGCCTATCATTGACCGGGTAACCTTTGAAGAGGCTGCCAAACATTTCAAAACAAGCCGCAACAACGCGGCTGCGAAGTCGAAGGTGAACTATATGCTGAGTTGCAAGTGCTTTTGTGGATATTGCGGGAAGATGCTGATTGCAGACGCCGGGACAGGAAAGTCCGGGAAGGTGTACAATTATTATAAATGTAAACATACGAAGGGATGCGAGCTGAAACCTGTGGCGAAGGACAGGCTGGAGAAGGCTGTGCTGGATGCTACCATCACGCACATCCTCAACGATGAGATGATCGACCGGCTGACTGTGAAGGTGTTGGAAGTCCAGGAAGCGGATGAGGCTCTGGATCCGGCTGAGAACTATCGCAAGCAGTTGGATGGAATAAAGAAGAAGATCAAGAACACTGTGACCGCTATCGAGGACGGAGCTGGCCGCGCTATGATCGCGCGCCTTGCTGAGCTGGAGCAACAGGAAGAAGAGCTGGAGCTGGAGATCGCTGCCCTGGAATTGAAAAAGCCACGCTTGACCGAGAAAACGATCAAAGCATGGCTCAATTCATTCAGGATCGGAGACGTGGAAGACCCTGACTTCCAGAGTCGTCTCCTTGACACGTTCGTGGCCCGCGTCGAAGTGAAAAACGGCGAGGCCCGTGTCTTTTTCAATATAAGCGGTGAGGGTTCGGTTACCATCACCAAAGTGGATTAGGCGGGAGTCGAACCCGCGTCCAAAGACCCATTCCCTGTCCTTCTACTATCATAGTCAGTTGTTGCGGGATACCCCTCGTTCCCTCCCGAATCAGGAAACTGACACCCTGATCCGTTCAGTAGCTTCATGATACGCCCACAGGTGCAAAGCTTAGCCTGTGTCGTTTCCTACAGAGTCGATGCCCGGATTCTAATGTGTAGGTGCACTAGAGCGGACAGCTGCCATTAGGCAGCAAATGCTAAATTATCTTCAGCGTTTATATTTAGATTTGCGATTTGACGCATCGCCTGCGGATAGCTTCTCCAGCTGCAAGACCCCTGTCGAAACCTTTACTAACCCTTATTTATTTCTATAAACAGTATAACATCAATAAAAAAAATAGCAATGAAAAACACTTACATTTCATAGAAAATTCACAAAGGAAAAAGCCTGTTTCTCCCTCATTCAGACGCGGAGTCTCACCTTCATCTCCTTCTCAGCTTCCCGCATCTGATCCTTCTTTGCAATATCCTGACGCTTGTCATAAAGCTTTTTACCTCTGGCAAGACCAATCTCTATTTTTGCCCTTCCGTCTTTAAAGTATACCTGTAAAGGAACCAGAGTATACCCTTTTTCCGCACTGCTTCCGATGAGCTTTCTGATCTGCTGTTTGTGAAGCAGAAGTTTTTTAGGGCGCAGCGGATCCTTATTAAAGATATTGCCTTTTTCGTAGGGACTGATATGCATTCCGTAGGCATAAACCTCTCCGTTTTCGATACGGATAAAAGCCTCCTTAATGCTGCATTTTCCCATGCGCATGGACTTTACTTCCGTACCGTGGAGCACGATCCCCGCCTCATATTTTTCTTCGATAAAATAATCATGGTATGCCTTTTTATTATTGGCTACCAGCTTCATCTCTTCCTTTGCCATACTTATTCTTCCTCTTCGTCCGCTAACACAAAATCAATATTCTTTGTCAGCACATCCACATCATATACCGCGATTTTCACTTTCTGACCCAGCTTATAGCACTTTCCGGTATCTCTTCCCACCATTTCATAGGTTTCTTCCCGGTAATAATAATAGTCACCGGTAAGACGGGAGACATGGATCATGCCCTCCACCGTGTTCGGAAGCTCCACATAGATTCCCCATGCAGTGATGCCGGAAATGACACCCTCGAAAATCTCTCCGATTCTCTTTTTCATATACTGGGCCTTTTTTAGCTTATCGGTTTCCCGCTCCGCCTCATCTGCCCGCCGCTCCATCTCGGAGGAATGCTTGGCTACCTCCGGCAATATCGCTTTATAGTGTTCTATTTTTTCCTCCTTCAGTCTGCCACGAAGCTGATCCTTAATAATCCGGTGAATCTGCAGATCAGGATATCTTCTGATGGGAGAAGTAAAGTGACAGTAATAGGGACATGCCAGTCCAAAGTGACCTGTACAGTTTACTGTGTATTTTGCCTGTTTCATGCTGCGTAACGTCAGTCTGGAAATCAATGCCTCCTCATCAGATCCTTCTATTTTACAAAGGAGCTTTTGGATTTCCTTGGGATGGATCTCATTCTCTCCACTCTTTACTTTAATATGATATCCAAAGTTATTGATAAAGGTTCCAAGCTTACAAATTTTCTCGGGATCCGGTGTATCATGAGTTCTGTACACAAAAGGGACTTCCATCCAGTAAAAATGCTGGGCAATCGTCTCATTGGCAAGAAGCATAAAATCCTCAATGATCTTTGTCGCCGTATTTCTCTCGTAAGGTTTAATTTCAAGAGGAACACCATCCTTGTCAAGAACGATCTTGCTTTCCGGAAAATCAAAATCGATGGAGCCCCGTTTTCTTCGTTTTTCCCTTAAGATTTCTGCCAACTCCCGCATCTGCCTGAACATGGGTACCAGTTCTTCATATTCCTCTATGGTATCTGCATCTTCATCCTCAAGGATTTTCTTCACGGCAGTATAACTCATTCTGCGGTCCACATTGATCACGGATTCCACGATCTCATAATCAATGACCTCCCCTTTAGGATTTACTGTCATCAGACAGCTAAGCGCCAGCCTGTCCACACCCTGGTTTAAGGAACAGATCCCGTTGGACAATGCATGGGGAAGCATGGGGATCACTCTGTCGACCAGATAGACACTGGTTCCTCTTTTCAGTGCCTCTCTGTCAAGAGCGGAATTTTCCTGCACATAATTGGTCACATCCGCGATGTGTACTCCCAGGCAATAATTTTCACCCTGCTTACAAACATTGACGGCATCATCAAGATCCTTCGCATCTTCACCATCAATGGTAACCATCATCACATCCCGCAGATCCCTTCTTCCTGCTCTGTCCGCTTCGGACACTTCACCGGAGACGCGCTGTGCCTGCCTTAAGACCTTTTCCTCAAATTCTGTGGGAAGTTCAAAGCCTTTTACCACCGACATGATATCCACACCGGGATCGTTCACATGCCCGATGATCTCTGTCACTCTGCCTTCCGGTTTATGCTTTTCATCGCCGTAGTCTGTCAGCTCCACTACTACCTTATGCCCGGTCACAGCCCCTTTAGAATGTTCTTCACGGACAAAAATATCTGTAGAAATCTTCTCATTATCCGGGATCACAAATCCAAATGTCTTTGATCTCTCATAAGTTCCCACGATCCGAGTGATTCCGTGGGATACAATTTTTGTTACCTTGGCTTCCTGCCGTTTGCCATGCTGATTCTTTAACAGCTCCACCTGTACCAGATCCTTATGAAAAGCACCGTTCACGTCATTCTCCGGGATAAACAGATCCTGTTCCATCCCATCTATCTCTACAAACCCAAAGCCTCTTGCATTGCTGATAAAAGTGCCCTCAAGATTTGCAGGATGGCCTTCCCCTTTCAAGTACTTGCCACGCTTAGTAATCTGCAATTTACCTTCTGAGAGAAGCTCCTCCAGAATCTGTTTCAGCTGCGGTCTCTCGTCCGGACTTACCTGCATAAAAATTGCCAGTTCTTTTTCCTTCATGGGAACGTAAAATTCGTCTTCCACAAGCTCACATATTAAATTTTTACGTTTTTCATAAAGCTTCTGATCCATATTCCCTCACATCAAAGCAAAAAAAAGCATCCCGCTCATGCGGAATGCCTTAAGTCCTAAAATACATTAAGATTTAAAATAATACTGAAAAGCATAAAGCCGATCGCAAGGTACTTGGTGATCTTTACTAATTTACCCTCCATGGAACGTCCTTTATTCTTGCCCCAGTATGTTTCAGCAGCTCCGCTGATTGCTCCCAGTCCTGCTGATTTGCCTTCCTGCATTAATACTAACACGGTTAATGCGATACATATTAAAATAAACAAAATCTGAATTACGATTTTAAGTGCTGCCATTTCTACACCTCCTAATGCGAACAAACATTAGTGTATCATATGTATTTACGATTTTCAAGGGTTTCTTTTAATAAATTTCTTCCGTTTGCGAATCATTGCGCTGCAGGTGCTGCCGGTACTTCTTCTACTACTTCCGTGAGGATTCCCTCAGGTGTCGTTACATAATTTTTACCGTCAATCACAACGGGCTGATTTCTGACAAGTACACCCGTTTCATCAAAATAGTAGGGCTGTTTCTGGATAGTAAATACTCCTGTTACAATGTGTCCGGCTTCATCTGCATAGTAAGTCTTTTCACCGACCTGTATAAATCCTGTCATCATCTGGCCGGTAGCCGGATCATAATAGTAAGAGCCGTCTTCTCTTGCCACCATACCGGTAACCATGATTCCTTCTTCATTGAAATAATAATTCTTCTTTTCGATCACTGTCGGTCCTGTCACCATATGACCATCTTCACTTGCAAAGTAGTGACGCCCCTTTGCATCATCCAAAAAGCCTCTCACCTTTGCACCGGTAGCCGGATCATAATAGAACACGCCATTTTCAAGGGTTGCGTAGCCAGTCTGTCTGATGCCCTCTGCATTGAAAAGATACTCTGCCCCGTCGATTACCTGGGCTCCTGTGAGCATGTGACCATCTGTTCTGTCCAAAAAGTAGAAATTTCCTTTCTCGTCGCTGAACCACTCACGCTTCATGATACCATTGTTTGCAGGATCATAATAGAATCTCTGATCTCCCAACACAACCCAGCCATTCATCTTTACACCATCTGCCGTAAAATAATAGCCGGCCCCGTCTATGACGCTCTGGCCTCTTGCAATACTACCGTCTCCCGGTGTCAGATAATAGGTTCCGGTCTCATCAGCAAACCATCCTCTCACCAGATTTCCTGCTCCATCCAGATAGTATCTGGTATTATTATAGTCAACCCAGCCTCTTTGCATACGCCAGTTCCGGTAAAAACGTGTATTTCCGTTGTGATCAATAAAACCTTCCGGAATGATCAGGTTGCTGTAATCCTTGTACTGGTAATTCACATCCACGCGGCTTCCAAATCCGCTCACGTTGCCATAGCTGGAATACTGCCAGAAGCATACATTATTATTGTAATCACAGCTGGTATTGTACTGGGCTACCCATTTATCCCATCCGCATATGCTGAGCTTACCTGCAAACATATTTTTATAGGAATACACCATGGGATAATACCCTGCGGCATCAATCTTTGTACAGAATGCATTAATAATATCGATGAGCTGCTGATTGCTCAAATTTCTTTGACACTTATCTTCGATATCAAAAACAACGGGATAGTTTACTGTATAATTGCTGATCCACTGAAGTACGAGATCAGCTTCCTGAGCTGCCGCCTCCGGAGTTGTTGCGTAGGAGTAAATATAGACTCCGGTTTTCAGTCCTGCCGCCTGGGCATTTGTTATATTGGAAGCAAAGTTGGGATCAATACCGCTCTTGGTGCTTCCCACCTTGATAAACGCAAATTTCATACCGGCAGCTGCTACCTGACCCCAGTTGATGGCTCCATTGTGCTTGGACACATCCACGCCCTGTGCAATGGCACCGTTTGCGTTCACGGCAGATACATTCGAAACCTGAAAAGACCACACGGTTATCACTGCAAGCAAAATAGCCATAAGTCTCTTTCCCATTGTTTTGATCCGTTTCCTCATTCGTCTCTCTCCCTCTCATGCTTTCGTATTTTTTCTAAGTTTACAACAGGTTAAAAGGATCTTTGTAGCATGCCACCGTTCCCAGTTCCTCCTCGATTCGAAGGAGCTGATTATATTTGGCAACACGGTCGCTTCTGCAGGGTGCACCCGTCTTGATCTGCCCGGCATTCACCGCCACAGCAAGATCTGCTATAAAAGTATCCTCAGTTTCTCCTGATCTGTGTGAGATTACCGCTTTGTATCCGTTCTTCTGGGCCATCTCAATAGCCTCCATTGCCTCAGAAACCGTTCCGATCTGATTTACCTTTACCAGAATTGCATTGGCCACTTCCAATTTAATACCTGCGTCAAGACGCTTTGTGTTGGTAACAAACAAATCATCCCCCACCAGCTGTATTTTACTGCCAAGTCTGTCTGTCAGCGCCTTCCAGCCATCCCAATCATCCTCTGCAAGTCCGTCTTCAATGGAAATAATAGGAAAATTATCGATCAATTCTTCATAATAGGCAATCATCTCAGAAGTGTCCCTGACGATGTCCTTCCCCTTAAGGGAACTTTCGCCCGGGAAATGATACATACCTGTTTTTTCATTGTATAATTCACTGCTGGCCACGTCAAGTGCTATTTTAATATCTTTTCCTGGTAAATATTTACTTTTTTCCACTGCCGCCATGATCAGGGAAAGCACTGACTGCGCATCCGGAAGATCAGGTGCGAATCCACCCTCATCACCCACACCGGTGGCCAATCCTTTTTCCTCCAGGATCTTTTTTAAAAAGTGATAAATTTCCGCACAGATTCTAAGGGCATCGGAGAAACTTTCCGCATTCACCGGCATGATCATAAACTCCTGAAAATCCACAGTATTGTCTGCATGTCGCCCTCCGTTTAAAATGTTCATCATAGGTACCGGCATCAGTCTCGTGTAGGCACCGCCGAGATACTGATAGAGGGGAATGGAGAGCGACTTTGCGGCTGCCCTTGCCACTGCCATGGAAACGGCGAGTGTCGCATTGGCTCCCAGATTTTCTTTGTTATCGGTTCCGTCGGTCTCCATCAGGATACGGTCAATCTCAATCTGATTTAAACCGTTTCTTCCTGTGATTGCTTCCTTGATTTTTGTATTCACATTAGAAACTGCTTTTTTTACGCCAAGGCCGAAATATCTGGTTTCTCCGTCCCGCAGTTCCACTGCCTCAAAGCGGCCCGTACTAGCACCGGAAGGGACTGCAGCCTTTCCTGCATATCTTCTGCCTGTCATGGTATCCGTCAGCATGACCTCCGCTTCCACGGTCGGGTTCCCTCTGGAATCAAGGATTTCTCTTCCTCTCACATTTGTTATCTGCATATAAGTTTTCATAAGCTTCCTCCTTTTTTATCTCAAAAACATTTTTTCCATATTTGCTTCTTCTTAATCTGCCCTGATGAAATATTGACCGCAAATATTGTTTTTAAAGATTTAACTTGCTATACTGTATAAATGTAAAGTGAGGATTTCAATATGACTGAGAGAAAAACTGTTTTTAAGATATCATTCATGAGTCAAAAAGATTATATTTGTATGTTTCTGCTTATGTTTATTTTTTCCTGCCTTGTCTTTTTCCGTCTCGGCAGCTTCCAGGCACCGCAAACCTCCTACACAACCGTTACCGATAACAGAGACATCATACTTGATTTTGGGGAATACAGGGATATTACTTCTTTTTCTGTTTTTCTCGGCAATTTAAACACAAGACATCTTTCTCTTTCTGCCTTCAATGAAGTGACAGGTTCCTGGGAAATCATAAACGGTGATGCCGTTGCAGAATCGGTTTTTGACTGGAACAAAATTAATGTAAATTATAATCTCCGCTATCTGGGTATTGTTACTACCGATGATACCGCTGTGCTGAATGAGCTTGTAGTGCAGGGTCCGGACGGCTCTGTGATCACGCCTGTAAATGCTTCCGATTATCCGGAGCTTTTTGATGAGCAGGATCTTTTTCCTGAAGTTACCACCTATATGTCAGGCACCATGTTTGATGAAGTTTACCATGGCAGAACCGCCTACGAATTCATTCATCATCTTACCACATATGAAACCACTCATCCCCATTTTGGCAAGATACTGATTTCACTGGGTATCCGGCTGTTCGGTATGACGCCCTTCGGCTGGCGTTTCATGAGTGCTGTTTTCGGCATTCTCATCATCGGCGTTCTCTATTTGTTTGCGAAGAGACTTTTCGATAATACCTTTGTTGCTACGGCCACAGCCGCTCTTCTTACCTTTGACTGCATGCATTACAATCTGTCACGTATTGCCACAATCGATATTTTTGCAGCCTTCTTTATCCTGCTGATGTACTTTTTTATGTATGATTATATGGTCAGAGATAATCTTGCGTTAAAAAACGGCACCGAAAAAGGAATTTGCGCAAAAATGCCTTCCCGGGAAGTGCTTTTCCCCTTAGGTCTATGCGGTATTTCCATGGCTTTTGGCATTGCAACCAAATGGACCGGTGTATACGCCGGAATCGGACTTGCCATTTTGTTTTTTATTCATACTTTTTTGCATCTTTCCGAAAACAAAAAGCAACTTTCCCGGTTATTCCTTTTTTGCTGTGTATTTTTTATTGCAGTTCCGCTCGTTGTATATACGCTGTCCTTTATCCCTGTGGTAGGCTACAGCGAATATAAAAATCTGATAGATAAAGCCATAAAAGGCAGTATCTCCATGTTTAACTACCACTCAACTCTTGTGGCAGAGCACTATTACAGTTCCCCTTTTTATGAGTGGCCTGTGATCTGGATGCCGCTTCTTGATGCCAACGATGCGGTAAGCGCCACCAAGGTTAGTGCTGTCAGCTGTATGGGCAATCCCATCATCTGGTGGGTGGGGATTCCCTGTCAGATCTTTGTTCTTGTGAGAGGAATTATGAAACGTGACAAAAAAGCGGGCTTTCTCATCCTTGGCTATGCTGCCCAGTATGTACCCTGGATGAGTATCAGCCGCATCACCTTTATTTATCACTATTTCCCTGCTATTCTCTTTGTCATACTGATGATGGGATACACCTTTGACTGTATCATAAAACGGTTTTCATGGGGCAAAAAAGCAGTTACCATATATCTGGCAACTGCTGTTATCGTCTTCTTTGTGTTTTTCCCTGTGGTCTCCGGTTTTCCAGTGGACAGAGAATGGGGAATGAAGCTAAGGTGGCTGAAGGACTGGATTTTGGTATTATGATTTCTGTTACTGCCCGGGCAATTCGTTTTGCTGTATCTGCCGGTAAAGATCATACCCCACATAAACGATCAGCGATAGAAGAAAAATCGCCGTATACTGCAGAGGCACAATGTCTGTTCCGATAAGGTAAGGCATGAAGGTCACAATGGAAACCAGCGTAAATCCGCAGGTGACCGGCAGTTTTCTGACGTTATTTACACCATAAATAATGGCAAACAGATCAATCAAAAAACCGTATCTGTCATGCATATGAGGCAGAGAATATACCGTAATGGCAACCGTAAAAAGTGCGAGGGTGACAATCAATTCATTCGTCATCCGCACTTTTTTTGTGTACAGATAGTAGGCAATACACCCGAGGATCATGATGGTCATGACGGTTCCTGCACCGCTCACTTCACTCGCATGCCTTAAATCCGGCATGCTTTCCCCAAGCAGCGCATAGATATTCGGATAGTTTAATGTTCCCCAGGGATAGTAACCCGATTGATTCAAATAGATCGTCATCAGGTTCTGAAAGCTGCGCCCTGCAATCCAGGCAGGTATGATACTGATCACATAGATGACCGGCACATACAGATAATGACGGAGCTTAATCGTTCTGTTTTTCAGCCACATGATAATAAAGAATGGTAGCAAAAATACGGACTGCAGCTTAAAGATAAAGGACAATCCGAAAAAGATAGCTGATTTTCTGCTGTTATCTTTTAATAAATAATAGAAGGACCAAAGTAAAAAGGATGTATAAATAATATCACATTGACACCAGTATGCACTGTCAATCACAACCGCAGGTGACAAAAGAAGAATCGCCATTCCCAAAATTGCTTTTCTTTTACTCTCTGTCATATGATACAGAATTTTAAACACCGCAATGGCCGCCATATAGTCAAAAAACACAGATACCAGCTTCAGTGCATACAGGTCATTTGTGCTGAAATAGGACAAAAGCGTCATGATATACATATACGGCGAGGTGTAATTGGATATTTCCATGGACAGCGAATGGAAGCCTCCGTTTTCCCGTATGGTGCTCATCCATTCTTTGAGAAAGCCGTAGTAATCCGCAGATTCAATCGGCATCAGTTTCCATCTGACCATAAATGCAAAAAGAAACATACATATAACAAAGGCAATGTCTATAAACTTCCATTTGATACCGCCTGCATCTATTTCTTTGTTCAACAATTTGTCAATAAAACGATCTTCCATCCTAACTGCCTTTCTTAGTCTAAAATATCCTTCAGCATATGAACTCTGTTAAAGGGGAAAGAAAAATAATACCCATCCACAAAGTCTCCCGTCATGGCAATCACCTCTTTCGCAAGATTAATTCCTGCTTTTTCTCCTTCCTCACGTGTCATATCGGCACGATACCTTAAAAGGACCTCCTCAGACACGTCGATTCCTGTCATCTCATTTTTCATGAACATGGCATTTTTTAAACTGACAAAAGGCATGATTCCACAGAGAATCCTTGCACCTGTCTCCTGCTTAATTCGCCGTAAGCGCTCAGCACTTTCTTTCGTTGATACAGGTTGTGTCAGGAAGAAGGTAGCTCCGGCTTCCATTTTTTTCTTTACTCTTCCTATCTCCACTTCCAGATTTTTTCGTCCCTGATTGATGGCACCTCCATAGCAGACAGGAGCTTTCAGGAACTGATCTTCGTTCATATCGCTGAGTATCTGCATCAATCCCACCGAGTCGAAGTTGAACACACTTTTCACGGAATTGCGCACCATGGTCGGTATGGGATCTCCGGTAATCACAAGATAATTGTAAATCTGATTAATGTACGCACCAAGAAGCTGGGAACGCATGGCAATGGCGTTCTTATCACGACAACAGATATGAGGCATCACGCAGATTCCTGTTTCTCTTGAAACCTTCTCCGCCATCAGAATAGAATCCGCTCTGGTTCTTCCCGATGGGGAATCCGGGAACGTCAGCACATCAACTCCGCTTTGTTTCAGCAGATGAGCAGCATCCATCAGCTTCTCATCATCACTGCCAATGGGCGGCGCCAGTTCCACGGCAATCAGTTTTTTTCCTTCTTTCCCCCGATAGAAAGCGTGGTTTTCCTGATGAGACGGCAAAACCCTTTTTTCTTCTTCGGTGAAAGAAGTTTCTGTTTTTGTGTGATCGAGCATGGCGCTGATTCTACGAGTATACTCCGGGGTGGTGCCACAGCACCCTCCCACAATATCAGCCCCATCCAGGGCAATGTCGTTCACCTTGGATGCAAAATAATCAATATTTCTGTCGGAAAAGATCATTCGGTTGCTGACTGCCTTGGGATAACCCGCATTGGGTAAGGCAGTAAGAAATTTCTTATGGGAGAGCTTTAAAGCCCGGATGATTTTCTGCATATGTCCGGGTCCAACGCCACAATTAAAGCCTGCCGCATCAATTTCACTATGCTTCTCTGCCTCTTCCAGCAATCTGCGGGCACTCAATCCCGCATTGCTGTACCCGAACTGATTGACACTAAACTGTACAAGGATAAAGGCCTTATCTCCCACAAAGGAGATGGCAGGCAAAATATCCTCAAGACTTGCAAACGTCTCAAAAAGAATAAACTCTGCTCCCTCCTCGAGAAAGGTCTCACATATCTCAATATATTCCTTTTGAACCCGCTCCCTGTCAACATCATCTGTGTAAGGAATCGGACCGATATCCGCTGCCACATAAATTTCCGGCCGGTTCTCCTTATCTTTTCCCGCTTCCTTTGCCGCTTCACAGGCAATCCTGTATCCGCCTCTGATATATTTCTTTACTTCTTCCATTTCTTTCAGAAGCATAGTTGTATTACAGGCATAGGTATTAGACCGGATTACCTCTGCTCCGGCTTCGATATACTCATCATGTATCTGCCTCACTCTTTCCGGGTACAGCACATTTGCAAGTTCCGGCAGCTGCCCGGTATCAAATTTTGTGGCGTAATAAGTGCCGAATGCACCGTCGCAGAGCAGCTTTCTGTTCTGAAGCACTTCTTTTATCGTTTCTTTTCCCTGCATGATTTCAGTTCCTGATTCTTTCTGTAACTATATATATATTTATAGTAAATACGCTTTCAACAAATCAAATGTATTTTTCACTCCGTCAATGTGACTGCGCTCATAACCGTGAGAGGCATAAACTCCTGCACCGATCAGACCATGGCGAACATCATAACCTGCCGAAAGTGCTGCATCGGCATCCGATCCGTAGTGAGGATAAACGTCTACTGCAAAATCCGCTTTTGCCTTCTTTGCAGCCTCAATCAAAGCCCCAACCACATCATAGCTATAAGGTCCCCTGCTATCTTTTGCACAGATAGAGACCTGATGTTCACTGCATCCAAGTCCTTCCCCTACACAGCCCATATCCACTGAAAGTATTTCCGTCACGCCTTCAGGAACGGTTCCGCAGGCACCGTGACCAACCTCCTCATACACGGTAATATGATGATAAATTCTACGGGCAGGCTTCGAATTCTTGTCTTTCATGTATTTTGCCATTCCCAGAAGAATCCCTACACTCAGCTTGTCATCCAGAAAACGGCTCTTAATATAACCGCTCTCCGTCATTCTTGTTCTTGGATCAAAAGCCACAATGTCTCCCGGCATGATGCCGAGATTTATCGTCTCCTCTTTGGTGTAAACCTTCTCATCCAAAACAAGTTCCATGGCATCATACCCTCTCCTGGTATCATCATATTCTCCGTTTACATGAATGGAGGCGTTTTCCATTTGAAAGGTTCCCTCATATCTTCTGCCGTCTCTGGTAATGACACTGCAGTTTTCCGCTTCCGCATTGTTGGGATTTAAACCACCAAGCGGTGTTAATTTCAATCTTCCGTTTTTCTTTACTTCTGCCACCATGGCACCCAAAGTGTCCACATGTGCCTCGAGCAAAATGGCATTTTCTTTATCCTCTCCGCCCAGGTCTGCCAGAATTCCTCCTTTTACGGTCATCTTCGCCTCAAAACCCATTTCACGATAAGCACGGCAGACATACTCTGCCACTTCCTTCGTATATCCGGTAGGACTGTCAATGGAAAGAAGCTTCTGCGTTTCCTCCATAATATAAGTTAAATACTTGTCATTCTTTAAATCTGCTGCGTTCATCTTTGCAGTCTCCTGTCTTAATACTTTCTAATATTTTTATATCGTCGTGTCAAAAAATTATTCTACTCATAATGCATTATGAGTAGAATAATTCCGTTTCATCAAATTCTATTTGCAAATATATTTATTCCGCAGCAAACAGATCGCGATACCACCTAAGTGACTTCGTATAAGCATCGTAAACCTGATCAATCTCAATGTTCTTAAGCACCATCTGTCTGGAAACCTCCTGCCAGGATGCCTTTTCATACTGAATCACAAAATCAAGCACCTGGGAAAGATCACCTTTATGATCAACAAGGGCTTCTCTGATATTCCTGGACACCTTGACCATTTCAAGTGCTTCTTCCATAGGCTTTTCAAGAATAATATCAAGTACAGAAAATAATCCCATCAGAAACAGTTCTGAAGAATGAATGGCCATTTCAAACACAGGAGCAAGATTTTCCGCAAATTTTGCACGAAGCAGGGAAAGTCTTGTGATCTCGTTGGGTTTATCGGCGCAAAGTTCATTGGTCACTGCCGTATTAATCCATTTTTTTAATTCTTTCTGACCAAGCATAGCTGCTGCATGTCTGATGGAAGTAATTTCCGAATTGACACTCATTCTGTTAACCATCTTTAGCAGTGAAATGACAAGTGCCGTATCTCTTCCGATGACATCAGCTGCTTTTGTCAGGTCAAAATCACTGTCATTCACCAGATTAAGCAGTTCTATGTAATTTATTTTAAGGGGTGCCACCTCGGACTGTCCTCTGGTAACAGGTACACGGAAAAATTCACCTTCATACAGATCATATCCGCCATCCTGCTTTAAGGTATCAAAATCTTCCTGCGAATTCACATTAACGGCACAAAGTTTGATATTCGGATAAATTTTTGCAAAATAAATTTTTGCTTTACTGATATCGATTTTTTTGTGGTCAAGAAGAATGTAATCCATCAAAAGAAGTACCTGGCGATATTCCTCAAATTTAGCAACGGGAAGCTTCCTGATTGCCAGTTTATACTTCTTCTCCTTCAATTCCTTTAAGCGCTTTACATACATCTCATCCGGAGTCACTGTATTGTCGCACAAAAGAACCAGCCTTTCATGTGGTGCGCTGCATTGTTCATCAATATCGGAAAAAATGGAAATATTATTTACTTCCACAAAAACTTCCTTATCTGCAGATATAGTTTCAATTCCCATACTTTGAATAATATCAAGTCCTGCTATCGTGCCTGCCCCGTCAAAGCTTCCTGTTCCAAGGAGACTGGGATTTAAAAGATAATTTTTCTTTTGCGCAAACAAAGAATAAGCGCCAACTGCCATTGTTTCATCAAACAACGGTACCAATGTTGCAAGCATTATATATTATCCTCCTTCTGGTGTATGATATAGTCATCCGAAAAAGCCATGACTATATTCATATTATATCTTACCGGCCTCTTTAAAACAATCGGATTTTACTTTAATTGTGAAAATCTGTTTTACTCCTGACAGACCGGACAATAATACACCGTGCCGCCCATATAGTTCATCTTTTGAATGGTATTGCCACAGTAGGGACACGGTTTTCCCACTGTCTTTTTACTGAGTTTTGTCTGATAACCGCCGGGCTGCCCGAACAAATTTTTTTCTGTGTCACGTCCTCCCGCTTTTTTCATCTGATCCAGAATGCAAATTACTGCTTCATAGGTTCTTTTCCATTCTCCCTCTCTCAGTGTATTGATCTTTCTCTTGGGATGCAGTCCCGCTTCCAAAAGAATATCCTGAAGCACTCCATTGCCCAGTCCCGGAATTCTCTGTTTCGTCGCAAGAAATTCCTTAATGGAAATTTTCCCCGACAAATCCTCCCTCAGATCCGTAAAATAAGCATAGTCAAATTCTTCCGTACCGGGCTGCGGTTTTTCCTTGCCGACAAGATAATAGGGATTATCATATTTTGCAGGCTCAATCAAAAACATGGAACCGTACATCTGCACGGTACAGATCAGTGAACTGTTATCCTCCAATGTGATGCGCGTCTGATACTTCTCAGGTATTTTACTACCCGGAGCAAAGTAACGGATATTTGCGCCATCCCCAACCACAAAACTGTACCCGGACTGTGCAAGCTCCATCTCGATCATACAGCCGATTCCTGTGGAAGTTCCGATTCTTCTGCCCTCCATTTTCTCTGCATAGGATGATGGATCCCCATGATACCAGGCAAAAGCGTGTTTCGTATGCTCCGTTTCCACCTCAGTGATCTTCTTCCCTCTTACAGTCTCATTCAACTGTGCTGCAATGATTGTGCTTTCAGGTATTTCTAACATGACTCCCCCTCCTTACAGGTGACTGCCATTTTTGTAATCCTCCGTTTCTCAATTTAGTTCATTCTGACAGGATTACTATAACAATGATAATATGACATCTGTGTGTCATATTATCATGATATCTTTAAATTTTTTCAAACTATTTACTGCTCCAGAAAAATGAATAACCACTTACCTTCCTGATACACATAATTCCCGTTATATCTGCCAGGAACCATCCGATGGGAATTGCCCACCAAATTCCCGAAACGCCGATTGACGGAAGCGGTGCCAATGTATAGGCCAGCAAGACTCTGGTTCCTAATGAGATCACCGTAAGTACCAGCGACATTTCCGGTTTTTCCACGCCACGGTAAAATCCGTAAAGCAAAAACAGAAGACCGATACCACAATAAAAAGCACCTTCAATTCTCAGATACTGTACCCCTGTTCCGATGATCTGCAACTCACTGCCATCAATGAAAATCTTCATCAGCTGTGGAGCCAGTATAAAAATGACTGCTGAGACAAACAGACAGAACAGAACAGATACCCTGACAGCCTCCCTCATTCCCCGCTTTACTCTCTCCTCTTTTCCTGCCCCGTGATTCTGGGAAATAAAAAGAGAAAATGCATTTCCGAACTCCTGTGCAGGCATATAGGCAAAGGAATCTATCTTCACTGCCGCCGCAAAAGCTGCCATAACGACAGTGCCGAAGCTGTTGACAAGTCCCTGAATCATGAGAATACCGAAGTTCATCACCGACTGCTGGATGCAGGCTGCAAATGAATTTCGAACCACATCAAAAACGGCCTGCTTTTCAAAAGAAAGCTCTTCTTTACAGGGCCGCAGGTCTTTTTCAAGAAGCCAGGTATAGATTCCGATTCCGATCCCTGAAAAAATCTGGGAAAGCACGGTAGCGAAAGCAGCGCCCTCTACCCCCAGATGTAAAAAGACCACAAACCAAACATCCATTACAATATTCAGGACTGTAGAAATTCCAAGGAAAACAAGCGGAATCAGAGAATTCCCCACTGCACGGAGCAGATAGGCAAAATAATTATATAAAAATACAAAAAAAATCCCGAAAAAGATTACCCACACATAATCAGCCATCAGATCAAAAATCTCCTCCGGCACCTGCATAAGTCGTAAAATACCATGGATACCGGCAAATACAGACACACTCATCAGTATGGTCACTGCAGCGATAAAAAGAAAAGAGATCACCATCCTGTTTTTCATCTGTCCATACTCTCTCTTTCCAAAATAAACGGAGAAAACAGCTCCGCTTCCCATACAAAGCCCTATGATCACGGAAGTCAGAAACGTCATCAGTGTATACGCCGACCCTACCGCTGCCAAAGCGTTTGCTCCCAGGACACGCCCTACGATCAGAGTGTCCGCTATATTGTAACACTGCTGCAACAAATTTCCCAGTATCATGGGGCCTGCAAACAGCAACATGGTTTTTGTAATAGATCCTTGTGTCAAATCCTTTTTCATGGTTTACTGTCAATACAACGCTGCCATTTCGCCGACGCGCTGCCTTATCTCCCTCTGTACTTCCTTAGGTGCCAGCACTTTAGCCGCCGGTCCAAAGGACAAAATCACTCCGTAAACCCAATCGTCCAAAAGGCACCTGAAACGAACCTGATAATTGCCATCCGGCAAAACAGAGATTTCCTCTTCCTCAAACCGATCGTATATACGATAGGCTTCCTTCTTATCTATCCATAAGGTAACCTCTGTAAATTCTGCCTCTGTATTCCCTGGTTTTTCATCTGACCTGATTTCCTCATGCCTTCTCCCGGTTTCAAAGTGCTCCTCTAAAACTATGACTCTTTTCATGCGAAGTACCTTGAATAACCGCACGTTCTGTCTTGTCCTGCAATATGCCAAAAGATACCATGTATAATCTTTAAAAATGAGTTGCAAAGGCTCCACCGTCCGGCTGCTCATCTCACCATACTGTCCGTAATAATCAAACTGCATGACCTGATGTTTTAAGACAGCAGTCTTGATCTGCTCAAACAGTTCTTTTCTTCTTCCGCTCCAGTCGGAAAAATCAATCGCCACCCAATTGGAAGGTTCTGTTTTAAAAAATTCCAGGAGTTTTCTTAAGGTTTCCTTTTCATCCTGGGCTCCTGTCTCCTGAACGCTCATAAGAGCCGCTAAAATTTGCTGTTGCTCTTCCTCTGAGACCAGCATCTTATCAAGAACAAACTGCTCCGTAAGACAGATGCCCCCATTCTTACCCTTCTTGGCATAAATGGGAATCCCTGCCATGCTCAGGGTTTCCACATCCCGGTAAATGGTACGAACAGACACTTCAAATCTCTGTGCCAGTTCTGCCGCAGTTATCGTTCCTTTATTCAATAATATGTAAATGATACTCAATAAACGATTTAGCATTTTCACCTCTATATCTTGATCTTTGTCCATTTTCCCGCTTTAAAACGGACAGATGCAAACAGGAAACGTGAAATTTGATCTCCCAGTACTCCAAGCCAGATTCCGATGATACCAAGTCCAAATACATAGCCTCCGAGATATGACACCAGGGTACGGATCACGGTAACGCTGACAGTAGATGCCACTGCTGTATAAAGAGTATCCCCGGCTCCCCGCAGACATCCCATATACACCACCTGGCTGATCTGGAATACCACAACAAAAATAATAACCCGCATGATACCAACACCGATGGAAATAATATTCTCTTCCTCAAAGTAAAGACTCATGAACGGCCTTGCTCCAAAGAAATAAATCAGAACAAGGCACACGGAAATGATAATGCCGAACATTCTGCATAACTTTCCGTATTCCTTGGCAAGCTTCTCATCCCCAGCTCCGAGACTTCGCCCGATCAGCGCAACCGCCGCTGCCTGAAGCCCGTCTCCGAAGGAAAAGGACAGCCCCATAATATTCATTCCCACCTGATGGGCAGCCATAGCCGCAGTTCCCTGGTCGGCCGCCATCACCGCAGTCAGCATAAATCCGATTCTCATCAGGATCTGTTCAAAGAAGACGCTGTAACCAACCCGAATCAAATGCGTAAAGCAGGTAAAAGCAGGTCCTATTCTATGACTGATAATATAAGGCAGGCTGATAAAACCATCCGTTTTTCTGATAGACAGGATACTCATAATGCAGGCAACCACCGTTCCGAGAACAGTCGCAAGAGCAGCTCCCTGAATGCCAAGGGCAGGAAAACCCAGATGTCCGTTAATCAGAAGATAATTAAAAATAATATTGACGGTATTGGAAGTCACATTGGTACGCATAGTGATCCTGGTATTTCCGGCGCCTCTCTGAGCCGAATTGATGCCCATCTGAATGCAGTTAAAGATCATACCGCCCATGACGATTCTGAAATATGCCACCGCACTGTCGTGAGTCTCCGCATTGGAGCCGCATAAAGAAATGATCGGTCCGGCAAGAGATACCGACAATACGCTGATCACGATGGCTGCCGCAATGATAAAAACAAGCACCGTGCTTAAGATTCTGTTCGCCTCTTCCTGCTTTCTCTCTCCTCTTCTCCTTGCAACCAGGGCGGAAACAGCTACATTTGTGGCAAAAAACAGGGCCAGTCCCATAAACTTGGGCTGTGTGGTAAGCCCTACTGCCGCAACGGCATAGGATCCGAGAGAGCTTACCATCAACGAGTCAATCAGTCCTGCAAATGCCACAAAAAAGGATTCAATGATCGAAGGCCACGCCATATCAAGAGTAATGCGAATATTTTCTTTTTTGTATTGTGGTTTCTTTATCATATCGCTGTCCTGTCTCTTACTTGTCAAATATTATTTCTGTTTTTGATCCGCATATCTATAAAGTCAAATATCTTTTCAAAATAGGTATCCGGGTCCACATCCATAGCTTGTGCATGTCCCGCATTTTTTGCTATGTAAAGCTCCTTGTCTCCCGGGAATGCCTCATACACCTGATATCCCATACTCACAGGCACAAAATTGTCCTTCTCACCATGAATGAAAAGCATGGGCTTTTTGCATTTTTTTAATTGCTCCACACAGGAAGCCTCTTTGAAGTCATAGCCTGCCCTGCATTTGCCAATCAACCTGCAACAATGAAGAATAGGAAAAGCAGGCAGATGATAATCCCGCTTCATCACACAGGCGAAGATATCATAGACGCTGGTATACCCACAGTCTTCAATATAGCCTGTCACATGATCCGGATTTTCTCCGGCTGTCATCATGACGGTGGCTCCGCCCATGGAAATACCATGGAGAATGATTCTTGCCTCCGGGTCCCTGTTTACGATCCACCGAATCCATTTCAGAATATCCTCCTTATCAAGCCATCCCATGCCGATATATCTGCCTTCGCTTTTCCCGTGTCCTCTGTCGTCAGGCAAAAGCACATGATATCCTTTCTCACAGAAAGTGGCTCCATAAGGGAGCATGAATTTATGGCTGTCCTTGTAGCCATGAATGGATATAATCCAGTCATGGCTTCCTTTATCCGAAAGCCGGTATTTCGCCTGCAGCTTTAATCCGTCATAGCTTGTAATCTCCGCATCCGACATTTCTTTTTCAAATTCCGCCCCGCCCTTGTCAAGCTCTTTCTTGCTGAAAGGTGATGTCAGGATATTCCGGATAAAGACAAGGCTTACCAGCACCGTAAGCAGCACCGGTATGATAATAGCAATCAAGATTATTACAATTACTTTCAAATTATCATCTCCTAAAGTTATGTCATATGTCTAAATTATAACATTTTTCCAAACTCATTCAAGCCTCTGCCTTTCCTTCGTGCCCTCCGTCTTTCTTTACAAAATATCCGATACCTTCCATCTGTTCTCATAAGCATTGTAAAAAAGCCGGATTTTCTTTTCCCTGTCAAAAACAACAATTTTACACTCAAACTGCCACATATGATTTGCCGCCTTGATACCGTTTGGCATTGTGCAGTCCCCATAATGCGTCAGATCCTTATATGCCTGTATCTGGTATGCCTGATACTCTCCGTCGTCATCCATGATCCTGATTTTGATCGGAATGATCGTTCCATCCCGCCTGTGCTGACAGATCACATCCGCCAGTCTGTCTTTTTCCGCAATATTTCCCATTCTCTTTTCCTTCTCTCTATCTGGTATCAACCATTATAGAACATTTGTTCTGTTTATGAAAGAGGTAATATTTCACAAATTTACCATATGCAAACGTATGTTCTATGTGTTATAATTTACGCAAAGAGCAGAATCCGGCGGCAGCGGAAACGTAAATTTCCCCCGGATCTGCCCTCAAATCACACAGACAGGAAAGGTGGTGCCTTCAAATGCAAGAAAGAGTCTATTTATGTATTGACTTAAAATCCTTCTACGCTTCCGTGGAATGCGCGGAGCGGGAGCTTGACCCCATGACTACTAACCTTATCGTTGCAGACCTTGAACGGACCGAAAAAACGATCTGCCTTGCCATCACCCCTGCCATGAAAGCGCTCGGGATCAAAAACAGATGCCGTGTATTCGAAATTCCAAAGAATGTAACCTATATTGCCGCCACTCCCAGGATGCAGCTCTATATCGATTATGCCGCAGAAATCTACAGTATTTATCTGAAATATATTTCCAAGGATGACATCCATGTGTACTCCATCGATGAGGCCTTCATGGATGTAACCGACTATTTGTCTCTTTACGGTCTGACAGCCAGAGAGCTGGGACAGCGCATCATCGGGGAAATATACGACCGACTTAAGATTCGTGCCTCCTGCGGAATCGGCTCTAACCTCTATCTCACCAAAGTGGCACTTGATATTACCGCCAAGCACTCTCCCGACTTTATCGGGGAACTGACGGAAGAAGCTTACCGCAAAACACTCTGGAACCACAAACCGCTTACGGATTTCTGGAGAGTAGGACCCGGAACTGTACGACGGCTCAATACTGTAGGTATTTTTACCATGGGAGATATCGCTCATGCCGATGAAAACCTGTTGTATCATCTGTTCGGTATCGATGCCGAGCTTTTGATTGATCATGCATGGGGACGGGAGCCTGTCACCATCGCCGATATCAAATCCTACAAAGCCCAGTCAAACTGCCTGTCCAGCGGTCAGGTACTGTCCCGTCCTTACGGATTTGAAGAGGGGAAACTGGTGGTGAAGGAAATGACGGATCTTCTCTGCCTTGATTTGGTAGAAAAAAATCTGATCACCAAATCCGTCACCCTGCACATCGGCTACGACAACCGCCTTAATGTTCCCTCTGCCCACGGAACCGCCGCTTTAAGTGATGAAACCAATGCCGATATCCTGATCATCCCGGCTGTCACAGCCCTTTATGACCGGATTGTAAATTCCTCCCTCACCATCAAGCGGATCAATATCACCTGCAACAATGTGATGCCGGAGGAATATCATCAATACAATTTCTTTACAGACGCAGAGGAACTGGAAAAAACGCGCAAAATTCAGAAAGCTGTTCTCAGCATCAAAAACAAATTCGGAAAAGATGCCATTCTGAAAGGAATGAATCTTCAGGAGGGCGCAACTACAAGAGAACGAAATCATCAGATAGGAGGACACCGAAGTGGCTGCTAAACCCAAAAACAAAATGCCTATTGCTGACAGAGCAAAACAGTTCATGCCCTTTGCCGCCTTAAGGGGGCTTCCGGAGGCACTTGCCGCCAAAGAAAAGATCATTGTTCAAAAAGTGGAGCTTTCTCCTGAAATGGAAGAAGAGCTTGACCGCCGGATGCACTTGATCAGGCGGGGAGAGGTCATTACCGCAGTTTATTTTCATAAAGATGAATATATCAAAATAACCGGCATGGTCGCCCGTATCGACGAAACCAGCCGGTTACTGCAGATTGTAAATACAAAAATTAACTTTGATGATATTCTTATGATATCACTGCCTTAAAGTTCATAAACCTTTGTCTCATAAGGTGCCAGCGTTACATTACCTTCCCTGCTTTCTTCCGCAAGCATGTCAAAAGCCTGCTTTTTCAACACGATCTGCTCCTCAAGGGGCTGATAGTTTAAGACGAACAGGAACTGTCTGCCGTCCTTCTCCCTTACTGCCAGTTCGCAGCACTCCGGAAGTTCTATCACCTCTTTATAGGGTTCTGCCACCTTCAGTTTCCTTGCAAACAGCTTCACCGTATCCACCGCAAAAGCGCCGCCAAAGTAATAAGCTTCTCCCTTGCCGAAAGAATTGCGGATGAGGGCAGGTTCTCCTGCATAATAACTGTTTGTGTAGGTTCCGAGAATCTCTGCCGATTCACAGGCCGGTGCCAGAATATCGTTAAAGATCGCCGCTTCCACTTTTTCTCCATCCCAATCCACATACACATGTTTATCTTCCGGGGAAACAAAAGAATATTCCGGAATATCTGTTCCCGTAACTTTGGAGGCAAGTCCCGGCAGATAATCCATCACGCATTTTCCTGTCATATCTTTGTAACCTGTTCGGCAACCCATGACAAGCTTACCGCCATCTGCCACATATGCTTCCAGAAGCGCCACCTTCTCTTTGGTGAGAATGGTTGCATGGGGATAAAACAACACTTCGTACTTCTTCAAATCTTCCGTCTTTGTCTCTTCCGTAAGATAAACATAATTGAACGGTGCATGGAGCTGCTGCAGGGCAAGGAAAAGGGAATCCTGGCTCTGTCTTTCCACTCTCCTGTGCCAGTTATCGTAATTGGTATCCCAGTTGTTGTCATAATCTTTCAGAATCCCTATCTTTGCCGCATATTCCGCTCCGGCAACGGGTTGCAGCTTTTTGACTTTTTCAGAGACAGCTTTCACTTCCCGGAGCCTTCTGTTATCTCTGCCGGAATAATCAAGAATACCGTGCCAGTAAATCTCCGTTCCCATGATACTGGTCCTCCAACGGAAATAACCGATATAGTCAGAGCCATGAGCAATGCTCTGCATGGTCCAGAGCGTAAGCTGACCCGGTTTGGGTGTGGGAGCTTCCAATCTGTTGGTCCAACCGTCGGCACCGCTCTGTTGTTCCATAATACCAAACACCGGTGAAGTGGAACGCACCTCAGTGAGTTTCATACTCCACCATCTGTCTTTGAATAGATCCTTTTCATCATAGTCATCCAGCCCGTAAGCAAAGTCGGGGTAGCTGTCAAAGGTAATAAAATCCAGGCTTTCCCTCTGCATACGCTGATAATCGATCCTGTCAAAAATACCGTTGGTGGTAATGAAATCATCGGGTTTTATATACTTTCTAAGGATATCTGCCTGTAATTTTGCAAAGCTGCAGGTGCTGTCAGATATAAAGCGAATATAGTCCAATACTCTGTGAGGATTTGTCGTATTATTATTTGTACGTCTCGGAACATCAACCTCCTCCCAGTCCGTGTAAGTCTGATTCCAGAAATCCGTACCCCAGGCAGCGTTCAGCGCATTCAGATCTTCATATTTGTCCTGCAAGAATTTTCGAAAAGCTTTCGTATCACTTTCGGAATAAAACTCATTCGTCTCACAGTTCAGTTCATTATCAAGCTGCCAGCCGATAATTGCAGGATGTGCGCCGTAATGGGCACCCATCTGCTCTGTCAGCTTTGCAACAAACTCACGATATACGGGAGAATTGTAATTGTAATGTCTTCTGTTTCCGTGACGATATAAATTACCATCCTGATCCGCATTCAAAATCTCCGGATATCTGGTGGACAGCCAAGCCGGAGGTGTGGCTGTGGGGGTACAGAAAATCACCTTCATTCCTTTTTCTCCGGCCAGTTCAAGAAATTCATCAAAAAAGGTGAAATCATATTCCCCTTCTCTTGGTTCAAACTTATTCCATGCAAACTCTGCCACACGCACTACCTGTATTCCTGCAGCCAGCATCCTGTCAAGATCCTCCGCCCAGAGCTTTTTGTCCCACTGCTCCGGATAATAGCAGGTTCCCAGTATAATACTTTTTCCGTTGATCATTTTCCTGTTGTTTTGCTGCATCGCACTTACCTCGTTTCCTGATTGTATTTTCCCCATGAGTCCTCAATAACTCTCATCTATTATAACACAGGAAACCAAAAAGCATATATTTATTTAGCAGAAGCAGTCATTTGCACAGGGATCCGCTGTAACATTTCTGACTTTCTGATTTTTCACATAGCCACACATTTTCAGTCCTTCCGAGATCACCCGGTACCAGTCATGTGCGGAAAGCCGGCATACCGTATTATCATCCAGTTCTATTATGCAGGCATCCTCCTTGTCACAATTCATGCAACAGGATATCTTATACATATTCTTTCGGCTGATGGCACCGATCTCCTCAAGAAGATTGACCATGCGGTATACCGTTGCAGAACCGATGGACGAATCGATAGATGCCGCTTTGTAGTAGATTTCCTTGCAGCTGGCGCATTCCTCCTGCAAGATTACATCCAGAAGCATCTGCCGCTGCCTTGTGATCCTGCAGCCCTGTTCCCGCAGTTTCTGCAATACGATTTCTTTCTGCATTTCCGTTCTGTGGAAACTTGCCGTATCCTTATTTCTCCTATTCTGTCCGCTCAAATCCTGAGACATACCATCCTCCATTTTGTCTAATGACAATGGCCTTTACATTTACTGCAATCACAGCCGCACTGTAATGATTTTCCATTTTTCTTATCGCGGATCATGCTTCTGATGATCATTCCTACCAATGCAAGCAATCCCGCTCCTACCAAAAAAGTTGCCATTATGCTTCCTCCTTATAAGGTCTGAACAACAGATACAATATACTGATGACAAGAAGAAATGCAACGACAGTTCCCACTCCGAATGCACCTGTTGTAATCAGGGTGCCGATCTGGTAAATACAAAGGGAAACCACATAAGCCAGCACACACTGATAGCCGATGGCAAACCAGAACCACTTCGCATTGTTCATCTCCCGTTTGATTGCGCCCATTGCCGCAAAACAGGGTGCACACAAAAGATTAAATACCAGAAATCCGTAGGATGCCACAGGTGTCATCACGCTTGAAAGGTTTCCCCAGATTTCCGCTCCGTCCTCCGCAACCTCCGCGAATCCGAAGAGAAGTCCGAAAGTAGCTACCACGTTTTCCTTTGCGATCAATCCGGTAACAGCCGCAACGGCCATCTTCCAGCCCTCTCCTGCCTGTGTCCAGCCAAGCGGTGTAAAGATCCATGCAATCGCACTTCCGATTTTCGCCAGAATACTCTCATTCAGCTGCTCTGCCTCCAACATACCAAAGCCGCCGTCCGCCCATCCAAAACTCATGAAGAACCAGAGAACGATAGTGGATAAGAGAATGATGGTCCCCGCCTTCTTAATAAAGGACCACCCGCGTTCCCACATACTCCTTAGCACATTTCCAACAGTAGGCCAGTGGTAGGCAGGAAGTTCCATTACAAAGGGTGCCGGATCACCCGCAAACATTTTTGTCTTCTTTAAGATAATACCCGAGCAGATGATGGCTGCCACACCCACAAAGTACGCACTCCATGATACCCATCCCGCATTGTTAAAGAAAGCACCTGCAATCAATGCGATAATAGGAAGCTTTGCGCCGCAGGGAACAAAGGTTGTTGTCATAATGGTCATCTTGCGGTCACGATCATTTTCAATGGTACGGGATGCCATGATTCCGGGCACGCCGCAGCCACTGCCGATCAGCATGGGAATAAAGGACTTTCCCGAAAGACCGAATTTGCGGAAAATACGGTCCATAATGAAAGCAACACGCGCCATATAACCACAGCTCTCCAAAAATGCCAGGAAAAGGAAAAGCACCAGCATCTGGGGAACAAATCCCAGCACAGCGCCAACACCTGAGATCACGCCGTCCACGATCAGTCCAGTCAGCCAGTCTGCACATCCGATGCCCTCAAAGAAGCTCTGCGCTCCCGGAACGATCCACTCACCAAACAGCGTGTCATTGGTCCATCCGGTCAGCCAGTCACCTACCGTTGTAACCGACACATAATAAACAATAAACATAACTACCGCAAAGATGGGAAGAGCCAGCCATCTGTTTGTGACGATTCTGTCGATCTTATCTGAGGTAGTCAGCTTTTCCTTTCTCGATTTTGTCACACATTCTCCGATGATGGAGGAAATATATTCATATCTTTCATTGGTAATGATACTTTCGGTATCATCATCAAAGGCAGCTTCCATCCGGGCAATTTCAACAGACACATCGGGAGCTGACTTCATCTGTTCTCGGATCTTATCATCTTTCTCAAGCAGTTTGATGGCAAAAAAACGCTTCTGTTCCTCCTCTACGAAATTTCCAAGTTTACCTTCCACTGCAGAAATCACTTCTTCTGCTTTCTGTGAGAAGGTATGTACGGGGCTTACGGAAGCTTTCTTCTGTGCAAGCGCCACTGCCTTCTCTGCAGCCTTCTGAATACCGGTTCCCTTCAGTGCGGAAATTTCCACCACCTCGCAGCCGAGCTTTTTGCTGAGCTTTTCCACATGAATCTTATCTCCTGTTTTTTCAAGGACATCCATCATGTTGACTGCCATAACTACAGGAATACCAAGCTCCATGACCTGAGTGGAAAGATACAAATTTCTCTCTATATTGGTACCATCTACTATATTGATGATGGCATCCGGTCTCTCACCGATCAGATAATTTCTAGCAACTACTTCCTCAAGTGTGTAGGGCGATAAAGAGTAGATACCCGGCAAATCCATGATGATCACATCTTTATGGCCTTTTAATTTACCTTCCTTTTTTTCGACTGTTACCCCCGGCCAGTTTCCCACAAACTGATTGGAACCGGTCAGCGCATTGAACAATGTTGTTTTACCACTGTTCGGATTACCTGCAAGTGCAATTTTAACTGACATAATCATATTCTCCTTTAATCTAATTAAGGTTAGCTATTACTAACCATTGTGTAAAAAACTACTCCACGATAATCATTTCGGCATCCGCTTTTCTTAAAGACAACTCATAGCCGCGCACTGTCACTTCTATCGGATCTCCGAGAGGCGCTACCTTTCTCACAAAAATGTCCACTCCCTTGGTAATGCCCATATCCATGATTCGTCTCTTCACCGGGCCTTCTCCGGTAAGCTTTGAAACCTTAACGGTCTGTCCGCAGGCAATCTCCCTTAACGTCTTCATCTTCTCTTTTCCTTTCTATTTTATACTATGATTTAGGCGTTTGCGAAACGCCACACGCCGCATAAATACGGCATATTTTCTTCCTGA
>CAMEIH010000035.1 GCA_945917985.1 uncultured Clostridium sp. | reverse complement strand
CTGTTGTCACACCTGCATAGCAGGTGGTTTTTAAAAGACTGCCTTACAAAAAAAGAGAACATGTCATATACATGTTCTCTTTCGTATCCTCTGCTATCGATTTTTTATATCTAATTCTCGTTATTGATTTCCGCCAGATAAGTTTCAGCCTTGCCTGCCTTGTCCGTATCCGGGAAATTATCCATGATCTGAGCGTAAATTTCCTTTGCCTTGTCAGTGTCTCCTGTTTCTCTATAGGAATTTCCCAAATAAAACAGTGCATCTTCATTCGTATTGTCATATTCATATGCCCGTCTCAGGTTGGGAATTGCTTCCTCGTAGTTTTCTGCACGGTAGCTGTCGTCTCCAAGCTTGTCGTAATAATCTGCCAGCTGTTCTCCCACAAGAGCAAGGAATCCGGTTCTTAAGGTTTCAAAAGAGTCTGTTCTCTTTTCCTCTTCCGCTCCCTCTTCCACCTCGAGAGCTTCCATATACCCGGCAATGGTTTCAATATCTTCCGGATTTTCCAGATAAGCATTTACCGCCATCATCAATCCGTCCGTTGCCTGCAATGCTCCGTCCGTTCCCTGAAGCACCTGAAGTTCCTCGGATAAACGCTGATTTTCATCGGTAAGGCTTTGGATCTTCTGCTCCTGCTCGTCAATGGTCGCCGTCTTGGCATCAGACTGCTCGCTGACCACACGCAGCTCGCTGTTGATATCTGCTTTGGCACTCTGAATTCTGGCCGGCAGAATCAAAAAGCATGCAATCGCAATACCGATTACTAAGCCGATACCCAGATTGAGCAGTACGGATACCCCTTTTTTCTCGCTGTCGTTCACAGGCTGTATAATGGTTTCGTTACCGCTTTGGTAACGAATAATTTCATCGGAAGGAGTTTTTTTTCTGGGGACATTCTTTGCCGCCTCTTCCGGCATCAACATATGATCCACTTCCCTGAGATAAAGAAGTGTGGTCGTATTACCCGTATCGATCTGAGAGCATTTCACCAGCTCTCTCTTTGCCTTCTCCCATTCCTCCGCATTGATATACAAAAGAGCAAGCAGCTGATGAGCTCTCACATATTTGGGATTATTGGAAAGAACCTTTTTCAGCTGGATAATGGCAAGATCCTGGCTGTCCTGATAACAATAAAGCAGTGCCTGATTATATTTTTTGATGGTCTGATTGATTCCGTCAAGCCTTGCCTGATTGTTCTGGATCATATCTATATAATCATCCGCAATATTCTTTTTGGGCCTCAGATTTTTGCTGATCACCCATTCCCGCAGGGCAGAAACAACCTCTCCCGTCTCAAAATAAATCAGTCCCAGCAAATTTCTTGCATCGATATTATTTTTGTTAAATTTAATACTTTGTCTAAGGCTTACAATCGCCCCGGACAAATCTCTTACCGTCGCCTTTTCAAGACCGTCATTGTAAAAACGATTGGACAGAAACATTACCTTTTTGTAAAGAGAGACATCTGCTCCACAGCCTGTACAAAAGTCGTGTTCGGACAAACGGCATCCGCAATTATAACAAATCATGCCGTTTTACTCCTCTTCTGTTTCCGTTTTTTCTTTCGCCTTTTCAACCATTTGAATCAATATATCAGCCACGTCGGTCAGATCTTGACCATAAATGGCTTCCGCTGCATCCTCAACCTCCAGGCTGGGATGGAATTTCTTTAATTCTTCTTCAAAGTCAATCATCCGGTATTCTCCTCATCAGGGACTTCATTTGTCCTATCAAATATAGTGATCCGGCAATATAAATGATATCTGTTTCTTTTCTGTCTGACAACAGATGATGATATGCTTCCTGTGCATCTTGATGGAAAAAGCAACAAATCTTATATTGCCCCCAAATTTCTCTTAATTTTTCGAGAGAAGCACTTCTGTCTGTTTCTAAAACCGTAACTGCAACTTCTGAAAACAGATCCGCAGATGCAATCTGCCGTATCATTTTCTCATACTGCTTATCCTGCACAACTCCAAAAAGCAAAAGTCTTCTGCCTTCGCAGGGAATTTCTTTCACTGAATTTAAAAATGCTTCTATTCCGTCTTCGTTATGGGCACCGTCCAGATAGATTCCCGGAAATACTTCCTCCATTCTCCCCGGCCAGTACGCCTTCATTAGTCCTCTCCTTATGCGTTCCTCACAAATCCTCTTATCCTTTTGCATGAGGATCTCTAGCGTTTTCACTGCAAGGGAAGCATTTTCCGTCTGGTAACAAGCACTACCGTTAAGAGATAAACCAACATATTTATAATAACCAGTACGCAGTGAAAAATCAATGGTTTTATTGCCGATATTTATTTCTGTAATATCATCTTTTGTGACAAAATGTACGGGACATCCCTTTTCTTCTGCATATTTCTTCAAAATTCCCGTAACCGACGGTCGTTTATCCGCAAATACCACCGGTACGGAAGGCTCCATGATCCCCGCCTTTTCACCTGCGATCTTTTCGAGAGTATTACCCAGATACTGCATATGATCAAACCCTATTTCCGTGATCACACAGACACTTTTCCCTGAAACACTGTTGGTGGCATCCAATCTGCCTCCAAGTCCGGTTTCCAGAATAATGTATTCCGGCGCTTTTTCTTTAAAATATGTCATGGCCATCATAAAAAGAAATTCAAAGTAGGAAGGATGATTGCTGCCCGGTTCCTGCCCGTTCAGGATACACTGCCTGTCATCTTCTCTGACAACTCTCCTTACCTGTTCAAAAATCCGCACAAATTCTTCCTCTGGGATCATATCATTTCCGATGGATATTCTCTCCCTTGTGGTTTCCAGATGAGGGGAAATAAACATGCCCACACTTGCTCCGCTCTCCATCAGAACAGAACGCAAATAAGCACAAACGGAACCTTTTCCGTTTGTGCCTGCAACATGTATTATTTTACTCTTTATTGTATTTCCTGTAAGCAGGGCAAGAAGTCTCTGCGTATCCTCAAGTGTATGTTTACCGGCAAACTTGGGGATGTCTGAAATATATTGTTCTGCTTCCTGATATGTGATCATAAATTGCCTCACTTCTATTTTTCAAGTTGGGCAAGTCTCTCCTTTACCTGCTCCATCATCTGGGTATACTTCTCAAGTTTTGCCCTTTCCTCCGCAATCTTGGTTTCCGGTGCCTTGGACATAAACTTTTCGTTGTTTAACATACCGTTCACTCTTGCAAGTTCTCCGGCAAGACGCTTTTCCTCCTTCTTAAGGCGCTCTATCTCCTGTCCCAGATCAACCAGTTCCGCAAAAGGAATGTAAAGAGTGGCATTGGCAATCACCACGGATACCGCATCATCCGCAATACCGGTCTTATCCTTCTGAATGGTCACTTCGGAAGCATACGCCAGAGATTCAAAGAACAGCTTTCCTTCTGTGAAGGCAGCTATGATGTCCTCATTTTCACTGACTACGAATACCTGCGCTTTTCTGCTGGGTGCAACGTTCATTTCCGTACGGATATTTCTGATCCCTCTTACTGCTTCCTTGATGATCTCGATATCTCTTTCTTCCTTTTCAAAGCTCCGCTCTTCCTTGTACTCAGGCCATTTGGAGATCATAATGGATTCCTCCTCAGACTGCAGTGTACAGAAAATTTCCTCGGTGATAAAAGGCATATAAGGATGAAGCAGCTTTAAGGCATCGATCAGCACAGTCTTTAAGGTCCAGAGAGCGGCGTCCTTGCTTGCCTGATTGTCTGAATTGTAAAGACGGGGCTTTACCATCTCAATATACCAGTCACAGAACTCATCCCAGATAAAGTCATAAACCTTCTGAACCGCAATTCCCAGTTCAAAGCTGTCCATGTTATCTGTCACATCCTTAATCAATGTATTTAACCTGGAAAGAATCCATTTATCAACAGGTTCAAGAACAGGATTCTCCACCTTTAGCTCATCCTCAGGCATGTTCATCATGATGAAACGGGAAGCATTCCAGATCTTGTTTGCAAAGTTCCTGCTCGCCTCCACTCTCTCATAATAGAAACGCATATCATTTCCGGGAGCGTTTCCTGTGATCAAGGTTAGGCGGAGCGCATCTGCACCATACTGATCGATGATTTCAAGAGGGTCGATACCGTTTCCTAAAGATTTGCTCATCTTACGTCCCTGGGAATCTCTCACCAGTCCGTGGAACAATACTGTCTTGAACGGTTTTTCACCCATCTGTTCATAGCCGGAAAAGATCATACGGATAACCCAGAAGAAAATAATATCGTAACCGGTCACCAACACATCTGTGGGATAGAAATATTTCAGATCCTCCGTCTGCTCAGGCCAGCCTAAGGTTGAGAAAGGCCAGAGGGCTGAGGAAAACCAGGTATCCAGAGTATCGGGATCCTGTGTAAAGTGTGTGCATCCGCATTTCGGACACTTTGCCGGCATTTCCTTTGCCACTACCGTTTCGCCGCACTCGTCGCAGTAATAAGCGGGAATTCTGTGTCCCCACCAGAGCTGTCTTGAAATACACCAGTCACGGATATTGTCGGTCCAGTTAAAGTAGGTCTTTTCCATTCTCTTGGGGATCAGCTGGATCTCACCGGACTTCACCGCTTCCACCGCAGGCTTTATCAGCTCATCCATCTTCACAAACCACTGCTTTTTGATCATGGGTTCGATGGTGGTCTTACATCTGTCATGGGTACCTACATTGTGGGAATAATCCTCGATCCGAACCAGAAGACCCATCTCATCCAGTTCCTTCACAATGGCTTTTCTCGCCTCGTAGCGATCCATGCCGCAGAATTTTCCTCCGTTTTCATTGATGGTAGCATCATCATTTAAAATATTGATTTCAGGCAGATTGTGACGCTTTCCCACCTCAAAATCATTGGGGTCGTGGGCAGGTGTGATCTTAACAACGCCGGTACCGAATTCCATATCTACATAAGGATCCGCAATAATGGGAATCTCCCTGTTTACGATAGGAAGCATCAGCTTCTTTCCAACGATATCCTTATATCTGTCATCCTCAGGATTTACCGCTACCGCAGTATCTCCAAGCATGGTCTCGGGTCTTGTGGTTGCAAATTCCAGGAATCTTTCCGTGCTGACACTGCCGTCCTCCTCAATGAGCGGATATTTGATATGCCAGAAATGGCCTGCCTGTTCCTGATATTCAACCTCGGCATCGGAGATGGAGGTATTACAGACAGGGCACCAGTTAATGATACGGCTTCCCTTGTAGATCCAGCCTTTTTCATGCATCTTACAGAACACTTCGGTAACTGCCTTGTTGCAGCCTTCATCCATGGTAAAACGTTCTCTGTCCCAGTCACAGGAAGAACCAAGCTTCTTTAACTGGCTGATAATACGTCCGCCGTACTCCTTTTTCCACTCCCTGGCTCTTTCAAGGAAGCCTTCTCTTCCCAGATCTTCCTTGTTAATACCTTCCTCTTTGAGCTTTTCAATGATCTTAACCTCGGTGGCAATGCTGGCGTGATCCGTGCCCGGCTGCCAGAGTGCATTGTATCCCTGCATTCTCTTATAACGGATCAGGATATCCTGCATGGTGTTGTCAAGGGCATGCCCCATGTGGAGCTGTCCTGTGATATTCGGAGGCGGAATCACAATGGTAAAAGGTTTCTTAGAATGATCAACTTCCGCATGAAAATATTTCTTGTCAAGCCACTTCTGGTAAATTCTGTCCTCAATCCCTTTGGGATCATAGGTTTTCGCAAGTTCTTTGCTCATTTTCGTTCTCCTTCTTCAATACAGTTGATAATTTCAGATTTGCAAAAAAAGAACCCTTTGCAAACCTTTTGTCTGCAAAGGGCGTATATACGCGGTACCACCTTTTCTTATCACTTAGCGACTGCTGAAATTAGTATAACAATTTCAAGAGTCTTATCCGCTAACGGGGATAAAGCGGGAAAACTTACACGCCATCGTAAAATGATTGCAACGGTTTCGGCTCTCCGGTTCCAAAGCTACCTTCCCTGCACCTTTCTTCAAATGTCCTTTCAGCCAGTGAGACATCTTCTCTGTTAGAAGCAGAATTGCAGGTACTCCTCTTTTTCACAACCTTTTTATTAATTACTATTAATCTTAGTAGGGGTTCCCGTTTTTGTCAAGTACGGTTTCCAGAAAATATTGATTCCTTTCTCTCTGATTCCGTATTCTGCAAAATAGGCCTCCTCCTTTGGAATCCACTCTTCCACAAATCTTCCAAGCATTTCTTCCCCGTTGCGCTGACGGATATTTTCAATTTGATCCTTCCTGTCAATGTCCAAAAAGAAAGAAAGCTGATAAACCTCACCGAAATAGGGATGACAGCTGTAGGAGCCTTCCACAATATTCAACTTTTTAAAGTATATTGTCTTTTCGGAGGTTATTTTCCTAAGCGCACAGCTATAAGGCCGGTACCGGACTTCTCTCCTTTGTAAAACCGGCTCAATCACCTCACAGTAAAACCTCTCGTAATCCACATTGCCGCCCGTTTCCCGCAGACGTTCCTCTGTTCTCTGAAACTCTTGCAGGAAGAAGTCATCCATGTGAAATACGTTGCAGTCATAAATTGTTTCCAGATAATTTGACAATGTTGTCTTTCCGCCGGCACATCTTCCGTCAATAGCTACCAGTAATGCCTCGTCTTTCTTTTCATTCTCTTGCAGGAGACGGTTAATAGCTGCAATTACCGGTTCAAATCTACGCTTACACTCTTCTCTCATAAGCATTTACCTTCCCACTTTAGTCACACTGAAGCACTTCTGTAATCTTATTGATCTCTCTGCAATTTTCCGGAAGCTTTGTCGGCTTTCTGCCTGATTGTGCGGTAAAAATATACATACTCCTTATTCCATATTCTTCCGCTCCCAGGATATCTGCCCGGTGCTCATTCCCAATCATCACAGATTCCTCTTTTTTCAGTCCATACTTTTGAAACAACAGATCATAGAAATGGACAGAAGGCTTTTTTACGCCTGCATCGGAGGAATAAAGGATACCGTCAAAACTGTCATAAATCCCAAGCATTCTCATCTCCGGCTCGGTAAACAGACGCTGGGCATTTGACAAAAGATATACCCTATTCCCACTCTCATGAATTTTATGTAAAAGTTCCGGCACTCCTTCATAAAGTCTGATATAGCTAAGTGATAGGCTTCGGAATGTAATCCCCATCTGTGCCATCATTCTTTCATCAACAGCAAGTCCTTTCTCCGCTAGCAGACTGCCAAGCACATTTTCCAGCTGTATTTCGATATCCGCCTCAACAATACTGTTGTCATGAAATTCTTCTCTTAACGATAGAAGCTTTTTATGAAGTTCTCTCTCTGCCAGTTCTTTATATCTTTTTTTTAATTCCGGTGCAGTATATGTGGCACCCATCATGGAAAAAATCTGTGCCATATTTTTCCACAGAGAAGCCTTTGATTCATTGGTATGAATATCCACCAATGTACCATATAGGTCAAAAATATAATTCGTCATTTTTCATTTTCAAAACTGATACGCAAGGAAATTTTTTAATACAGAGTGCAGCCCCTTCTCTTATCAATGCACTCCGCTCACCATCATCTCCTGTAATCCGAGATCAATCGAAGCTTTGCTTTGCGCTTTCTGGCCTTCTCCCTGTCCGCCATCAATATACTTATCTTCTCGGCATTCTCGGTTGCCAGATCATATGTAGTCTCAATTTCCTTCTGAAGCCCATATTCTATGAATTCCAATTTGTCATTTAACTGCACGATTCCCAATTGAACCGCTTCGATTTTGGTGTCGAGAACGGCAATATCGCCCTTCAGCTCCGTGCGAAGTCCGGCTATGTCGCCCTTCAGCTCCGTGCGCAATTCGTCGATTTTGCTTAAGATCAGCTCGGTATCAGTCATAAAAAATGCTCCTTTCCTCTAAGACTTCCCTGTCACTCTCTGCTTTTACAGTGCAATGGGTGTATCTCTATCTTAGGAGAAAAGAGCACTATTGTCAACCTGTTTTCGTGCTTTTTGTAAACGTTTTTTCGTTTATTGTGTCTTACCTGCTTTTCTGCGCGGTTCTATGAATTCAGTATCTGCATAAACTCCTCACCCGTTATGGTCTCTTTCTCATACAGATACTTTGCAAGTTCATGAAGCTTTGCCATATTTTCCGACAAAAGCTTTGTTGCCTTTTCGTACTGTGTCTTTACCGTCTCAATCACTTTTTGGTCAATTTCTTTTGCCGTATCCTGAGAGCATGCAAGAGAAGTGTCACCGCCCAGATATTGATTGCTCACCGTCTCCAGAGCCACCATACCGAACTCCTCGCTCATACCGTATCTGGTGATCATGGCTCTTGCCAGCTTGGTGGCCTGTTCAATATCGTTGGAGGCACCTGTGGTGATGGAGTGGAAGATGAGTTCCTCCGCCACGCGGCCGCCGGTATAGGTGGCGATTTTATTTTCAATCTCCTCTTTGCTCATCAGGTTGCGTTCCCCTTCATCCACCTGCATGGTATATCCCAACGCGCCGGAAGTTCTGGGGATGATGGTGATCTTTGTGACGGGAGCTGAATTGGTCTGGAGGGCAGCCACCAGTGCATGTCCGATCTCGTGGTAGGACACGATCAGCTTTTCTTTGTCGGACAGCACCTTGTTCTTCTTCTGGTAACCGGCAATGACAACCTCAATACTTTCTTCAAGGTCTGCCTGAGTCACAAATTTCCGTCCGTCACGCACTGCCCGCAGTGCTGCCTCATTTACCATATTGGCAAGCTCTGCGCCGGATGCACCGGATGCTGCACGGGCAATGGCATTAAAGTCAATGTTATCACCAAGCTTCACTTTCTTGGCATGTACCTTTAAGATAGCCTCTCTTCCTGCAAGATCCGGGAGTTCCACAGGAACACGTCTGTCAAACCGACCGGGCCGAAGCAGCGCCGGGTCAAGAGAATCCGGTCTGTTGGTAGCTGCAAGAATCACAACTCCTTTGGAACCATCAAATCCATCCATTTCCGTGAGCAGCTGATTTAAGGTCTGTTCTCTTTCATCGTTGCCGCCCATACCACCGTTGTCACGCTTCTTGCCGATGGTATCGATCTCATCTATAAATACAATACAGGGAGCCTTTTCATTTGCCTGTTTAAAAAGATCTCTTACTTTGGCTGCACCCATACCTACAAACATCTCCACAAACTCGGAGCCTGAAATGGAGAAGAACGGCACTTCCGCTTCCCCGGCTACTGCCTTGGCGAGTAATGTCTTTCCTGTTCCGGGAGGACCTACCAACAGAGCGCCCTTTGGCATGGAAGCACCGATCTCCTGATATTTCTGCGGATTGTGCAAAAAGTCTACGATCTCCTTTAAGATTTCCTTCGCTTCATCCTCTCCGGCTACATCCTCAAATTTAATACCCGTGCTGGATTCCACATAGACCTTGGCATTGCTTTTTCCAAACTGCATGGAGGACATGCCGCCACCCATCTTTTTCATCATTTTGGAGGAGAGCCACTGTCCCAGCAGTGCAAAAATCACGATTGGAAGGATCCAGCTGATGAGGAAGCTTAAGATGGGGGACATTTCCTCCTCCACCACTCTTCCGAAGGCACAGCCGGATGCCTGAAGGCGGTCTACCAGATCAGGATCATCAAAGGTTGTGGTCTGATAAAATGCAGGCTTCTCCTGTTTATCTGTGAAATAAATATAATCTCCTTCAATCTGAACGGTATCCACCTGCTTTTCACTGACCATATTCAGAAAAGTACCGTAATCCACGGTTTCCACTTTCTGCTTCAACAGCCTTGGAAATAACAGACTGTTCAAAAGCATCATAACAATCAATACAATCAGATAATAAAATATTAACGGTTTCTTTGGTTGCTTCACTTCTTTCATATTTTTGTTCCTTTCCGAGACGATACCGACTATGCCGTTTTTGTCTTTTTGCTCTTATCGTGGGCAAAAGACAGATAAAACATCTGTATCTTCAACTTATTTTCCTCATAGAGATCCAGTGCCTGATACAGTTCCTTATAGTAATCAAAAAGCTTTCTTTTTGTCTTAATGGTAAGCTGCAGACTGCCGGCCTGGGTATCCACAAGACTTCCCTTTGTCTTTACATAATAATACAGAGGTCTGTCGATCACGCCAACATTTCCCACATATTGAAGATATTCCAGATTGAATCTGAAATCTTCACACCAGTCAAGATCCGTGTCACAGACAAGGGAAAACTTTCTGATAATATCTGCCTTGAAAAACTTATTCCACAAAACACCGTAGTAAAAATTGGCAGGTGCTTTCATCATGTATTCCGCAAATTTGGTCCTGGTAATGACAGGTCCCATATCGATATGGCCTTTTACCATAATTTTTCTTCCGCATACTCTGTAAAAATCCGAAATCACCATATCACAGTCATAGAGCTGTGCTGTCCTCACAAATTCTTCCGTTGCCTGTTTTACCAGCCAGTCATCCCCATCCACAAACTGGAAATATTCCCCTTTTGCAGATGCCATTCCAATGTTCCGGCTGTCGGAAACTCCGGTATTGTCTTTCTTTATGTAATGAAATCTTGCATCTTCCTCTACATATTTTTTGATCACTTTTTCCGTGTGATCCGTACTTCCGTCATTGACCACAATCACTTCAATATTGGTATAACTCTGATTCTGGATGCTCCTTAAACATCTCTCAATCGACTTTTCACCGTTATAAACCGGCACAATAATACTCACCATGGGGTTTCCCATCTTAATCACTCCCTTAATAGGACACCTTACTCCTAATCAAAAAAAAAATCAATGTTTCAATTCTAAACAATTTATAAAAATCCTATGATTCTTGCCATAATTTTATTTATGTTTTATAATCCTTTTTATCCGGATTAAGTATCATTTTTCCGGTTATTTTAATGAAAGTGAACTTGGTTTTTATGAAGATACTGATTTTATCCTGCAGTACCGGCGGCGGTCACAACGCAGCCGGCAAAGCCGTAAAAGAACAGTTGGAAAAAAGGGGGCATGAGGCCGTCATGCTCGATCCCTTCTCCCTGAAAAGCGATAAAACTGCATCTAAGGTCGGAAATGCCTATCTGCTGGCAGCAGGAAAAGCCCCCGGAGGTTTTGGATTTATTTATAAGATTGGAAGCAGGATCAGTTCCTCCCGGCATAAATCGCCCGTTTACTACGCCAATACACTGATGGTAAAACGCCTGAAGGCATATCTCGACGAAAATCATTTTGACGCAGTGGTCATGCCTCATCTGTTTCCTGCCGAGATGATGACCTGTATGAAACGCCGCCATATGGACATTCCGCCTACGGTAGTGATTAGTACCGACTACACCTGCATTCCCTTTTTTGAAGAAACGGAATGTGATTATTATATTATTCCTCATGAGGATCTGGCAGAAGAAGATATTGAGAGAGGACTTCCTACCGAAAAGCTGTATCCTTTCGGTATTCCTGTCAGTCCTTCCTTCCAAAAGAAAACTGATAAGGAAAAGGCGAAAGTGAAGCTTCACCTGCCCGCCGACAAACCTGTCTATCTGGTCATGAGCGGCAGCATGGGCTTTGGCAAAATGCATCTGTTTGTATTCGAATTGACGAGAAAATTGACCCATGACGAGCAGCTGATTATCATCTGCGGAAACAATAAAAAAACGCAGCGTATCTTAAAATATACTTATTACAGAAATAAAAATGTTCACATCATCGGATTTACCGAGCACGTTTCGGACTATATGGACGCCAGTGACGTGATTTTTACGAAACCCGGCGGACTTACTTCCACGGAAGCACTGGTCAAAAACATACCTGTGGTCTACACTGCCGCCATCCCCGGCTGTGAAACAAAAAACAGGGAATTCTTTGTTTCCAGAGGACTTGCCCTTGCCTCTGAACGCATACACGTTCAGATCTCTCAGGGAATCACTTTAGTGGAAAATAAAGAGATTCGAAATGCTATGATAAACACCCAGAAGCACTTTGCCAAACCTCATGCCGCAGCCGACATTGTGGCTCTGCTGGAAGAGATCACAGCAAACACAGATACAACAAAAGAGACTACGGTCTGATTGGCCGGACAATAAAGGAATGATCACGTTATGAAATACCTGCTTTATACTATCATGGGATATCTTTCCGGCAGTGTTCTTTATGCCAGTCTGGTTCCCAGATATTTTCACCATGTCGATATCCGCAAAGTCAGTGATGACGGCAATCCCGGTACTGCCAATGTTTTCAAGTATGTGGGATTCGGAGCCGGCTGTCTTGTGATTTGCATGGAACTGCTGAAAGCTTTTATCCCTGTGTTCGTTGCCGCCCGCAGGGTGGATGTCTCAAGACTTCCCTTTGCCTTCATCATGGCAGCGCCCGTTCTGGGTCATGCTTTTCCTTTTCTGTATGTGATGGAATGTCTATTGCACTTCGGTTCCAGACAGGCACAAAATCACTTTGCAAATGGTCTTATGGGACAAAAAGGAGGCAAAGCTATCGCTGCCTCCTTCGGTGTCGTGCTGGCACTTTTTCCGGAGCTGTACCCCTTTGCCGCACTTGCATTCTTTTACATTCTTTTTTCAACGGTAATTGTTGTAAGGCCTCATCTTTTCCGCTCTATCCTTACGTTCTTTCTGTTCTCGCTGACTGTTTTTTTCAGAGTGCCTTTTGTTTCTGTAAGGCTTGGATGCTTTCTGATCTCTGTGATCACCATTTACAAGCATGTGATCTGCTATCAGCAGGAACACTTAGAGGTGAAACTTTTCAGCCACTTTGACCTGATCCGGTGAGTATCCTTGTTCCAGGGCATCCTTTATCATGGCAAATTCACCGGGATAGATACAGTTCTTGAGACTCCCATCCGCCATTTTCTCAAGAATCTCATCATAGTCCATAAACACGGCTTCCTCCACTTCACTCTCCTGCAGAGTCAGCTTCTCTGCGTCTATCGGCTTTTCATATAGATAAACCGCACTGATCTCCTGATCCAGAAAAGGCTTCCCCCAGCACCGGGTCTTCAAATCTCCCAGATGATATCCGATAAATCTCAGATCCTCTTCCTTTGCCTTGATTCCAAGCTCCTCGTAAAGTTCCCTTAATGCCGAGGTTACAAAATCATCTCCCGCATGTATATGCCCTGCGGAGGAAATATCGTAGCATCCCGGATAGGAGTCCTTGTTTTTGCTTCTCTTTTGGAGCAGCACATCAATGCCGCCATCCTCCCGTCTTCTGATGACCCACATATGCACGGTTCTGTGAAAATCACCGTCACGATGCACCATAGTCCGCTCCTTCACATGGCCTGTGGGGACACCGTTCTCATCGCAGATATCAAACAGCTCCAGTTCCCTGCCGTTTAGCTGTGCCTGATACCAGGTTCCATCCTCATGATAGCAGAGCTTTAATGAAAAGAAGGGCTCCTCCCGATCGATCAGGTCAAAGAAAAGTCTGTCACCGTCCCACAGATTCAGACCGGGAACTTCACTTTTATCCACCCATGCAAGAACACCTTCATTACATTCTGTAAGTGTTCCGATAAAACCGTCTGCCGTATACAGACACATATACTCTGTCTGATATCCCTCGCTGGCAAAAGTGACAATTCCCCGGAAGCGGTAATCGGTCAGTGTCAGTCCCGTCTCCTCCTTCACCTCTCTTAAGAGACAGTCCTCGGGGCTTTCCCCCTCTTCGGCATGACCGCCCACACCGACCCACTTTCCTTTGTTGATATCCTTCTCCTTGGAAACCCTGTGCATCATCAGATATTTTCCGTCCTTCTCAATGTAGCACAGAGTGGTCAGCTTGCTTTTCATATTTACTTCAACAACTCTCCCACGATTTTATTGACAAGACCGCCGTCTGCTCTGCCCTTTACCTTAGGCATCAGTTCCTTCATAACCTTTCCTTTATCCTTGGCAGAGGGTTTCGTAATACCAAGCGAAGAAAGCACTGACTGGATTTCCGCTCTGATGGCATCCTCGCTCATTTCCTCGGGTGCAAATTCCTGGTAAACAGCAAGTCTCTTTTCACATGCCTCCCTGATATCGGTTCTGTCCGCCGGAGCAAGCTCCATGGTCTCCTTTGTCTGCTTGATTTCTTTCTTCACCACTTCAAATTCCTCTGCCTCGGTAAGGTCAGCCCTCTTATCGATGGCCTTGTTCTTCAATGCGGAAAGCAGCATGGACAGCGCGTCCTTTCTGTCTTTTTCCTTGTTCTTCATCGCTGTCATCATCTGACTTCTCACTTCATCGATCATACTCATAATTTTTTACTTCCTTTCCTTATCTCAATTTTTTCTCTCACAACTGTATTTGATAATCAAAAGCTCCAGGCTCATGTTATCATTCATCTTTCCTGTCTTAATGGCTTCCTCCGCCTCCACACAGGCCTCCACCGCTTCCCTGAGTTCTTCCTTCGAGAACCGTCCGGACTGAGTCACATACTTCCCCGCAATAAAACCGGGAAGCCCTACCTTTTCACCGATTGCCTTGGCTGAAAAGCCTTTTCTTTGCAGCTCCTTGACCTGCATCAGCAGATTAAACTGTCTGGCCACCAGAAACAGAATTCTCATGGGCGGCTCCTTCAGCGCAAGAAGCTCATAATAAAGGGAAAGGGCCTGCTTCTGTTTCTTGTCCGCAATCGCACCTACCATATCAAAAATGTGACTGCTGAGCCGTCTGGTGCAGATCTCCTCAATATCATCAATTTCGATGGCATCTTTGTCAAGGCAGTAACAAAACAGTTTATCCGTTTCCTTCCTGATGTTCTCCATATCGGTTCCGGTCATTTCCAGAAGATAGTTCAGGGCAGATGGCGATATGTTTTTTCCTTCCTTCTTTACCATGCCGAGGATCCACTTTTTTAACGTCGTTTCATCCTGAACGGCAAATTCGGCGGCATATCCTTTTGACTGCAGTGTCTTGTACAATTTACTCCTTTTGTCTACCTCCGTCTCCACAAAAAGAAAATAGGTGGTCTCAGCAGGCTGTGACAGATAGGCGGCAAGCTCCTCACCACCGCTTTTAAAAAGGCCGCTGTTCTCCAGTACGATCAATCTTCTCTCTGAAAAAAAGGGCATGGTCTCCGACAAGTCAATGATTTCTCCTATCACCACATCTTTTCCCTCATGGTAATAGTAATTCATGGTATCATCACCGATGATGGCCTCTTTAAGTCTGTCTCTGTACTGCTTTCGCAGGTATGCCTCCTCTCCATAGAGAAGATACATCTTTTTCAATTGTCCTGTCCTTAAATCCTCATTGATCCGCTGCATGGATAATCCTCTGTGTCTGTCACTGCTTTCGTCTCTGCTCTTGCAAAAAGACTTTTTCATTTCTTTTCTATAAAAGGATACCACGTTTATAAAAAAATTAAAATAAGATTTCTGTGATGCAGCATTTCGGTCATGCATTATTTCCCGGCTGCCTGCATACACTATTATCAGAGGGAGGTGTGTGTTTATGCTGGCATGGATTACACTTCTGATTCAGGCGTTGAAAAAAGCCAGGTAATTTGATGCGTACCTGTTTTTGCAAAGGTAAACTTGCCCTTTGGAGTTATCTGTACCCACTGTTTACGCGTGTCCATTGTATAGGTAGTAGTTTACAGCTTTTTTAACTGTAAAACTGTTATAGAGGGGTATAAGAAGTCAGAAACGCTTGTTTATACCCTCGCAACATCATATTTCTGATATACTTTGACTCTCATATGCCCTTCTGCGCCAGTCCGTAACTTCAGTGCGGACAGTTTCAACACTGCTTGTTCAAAACTTTTTGTACAAATATAAAACCAGATCATCATCATTGCAGCAATCTACATTTTGCGGGCAAACCTGTTCTCCATACCATACTCCGGTACCGTCAGGAATATAGCCGCGTTTCACATACATTCTTTGTGCACTTCCATATCCGCCATGCAGACCGACTCCAAGGTAAACAGTGTCAGAATATCCGGAAGCTATTTTTTCTGCTACGTCCATCAGTATACTGCCAATACCGTTTCTGCGATATTTTTCAAATACGCCAAAGTCAACAATTTCTGGATAACCCTGATTGGCAAATGCTCCCCATTTTGAATCAGGATACACATTTATGTATCCTGCCACCTTTCCTTTATATTCAGCAACTAAAGAGATTGCAATCCCTTCCGATTGATGCTGTAATCTCATTTCATATTTTTCTGTAGTCTGATTCCAGCCCTGTGCAATCTCCTCATCTGTAATAATCTGAACATCGCTCTGCACCATATCACGCACTAACAGTTTTTTATCCTCATAATATATCATTTCTATTTTTCTCACCTTTTCTATTTGTCCATCCATCAGAGTAGCTTCCAAAAATTGAGGGTAAATACCATCAATTTCTGTAACACTTTATTAATCTGTGATGATACCAGATCATGATGGGCAAAGGAATCATAATGCCGCCGCACATAGGAATGACACACCAAATTGTGTCACCCACAATAGCTCCTATTCCATAGGAAACCATGATGACCATTCCATAAATCAGCCACATCAATCCATGCTTTTTGTTCCATGCTCTCACATCGGATATTTCGTCTTCTGCAGGTGGTTTTCTCCGGAGTAGAATCCGACCGGTTTCTTGCTTTTTAATTGAGAAATTCCAATTCCCATCATAAAGGCGGCTACTGCCAGATAAATAACCAAACCTATTACATTTTCTGCCTTTATATTATATCCCTCCAATCGTTGCGATTGTATGTCAAGCAATCACTGGTTACATATAGCAAACTGCTTGTTCTGACCCGCATCGGGTAAATCTTTCTATTTCAAATATTTTCGTAGCGCATTGACATGCATCAGAAAGATACTCTCCGGTGAATTATCCACGATCTCCTTTAAGGTATCACGTTTCATCCAGCGAATATTCTCCGTCTCATTTGTCCGTTCAAGAAGTTCCCCTTCCGCTTCGCACAAAAAAGTATTCAAAATTATGGAGTAAGCCCCTGATAAATTCTGTGTCACACAATACGGAGAAAATGCAATCGTCTTATTCCCTGCTACATCTAAAAAAGTGCTGTCTTCTTCTCCCTTGATAACCGTAATATGTAATCCCGTTTCTTCCCAAACCTCTCTCCGCAATGCCTCGAATATATTCTCATACTCGCGTACTTTTCCGGCAGGAATCTCCAGAAGGCCATCCGTTCCATCCCCACTATTCTTTTTTCTGTTCTGCACTAAGATAAATTCATCATCTTCAACCTTTTTTACAATAATCGCCCCAACAGCCGGGATTGCAAATGTCTCCTTCATGTGCATCTCCTATCATTTCAAATTCCCAGATACTCTTTTACCATCTCTTGGGGAACCAGGCTTCCTCCCGTTGCCCACACGATGTGAATTGCATTTTCCATTTTGTCGTTAAGCTGATTCAGGCACAGATATTTCTGAAATTCTTCACTTTGATTTAAGTATACAGGTCCCTGAAATGCGGCGCAGGCACTCGGTTCAATAAATATGGACTCTGCCCTGTATAATGCTCTCATATAGTCATCGAGCCTGTCATCCCGGACAGTAACTTCCCCGCTCAGAATCGGCTCCATAAGCCTTCCGACAAATCCTGATGCTCTTCCTACTGCAAGTCCGTCTGCAGATGTGTTTCCGCTCAGTCCGATATCTTCTACTGCAATGTCATGATGCAGACCTGTAGCCATGCCAAGAAGCATACATGGTGCCTGCACCGGCTCTGCAAAAAAGCAGTGCACATGATCCCCGAAAATCTGTTTCAGTCCAAAGGTAATACCGCCCGGTGCACCTCCCACACCACATGGCAGATATACAAAAAGCGGATGTGCATCATCCACAGCAAGATTCTTTTCTTCCAGCTGCTTCTGCAATCGCTCTCCGGCAACAGCATAGCCAAGGAACAAATCTTTTGAGTTCTCATCGTCCACAAAGTAACTGGTCGCATCCTGATCTGACAAGGCTCTTCCTTTCTTAACAGCCTCGCCGTAATCCCCTTCGTATTCCCTTACATCAACACCGTATCCGCGCAAAAGATCTTTTTTCCACTGCTTTGCATCTGCTGACATGTGTACCACTACATGATATCCGATCACCGCACTGATAATACCGATACTGAGTCCCAGATTACCTGTTGAGCCAACCTGTATTGTATAGTTCTGAAAAAAGGCTTTGCTGCTATCATCGGCAAGCTTTTCATAGCTCTCATTTTCTTTCAAAATATCGTTTTGTAATGCAAGTGTCTCTGTGTGTTTCAAAACCTCATAGATACCGCCTCTGGCTTTTACAGACCCCGCCACAGCAAGATGACTGTCCTTTTTAAGCAGCAATCTTCCCTTAAGGTTACTGTTATACTCTCTGTTTATCACATTTTTCATATTGTGGATCTCGACCAGCGGAGATTCAATAATACCTCCTGATGCTTCCGTTTCCGGAAAAGCCTTCATCAAAAACGGTGCAAATCTCTTCCATCTCTCCGAAGCATCTCTGATATCTTCTTTTCCGAGCAAAAGCTTATCTTCTGCTTCCGAAAATGGTATTTTGTCAGGATTGATCCAGACAACCTCTTTGGTACTTTTCATTTTTTCTATCAAAGGATTATTTTTCAAATTTTTTTCCACTCTTCATGCCTCTTTCAATCATATAGCAATATTTTTATTCCTTAAGTAACAGTTTTTTATAGGAAAGGTCAATTGCAAATGCGCCAAGCGGTGCGGTAAGGACGATTGCAAGAACTGCAACCGTAAGGACAATATCGCCACAGGCAAGTCCGAGTGACAACGGAATTCCGCCGATTGCAGCCTGAACCGTTGCTTTTGGCGTATATGCCATCATGACAAACAATCGCTCTTTTCCTGTAAACTCGGTTTTCAGCAGGCACACAAAGACTCCCAGCATTCTGAAAATCAGCGCACCGGCTATCAGAATCAAAGCCTTCACTCCCACATTTTTAAGATAGGTGATGTTTACCGTGGCACCAACCAGCACAAACAGAAAAATCTCAGCAGCTACCCAGAGTTTTCCATATTTTGCGGACAGCCTAACCGCCACAACTTCTCTTTTCTTCTTAAGTCCGATTCCGATAAACATGATTGCTATTAACGCCGAGAAGGTAATCGGCGTCATAAGGGTATCTTCTATCACAACCAGAAAGAATGATATGCTCAAAATGATCAACACTTTAGCCGTATCACGGATATGAACTTTTTCAAAATAAAGGGAAAGCGCCGCACCAAGTATAAGTCCTATTGCAATTCCCAGCAAAATGGAAACAGGAATATTGATAAAGCTGACTGCCGAAACACCTTTTCCCTGCATCATTCCGAGGAATGTAGAAAACAATACAATCACATATACATCATCTACCGATGCACCGGCCAGGATCAGCTGCGGAATTCCCTGCTTTGTACCATATCCTTCCTCCATCAGCTTTACCATGCGCGGAACCACAACTGCCGGTGAAACTGCAGCAAGCACAGCACCCATAACTGCTGCCTCAAGAACGGACACTCCCATTATTTTCGGAGCAAGTAAAATCATTCCCAGTATTTCAAAGGAAGCCGGAACAAAGCACATAAAAACAGCCGGTCTTCCTATTTTTTTGAGTCCCGTCAAATCAAGTCCGAGTCCCGCCCGTGTCAGAATGATGATCAGCGCAATTTTTCTCAGTTCTGAAGAGATGGAAAGAATACTGTCATCCAAAAGATTTAGTACATACGGTCCCAATACGATTCCTGTCAGAAGCATTCCCAAAAGGCTCGGCAGCTTTACTTTCCGACATATCCATCCCATTGTCATTCCTACCACAAGAATTAATGCAATGCTTAATAACATATTATAACTCTCCCAACATATTTTCCGGATCCTCGGCTGCCTTCACCTTATCATTTGCCCTGATGATGATTCCTTCCTCGTCAATCAAATACGTTGTGCGTACTACACCCATAGATGCCTTACCGTAATTCTTTTTTTCCTTCCACACATCATAAGCCTCTATAACCTTGCGCTCTGTATCCGCCAGTATTGTGAACGCCAGATTCTGTTTTTCCTCAAAACGCTTGTGGGATGCAACCGAATCCTTGCTGACTCCAAGCACAACCGCTCCCTTTTCCAAAAACAGCGGATACCTTTCCGAGAATCCGCATGCCTGCTTCGTGCAACCCGGTGTATTATCTTTCGGATAAAAATACAAAATTACCTTCCTGCCTCTGTAATCGGACAATTTGTGCATTTCTCCGTTCTGATCCGGCAATTCAAAATCCGGCGCTTTTGTTCCTACTTCCAACATTTTCGTTAACCTCCGTAAATTTGATCATGATTCTGTATTCATCTTTTCTTCAAATACCAACGTTTCTATTTCTTATGTTCCTGATAAAATTTTTTTTAATCAGCTTTCACCTCATCTGACAGCATCGTTTTCTTTACTCCCCGAATCGCACCCTCAAGTGCCATCAACCGATTGATACAGGCCGATTCATCAATCTCCTGTATCTTCAGCCAGGCTGACTTGGCGCCTGTCTTTTTTAATTCATCGGCTGAGCTGATACCCACCTGAACAAGCTGCTACTTTGTCTGTCACCGAATGGGAAATGCTCCAAAGTAGCGAAACTCAAACTCAGGCAGCGCGCTTATTTTTTGGTACTCTTCATAACTCCCGTTTTCACACTCAATCAGATAAATATATCTGCCCAGAGTGGTTTTTTCCGGGCGGTCATGAATGCTGATAATGGGCAGATCGTTTTTGGAGATTGCTGCAAGGAGTTTGGGTAAATCTCCGGCTTCCCCCGCAGCCGAGAACACCATGCGGTCTGCTTTCCCGGTGTAGGCTTCCTTCGTTGACAAAATATAAAAGCGCGTTTTGTTGTCCTCGTTCTGCTGAATGTTCTCTGCCAAAACAGACAATCCATAGACCTCCGATGCCCCAATTGACGCTATGGCAGCGCAATCCCCGGTATCACTTTCCGAAACCATTCTGGCACCCTCGGCGGTACTGGATACCTCTACAACCTCTGCACTTGGGAGATTTTCCTTAAGCCATTCTTTTCCCTGGGTTATGCCCTGTTTATGGGAATATACAACCCTGATATCCTGCAATTCAGTTCCCGGCACCGCCAAAAGTGCCTGACGGATAGGAAGCTCTACCTCTCCTTTAATCGTCGGATTATCATGTAACAACAGTTCATCGAGATAATCATAGACTGGGCCGCCGATCGTGTTCTCCTGTGGAATAACAGCATATTCGCAGTTGCCGTCAAGAAGCTGCAAAACCGTATCGCTGACAGTCTTCTGCGACCTGTAATCACCCTCTGTCCCAAAAAACTGCCGCGTCGCCTCCTGCGTATATGTCCCCTCCGGGCCAAGGTAGCTGACTGTACCCTCATAAGTCTCTACGATCCCGCTGTTTGCAGCCGGCATTTCCGCCTGTTTAGAATTACATCCGGCCATAGCAAGAACAGCCATCAAAATTACCACTGTCATACGGAGTGTTTTTCTCTTCACTTTGTTATGTCTCCTTTTCTTCCGTTATCTATCTTTGTCATTCCTCTTTCAGTCGTAATTGTCACTCAATGATCCTATATCCGGCATTCCTTAGAACTTCCAAAGCATTCCGGTAATTTTCTTTTTTCGTCAATATATAGTCTGTGTTAAATGTGGAAATTGCAAAAACTCCGATTTGCTTTGCGGCTAAGACCCCGGAAATCTCAGACAATATTCCGACCAATGAAAAATCCAAAACACCCTGAATGCGAAAGGCTTTCCATCCATCATCTCTTTCGGTTGTATTCGGTGGCACATCCGCTGTAATGCACACCAGTGATTTTTCTTCCTCCGTCTTGCCAATAAAGCTGTATTCGGAATCTAATTTTACAAGTGAATAATCTGTCACTTTACATATTGAGAAATCGTAATCAATTTTTTTAATTTCCATCATAATTTATCCTCAGGAATTGGGAGTTGTATGGTTCTTTACATAGAGAAATAGCAAATTTACTTTCTTTCATCAGTTATAATATGTTCAATGCCTGTATTTTTCCTACTTAAATAATCTTTCATAAAACTTGGAAAAGCCTTATATTTGTCTAAATCCTTAATAGGTAGCCAATACATATTCTCTTTTACACCAAATGTTGTACTGTTACTATGTAATTCTTGAGTACCTCTTGGTTTCATCAAGAAATATAAACATATCTCATGACAATCCAATCCTACTAATGTGCCACTATTCTGGTTAAAAAAATTCTCGTGTATTACAGCCAAATGGTCAATCTCATATGATACACCTGTCTCTTCAAGAACTTCCCTTTTCACTGCATCTTCAGCAGTTTCTCCCATATGAACTCCACCACCGATTGAATAATAATAGTCTTCTAATTCATTACCTGCAAACAATACACAATCATTCTCTATAATAATTGCTGCTGCACGATATCTAAACCAATTGCTTTCTTTAGTAAAACCACAATCATATTTTTTCATTTGTCACCTCATACACATAAAAGCTGGAATTTTCCTTTCTCTAAAAATCGAAATTGCCTTAATCTCTTATTTGAGTTTGCAGTTCAATTCCAAACAAAAAACATGTCCATTTCGTCACCCCTGGAAATTCATCTTCTGGCATAAAATTTCCCTTAATGTCAAAAGAGTACCCCAGACCAATATATTTACCAGAACCACCATCGGAAGCAAGGTCTGTACCAACACAAAAGACTGGCTTTTCAAAACTATGCACTCTGCTATAATCAACGACACCAATAGCAATCCACAACACAAGAATACAAATCATCACTATAATAGTTTTCTTCTTTTTCATACGATCTCACCTATAAATTCAGAGTTGTAGATTTCTCCAGGCCATACAATTGACCTTGAGCCAATTGGGAGTTGTCGAATTCTTTTGAAAAATAACAATATATTAATTTGTGGCTCCATACTTTTTGATGCAATCATCACACCATTCTTTAACTTTTGCTCCAACTTCATCTGCTGATAAATCATCAACCATGAGTACATCAACATTTTCTCTTCCAATAAACCATTTTCTTTTCAATGGCATCATATTTTGTAAATGATGCTCAAAGAAATTACGACTTCTAGTATTATCATTCTCTTTATGTCTTCTTAGCACTTCGTCCGATGCATCTAAAAATAAAATTCTCGTTGGCATACATTTTCTGATTGCATCCAATTCACTTTTTAAAGCATTTTTTATTTCCCAATCAGCTCCTATACTTTGGGGATAGTTTAGAGTATAGAATTCAATCTCCTCAGCTCCAAAATCCATTATACTACAAGGATACTTTTTTGCTTTCTCATAACGACCCACTTCTTTTCCAAGCCAGAGTTTTTGTATTTCCAAATAATCTTCATAAATATTTTTATCAAGATTTCGTCTTTTTACCTCTTCAACAATATCACTATTGATTTCATAGCTGATATTAATATATGGAGCGTTTTCCTGTATATATCGAACTGCGGTTGTTTTTCCAACAGCCATACATCCTTGTAAAGACAATATCATATTCCCCCTCCTTTCATTCGAACAAATAAATCTAACTACTCGACAACCTTTTAATTGTCTACCTCTTTCACCTCCAAAATCCAGCCACTTCGTGTCTGTCGTGCTTCGCACTTTTGATTTTGTCGGTATTGCGCCAGAAAAAGTAAATACTCACTTCGTTCGTGCTTCCTTTTTCTTTGCGCGCGATAAATTCTAAGTTGTAGATGTCTCTTTCATAGAAAAATATCAAATTAACCTACTATTCAAAATCTTTGGGTATTTTGGCAAACTTCTGCAAAACGCTCTCCCCTAAGCTATCAGCTTCGAATAATTCTCGCAATTCCTTCTCATTGTCTTGCTCTATCCCCACATACTGCTGCAAAAACAACTTTGTCATATATAAATAATCCCCTTGTATCAACCGATAATAATTGCTTTTTAAAAGGGTATCTATCATCCCTATGGTTTGCTCATATGTTTCTGTTTCATCATAAAAGGACCGAATAAGAGGAAGTGTTGTATAAAAAGCATCCGTATGCTCTTTTACTTTTTGTTTCATGGAATTCTCAAAATCTGCAATATCAATATCACAACGGTCAAAAACCATGTCTGACTTTTTATAAAACTGTTCTGCTGTCTTGTTATGATTATCGTGAATATTTTCAAAAAAATGCGTAAAAACAGACTTGTCTGTTCTCACATACACAGCTTTTCCACCTGATATTTTCGGAACAAAATCATAGTTCCAACCCCACCTAAAGCTTCCATCTAAATCAGTCTGCTGAAATAAACTTAATACCTTACGACGATGTTTGCTATAATCATCAACCCAAACGCGATTACCAATGTACCGCATTCCAAGTTCTTTCTCTATCAAAGGAGAAAAAACCTCGTCCAATAACATATTCCAACCTGCCACCATAAGGTGTCTCGTCGAATGCTCAGCTTCATGCTCCGGCATCCAATTACTGATTAAGTAATCTTTATACTTATCAAATTCCATAATAGTCCCTTTACTAATTTTATCAAATTACTAAACATCTGTACTGCTCGATAACTTCTTATTTTTTATCTCTACTCCCATACAATTGACCTTTGGTCAATTGTCATGCCTCGCTCAAAGAGCTCGGTCAATTCTAATTCGCAATAATATCTATTTCATACTTATCATCAATAAGCACATAGTCTACATTGTGCTTTTGGGCAAGTTCCAAAACTTGAGCATTATCTTTTAATACATTTTCCAAAGTGCAATCCTCGTCATCACCACGGTTTTCAATTACACTTGCATACTTTTTTATGTCATCAAAATGATTTCTTATATAGTTTTCGCTCATTACCAGGCAATAGTATCTTATGTTATCCAAATACTCCTTCGTAAAATCATTTTCCCAATCGAAAGGAATATAACATCCTTCAACAATAAGGTTTTGAGCGTTCTCTATTGCCGTTTTTATCATTTCGCAAACAATTGGCCATAAGTAGTCCGTTAGTGCCTTATCATCACTTGTAGGTGTAAGCGTAGTATTTCCGCTGCGGATAAGCCCCATTTTTAAATGGTCTATTGATAAATACGGATATTTATATTTTTCAAGTATCTTTTGAGCAAGTGCTGTCTTTCCCGTGTGAGATGCTCCTGTTATCAAAATAATCATCTTTCGCACCCTAATCTATAAATTCTTATTTTCTTACATCCCCACAACTTGGGATTTGTACTACTTCAATTCTTCTTTCCATTCTCCGTTCTCTTTATAGAAAAAATATTCGCTTATTCTCTCATCCAAGAAAACTTCCAACACTTTATCCATTCTATCTGCTAAATTCATTTTTCTCATCTCTTCCAATTCAATCCAATGAACCTCTCCTTCCTCAGATGAAGACAATGTTCCTTCAAATTTATCGGTTTTGTAGAATAATACCATATATCTTGAACCATCATCATTTGACCAATCTTTTATTCCACACAACATTGGCGAAAAGATTTTCAAACCTGTTTCTTCGAACACTTCACGGATTACTGCATCTGTAAAGGATTCGCCTTTTTCAACATGACCTCCTGGAAATGTTATTCCACTATAATCATCGTCAATTTTTTCTTGTACTAAAACCTTAGTACCATTGTATACCATACACATATTTGTTATTGTAACGACTTCAGTTCTAGCCATTTGACACCTCCACAAATTCTTATTTTTTTATCTCTACTCCCATACAATTGACCTTTGGTCAATTGTCATCCCTCGCTCAAAGAGCTCGGTCAATTCTTATTTTCTTACATCCCCACAACTTGGGATTGAACAATCTCTCATAAATTCGTCTATTTTTGCTAAAATATCTATGTCTGTTTGATACGAAAAATCATTCGCATTAATATATATTGTATTACCAAGAATTTTTTCACTTCTTAAATATTCGGTACATCCTTTAAAATCGTCAAAAACATCTAATGTTGTACTTAAATGTACGGGATGCCTGTTCTCATTATGCATTCGATTTAAATATCGCTTATGTAAAATCTCAACATCTCCACGAAGAACAAGGGTAAGCACCTCATAGTTATTTTCGTATGCCATTTTGTGTAATGTTTCCAATTCTACAGTATGAAAGTTTGATTCCAAAATGAGATTCTTATTTAGTTTTTCAAACTCTGAAAAGATAAAGAACATTAATTCCATTGTTGCTTTTGATAATTTCTTGTTTTCCTCTCTATTTGAAAATCCAATCGTATCTCCTAACACTTCCTTGATTGAATCCTTAAAAAATACATTTATGTCATATCTTTTTGAAAGAATATTTGCAAAAGTAGATTTTCCTGTAGCTAAATCTCCCATAACGAGTAAAAGTTTCTTCATAATATACCTCACAAAATTCGAACTTGATAATTTTTTTAGAACGTGAAAAATAACAATTTTATAGTTCTTGCCATTCACGCTTCAGTAATCTGTATTCAAGTCGAGTTTTCATTTTTCCTTCATGCCATTCGTAATCAATGTGTTCGGCTTCTTTAATCAATCCGCATTTCTGCATTACTCTTTCTGAACCTTTGTTTTCTGCTAAACATCCGGTTGTTACTCTATAAACATTGTTTTCCATAAATGCAAATTCCAAAACCCGTTTGAAAGCTTCCGTTGTATAGCCTTTTCCCCAAAACTTTGGATATATAAAATAACCTGCATGAACAATCTTTCCCAATGGTGTATTATCTACTACTGTATAACCAACACTACCAACTTGTTCATGTGTTTCTTTCATTTCAACATGAAGAAAATAAAACTTTCTGCCGGATTCTTTACTATCATGTAAAACCATGTCAAAATCGGTCTTTGCTTCTTCTTTTGTAAATAACTGTATATCTTGCAAATAATACATTGTTTCTGGATCTGATTTCAGCTTATAGTACTCTTCAAAACCATTTTCATTATAGTCCCTTAAAATCAGCCTTTCTGTTTCAAAATACAGCATTTTCTTACCTCCTACAAATCATAAAATTGGGATTTGACTATTTCGTGAAATCTCCTATTTTACCAAGTAATTTCCCTATACTATGATACATTCCAGAATAAATCACAGGTTCTAGTTTCGTAAGATTTACATCAAAAGTATCCACACATTCAAGTTGTTCATCTATTTGGATATTCTTTATTCTGCAAAAAAAGGTAGTCGACTCTCCTATTTCAATAGAATGGACTACTTCGCATTCATATATCCACCGACTCGCATCTAGAATAGGAACATCTACAACATCTCCCCTGCAAACACTATATGGAATTCCATCTTTCTTTCCGTCTTTTGCATGATGTGTGCCAAAATAATCCATAAGTTCAAGCATATCAGTGCTAACAAGATTAACACTTAAAATACCAGTTCTGATTACATTCTGCTTAGTCTTTTTAGTGCCAAACATACTGATAGTCAACAAATAATCGTTCTCTTTCTCGTTTGTAACACTAACCCACGTAATTGGAGCAAAATTATATGTTCCATCTTCATTGTTTGTCCCAATGATAAAAGCAGGTTGAACACACATTGAAAAATGAGTTCCTATTGATTTTCCCTTTATACCATTCACCTAATGCCACCTCACAAATTCAAATTATTCATTATCTCTGCCCCATACAATTGACCTTTGGTCAATTGTCATCCCTCGCTCTGAAGAGCTCGGTCAATTCTTATTTATCACTTCAGTAATTCAAGTGTTTTCTCAAACGAAACACATTCTGCATACCTATTATTCCATATGTATTCATTGTAATATCTGTACGTTTGTTCAGCAGACATATATTGATTTTCAAATGTACTGTTGGTGCCCGCAGGAACTATCATTTTAAAACCATGCTCAAATCCTGCTTTTATCGTAGCATCAATACAATAATCCGTTTGAAGTCCAACGACAATAATTGTATCTTCTTTCTTTTGTCTCAAATATTCTAACAATCCGGTATCTTTGAAACAACTGTTTACCTTTTTATCAAAAATCATCTCGCCATCCACAGGACTAAAACCATCATATATTTCAAAACCATCGTTTCCCTTCGTGAGTTCATTGCCCGCGCCGTCATCATGTCTAACAAAAATGACTTCAACACTGTTATGTCTGGCCTCACTTATCAATCTCTTAACACGTGATTCAAATAATTCAAATTGATAAAGCTCATTATTTGTAATTGCTTTTTGTGTATCAACAACCAAAAGTATCATCTTAACACCTCTTCCAAAATTTTCTCCAGATTTTTTGTCACAGGTAACGTTCCATTTGTATTGCTTGCTAAAGTGCTTGCTCAATTGCTTTTAAACACTAAATCTCAAACAAATTATATCATAGCTGCCTTTTTTCATCCATAAAATGTAAATTTTGCTTAAAACTCCCACACTAAAAATACTCCTGTATGATCGATTCTACTTTTTCTACACTTAATGGATGTCTTTTAGTTTCATATGTCGTTATCAAATTGATGGACGGTATGATTCCATTTTTGCAATAAAGCCTGATCTTATCGCAAGCATGATCCATATAATCTTCCTCGTCCATCATCCCAAAATGCTCCCAATAATAAAATTCTCCTGTGGCAGGATGTCTGATCACGAAATCAGGATAAAGTGTGATATCGTCCAGCACAAGTTTTTCTTCATACCGGAATGGAATCTTGTTTTTGTAAAGCATCATATCAATAATTGCCTCCGATTTCGATCTGAGCATTTTCCCCTGTGTGCCCTTTATGATCAAATCCTCTTCATATTTATTACTCTTTTCGTATGGAGCATTCTGCCATCTCAAAAGCTCCTCTTTAACCGGGACAAAATGTTTTTCAAGCAATTGTCCATATCCCGGATGTTCAAGAAGCCTTTCTGTTTTTCCTTCCATTGGCATCATTTTAAGCAGATAAGCATTGCATGCCTCCAGCTCACTTTGAAGCTCCTGCTTTTTATAATCATAATATTTCTTCAGTGCCAATTTCTCCGCAAGCTCCTTTTTACCATTTGGAAGATAAAAAGTTCCTTTCTGGTTTTTCAAATACTTTTTATAGTGTTTACCGTTTTTGGCACACAACAACTCTCCTTTGGGGAATTTCTTTTCCAAATTGTTAATTGTATCAAGTTCCCTGGTTATTTCATCTATCCGCTGTCTCAGCTTATCACATTTGCTATTCATCATATAACCTTCTCCTCTTTTTCTTTTGACATAAATACTGTTTCTTAGCTATTTCTGTTAATATCTCTTCCAGATATATTCCTTTTTTGCTTGTAACAGGCTTTTTCCTCTTTGTTCTGCTTCATATACCTTTCTTCCACCATATCACGGCTTAAATTTCTACTCAAATTCCGCCGAGGGTACAGTTCAGACTTTTCTGCTTTTCATACCCTCCCCTCATCATTTCACAGTTTGAAATACCATGATTTTCTGCTGAGAATCATCCTCCGAGGGTATATGCAAGGTTTTCCGCCTCTCATACCCTCCTTCAGTCGCTTCACGGCATAAATTTCTAGTTGCAAGCTTCTGGCAAGGGTATAAGCATGACTCTGCTGCCTCCCATACCCTCCTCTCATCATTTCACAGCTTGAAATATCATAAATTTCTGCTCTGAATCTTCCGCCGAGGGTATGAGCATGGCCTTCTCACCTCTCATACCCTCCCACCCGACTCGGGGCCATTTCCCGCCGCTCGAAACCACTTTCTCGCCGTTCCACAGCCTAAAATTTCCCGCCACCCGGAGCCACTTTCTCGCCGTTCCACAGCCTAAAATTCCCCGCCACCCAGAGCCACTTTCTCGCCGTTCCACAGCCTAAAAATTTCTATCCCAAGCCCTCTATCACAGGCAGCACAACCACTCCTCTCTTCACATACCCCGAAATCTCCATACATTTATTCCTCACCACAATCCTGACAGCACCCAATTCGTCTGTACGGAGTACTTTTGCACCAGCCTCTTCAAGGCGTTCCAATGTTTCCTCATGGGGATGACCGTAAGGATTGTTCTCACCGCAGGATATCACCGCAATCTGCGGA
>CAMEIH010000034.1 GCA_945917985.1 uncultured Clostridium sp. | reverse complement strand
ACTACGGAGAAGGTGGATTTTAAGGTCAGAGAGACAAGGCAGTTTACATTCATTTATGAAAAAACAAAAATACTGGTTGATCACATTCTGGTGGAACAGGGTTCCGGTGAGGAACTGATTCGTTTTCGCTTTCAGAACCCCACGCCGGGTGTGTGGACCATCCATGTCACCACGACCGGGGGCAGATATCAGGAACAGGGTAATTTTCATATCTGGCTTCCTCTTTCGGAATTTCTGACGGGTGATACCTATTTCTTAAGACCTTCCCCCTACACCACCATCACGGAGCCGGGAAATGCCAGGGAAATCATCACCACCACCTATTATCAGGATGTGAATAACAGCTTTTACGGGGAATCCGGAAGGGGATTTACCAGATCGGGAAACACTAAGCCGGATCTTTGTACACCGGGCGTAAATATTTCCACAGTTCTTGGCAGTTATACCGGTTCGGGAATGGGATGCGCAATCCTTTCCGGAATCTGTGCCCAGTTTATGCAGTGGGCGGTAGTGGAAGGCAATAATGAGTGGGTGGAGAGCAGAGAATTAAAGAATTATCTGATCCGGGGAGCTGTGAGAAATCCGGCTGTTTTTTATCCCTCCAGAGAATGGGGATACGGACAGGTGAATCTCTCAAGGACTTTTGATGTGATTGCAGGAATAGGATGACAGAGGGCAGTGGATGCTTTATACTTGATGTAAGTAAGGAAAAGCGGAGGTATCGGCGTGAACGGAAGATATTTGTGGAATGAGGACTGGTCTTTTTTGAAGACAGCAACAGGAACAATGTATGAAGAAGCGGTGAAAAGAAAACAGGAATTTGTGCCAGTGGATATCCCCCATGACTGGCTGATTTACGATTCTCTGAATTTATATGAGGACAGTACAGGCTGGTATCTAAAGCGCTTTCGCCATGAGGAGACGGAGAAAAGGATCTTCATCACGTTTGAAGGAATTTATATGGACAGTACGATCTATGTGAACGGGCAGAAGGCGGGAGAGTGGAAATACGGTTATTCCGCCTTTACCCTGGAGGTTACGGATTATCTGCAAAAGGGGGAAAATGAGATTCTGGTCAGTGCCTGCTTCTTAAGTCCCAACAGCCGCTGGTATTCCGGTGCCGGCATCTACAGGGATGTATGGTTTTCGGTAAAAGAAAGAACTTATCTGCCGGAAAATCCGGTTTATATCAGTACAGAGCAGCAGAGTGAGGACTTTTTCCTGACGCTTCAGTATGAGGTGGAAGGTGACAGGAGGAAGGATGCTGAGGCAGTCTTTTTTCTTTACGATGAGAAAGGGGAAGAAACGGAGCTTACGCCTGTAAAGTCCGAGGGCAGAAGAAAGAAATATCTGGTGAGAAACCCAAGGCGCTGGGATGTGGAGACTCCCGTGCTCTATACGCTGAAAACACAGCTTTTGCTTGACGGAAGGGTGATTCAGGAGGAAACGGAGCGATTTGGTTTCCGGGATACGAAATTTGATTCGGAAAAAGGCTTCTTCCTGAACGGAAGAAATTTGAAGTTAAACGGTGTCTGCGAGCATCATGATTTGGGAGCTCTCGGGGCAGCTTTCAACAGATCTGCCATGAAGCGAAAATTCCGGATCTTAAAAGAAATGGGAGTAAATGCGGTGAGAGGAACCCACAATATGATGGCACCCGATTTTACGGCACTTGCCGATGAGATGGGGCTTCTTGTGATCTCGGAAGCCTTTGATATGTGGGAGCGGCCTAAAACAACCTATGATTATGCCAGATTTTTTAAGGAATGGTCCGCAAGGGATGTGGAGAGCTGGGTAAAGAGAGACAGAAATCATCCCAGTGTGATCCTTTGGAGTATCGGAAACGAGATCTATGATACCCACGCGGATGAGAGGGGGCAGGAGATTACCCGGTATCTGAAGGAACAGGTGGAAAAGTATGATTCTGCAAAAAATGCCGCCGTGACCATCGGCTCCAATTATATGCCCTGGGAAAATGCGCAGAAGTGTGCGGATATTGTCAAGCTGGCAGGCTATAATTACTCTGAGAAGTATTATGAACAGCATCACGAAGAGCACCCTGACTGGGTGATTTACGGGAGCGAGACCTCATCCATCGTACAGAGCCGGGGCGTGTATCATTTCCCCCTGAAGGCAGGGATCCTGGCAGAGGATGATGAACAGTGCTCTTCTCTCGGAAACAGTTCTACCAGCTGGGGCGCCAAGTCCATGGAGGAGTGTATCACCAAAGACAGGGATACGGAATTTTCCATGGGACAATTTCTGTGGTCCGGCTTTGATTATATCGGGGAACCTACCCCCTATCACACCAAGAACTCTTATTTCGGACAGATCGATACTGCCGGTTTTCCGAAAGATGCTTACTATGTGTGGCAGTCGGTGTGGACGGATCACAAAAAAGCACCCATGGTACATGTTTTTCCGTATTGGGATTTCAATGAGGGACAGCTGATTGATGTGCGGGTGTGCTCCAATGCACCCTTTGTGGAGCTTTTTGTAAACGGCAGAAGTCTGGGGAAGCAGAAACTGACCCATGAAAGAAATTCGGGAAAACGGATTCTTGCAGATTATCAGATTCCTTTCGAAAAAGGAATACTGACGGCAGTGGCTTATGATGAGGAGCAGAAAGAGATTGCCAGGGAAGAGAGAAAATCCTTTGACAATTCCGTAAAGCTGGTCATCATACCGGAAAATACCGAGGCAGAAGCAGACGGCAGGGATCTTTTTTTCCTTCGGATCGGAACCCTGGATGAGGAGGGAAATCCCGTGGAGAATGCCTGTGACAGGGTGGAGGTCCGGGTTTCGGGCGCCGGAAGACTGATCGGGCTTGACAACGGAGACAGCACGGATTTCGACAGCTATAAAGGAACAAGCAGGAGACTGTTTAACGGGAAACTGCTTGCCATAATACAGACGAACGAGGTTCCGGGAGAAATATCAGTGGAAGTGACGGGAAAGGGACTTAAGAGTGCCTCCCTCATCTGTGAGAGCAGGGTATCCTCCAAAAAAACGCTGGCAGCAAGAGAAGAGAATCGTGAAATGCCTGTGATCCTGGGCAGGAAAGAGGAAATACCCGTAAGAAAGATCACCTTGAAGAGTCCGGAGGGACAATTGTTTGGAAAGGACAGAGACACGATCAGGGTGGAGGCATTTTTGGAGCCTGCAAACGCAACAGACCGTGAACTTCTGTTTAAGGCGGTGAATGATAACGGTGTGCCTGTGAATTTGGTGGAACTTCGCCGGGAAGACGGTGCAGTGGTGATGAAGGCAAAAGGAGATGGCGCTTTTCGTCTGTTTGCCATGTCAAAGAGCGGCTCCGATAACATCAGGGTGATGTCACAGCTGGAATTTGAAATAGATGGAATGGGCTGTGCTTATCTTGACCCTTATGATTTCATTTCGGGAAGTCTTTACACCTCCGTGAAGGGAGAGGTGGGGAACGGAAATGAAAAAGGAGTGGCCACCGCAAGAGACGGAGAAACTGTGGTCACCTATGGCAATATTGATTTTGGAAACGTCGGGAGTGACGAGATCACCATATCCATTTTTGCCTTAAGTGATGAAGAATATCCAATCCGGATCTATGAAGGAATCCCGGGGGAGGAAGGAAGCGCGCTTATCGCCGATGTGGTATACCAGAAGCCTTCCATTTGGAATGTGTACCAGCCGGAAACCTTCAGGCTTAACCGGAAGCTTAAAGGCATCACCTCCATAAGCTTTCAGGTGCATCAAAAAATTCATATCAAGGGATTTTCTTTTAAGAAATATGGGAAAGCATGGCAGACTTTAAAAGCGTCGGAAGCGGATGCCGTTTACGGTGACAGCTTTGTACGGACAGAGGAAGCTGTTGAGAAAATCGGAAACAATGTCTCTTTCGTGTTCAGAGACATGGATTTTGGAACGGAGGGAACAGGGGAACTGATGATCCGGGGAAGAGCAGGAGAAAGCGGAAATACCATTCATGTCCGTTTCTTTAACGACACCGATGAGATCAAGCAGATTGTGGAATTCCCGGCGTCTTCGGAATATACAACACAAAGCTTCTCCATCGGGACTGTAAAGGGAAAGTGGGATGTGACGTTTGTGTTTTTGCCCGGGAGCTGTTTTGATTTTGAGTCCTTCCGGTTCTGTTAGTTTTTGCCGGGATTCAGGTTCTTGTATTCGGAAGGGGTACAGTTTTTGACAGCCTTGAAAACACGGTTAAAGGTGGAAAGGCTGCCAAAGCCGGATCGCATGGCCACTTCGGTGATGGAAAGATCGGGCTGAATCAAAAGGGCTTCTGCGTGTGCAATCCGCTTCTGGATCAGATAGTCATAGCAGGACATACCGGAAAACTGCTTGAAAAGCCTTGCAAAATGAAACTTGGAAAAACCGGCAAGCTTTGCAAGGTCATCGATGCATATATTTTCCGTGCAGTGATCTGTAATATAGTTGCAGACATTCATAAATTTCTCAACATACTCGTGCTGTTTGCTCGTGGTAATGCCCGGGAATTTGGTACTTGCATTGAAGCTGGTACGGCCGAAAGCAACAAAAAAACGAATCATCAGGGAGTAGATACATGCTTCCGTGAAAGGCATTTTATTATCGTATTCCCTGCTGATCTCACCAAGATAATAGCGGAGCTTTTCGTTCAGTTCAGGATATTCTTCCTTGCTGATCAGGGCATAAGGATGAAGGGAATGGATCAGGGAATCCATTCCTTTTACGTTGCAGACAAGACCGTAGTCAAAAAGCATGATCAGCCGTTCGCCGCTTGCGGGAGCATGCAGTTCATGCAGGGTGCCCGGAGGAGTGATCCAGATATCTCCCTCCTGAAAAACATGAGGAATTCCATCGATCAGGACAGTGTACTCATTGCGTATCGGCATGATGATCTCCATGGCTGTATGCCAGTGGAGAGGGTAATCTTCCGCTTCATCATTGTGATAAAGTTTCATGCCGCGAAAGGAATCGTAAGCCACTGTTTCGCGTATACCGTTTAAAATTTCTATCATATGTAATCCCCTCCGAAGTGCTTTCCCTCTATGGCTGAACTGTAGCACAGATTAAAAATTGTGTCAAATTTTTTGGCAATATTTGGGCATAACAAAGCAAAAATTAGAAAGATTGTAAAGACAGGTTTTCATATACTGATTATGTAGTAAAATGAACTGGAATATCACTAAGTGAATCAAATATAGAGATATAGGAGAATGGCCATGGAACTAGTAAGAAACAAAGCAAAAAATGCGGAATTTGAAAAGCGTGCCAGGGAGCTTGTGGCACAGATGACATTGGAGGAAAAGGCCTTCCAGATGATGCACGGTGCCCCTGCCATAGAACGGCTGGGAATCAAAGCCTACAACTGGTGGAATGAGGCGCTTCACGGTGTGGCGAGAGCGGGAGTCGCTACCGTTTTTCCGCAGGCCATCGGTTTGGCGGCAACCTTTGATGAGGATTTTATTGAGGAGGTGGCGGATGCCATTTCCACAGAGGGAAGAGCCAAGTTTAATATCCAGCAGAAATATGATGATACGGATATCTATAAGGGATTGACCTTCTGGTCTCCGAACATCAATATTTTCAGGGATCCCAGATGGGGAAGAGGACATGAGACCTTCGGTGAGGATCCTTTCCTCACTTCAAGACTGGGTGTCAGATTTGTGGAGGGCATTCAGGGACATGATGAGAATTACCTGAAGGCAGCAGCCTGCGCAAAGCACTATGCGGTACATAGCGGACCCGAGGATCTGCGCCATGAGTTCGATGCGAAGGTGAGCAGGCAGGACCTTTATGAAACATATCTGCCCGCCTTTAAGGCCTGCGTGCAGGAGGCAAAGGTGGAAGCAGTGATGGGAGCCTATAACAGGACAAACGGGGAGCCCTGCTGCGGAAGTAAGACACTCCTTCAGGATATTCTCCGCGATGAATGGGGCTTTAAAGGACATGTGGTATCAGACTGTTGGGCAATCAAGGATTTTCATGAGGGTCACGGAGTCACATCGGGGCCCGTGGAATCCGTAGCGCGTGCAGTAAATAACGGATGTGATTTAAACTGCGGAAATCTTTTTATCTATGTGAAGGAAGCGGTAGAGAGAGGTATGATTCCGGAGGAGAGAGTGGATGAAGCTCTGGTCCATCTGTTCACCACAAGAATGAAGCTGGGATTATTTGATGAAAAGGGCAAGACGCCTTATGACGATATTCCCTATACCGCAGTGGATTCGGAAGAGATGCAGGCACTGAATCTGCGTGCGGCACAGAAATGTATCGTACTTCTTAAAAATGAAGGGGGACTGCTTCCCCTTGATAAAACAAAGGTTAAGACAATCGGTGTGATAGGACCCAATGCGGATAACAGAAAGGCACTGGTTGGCAATTATGAAGGAACATCATCCCGCTATATTACGATCTCTGAGGGGATTCAGGATTATGTCGGTGACGATGTGAGAGTGTTGGTGTCGGAAGGTTGTCATCTGTATAAGGACAGAATCAGTGAGCTGAGTAAGGGCAGAGACAGAAATTCAGAGGTGAAGGCAGTCTGCGAGGCCAGCGATGTGGTGATCATGTGTCTCGGACTTGACTCCGGACTGGAGGGTGAGGAAGGAGACCAGGGAAATCAGTACGCAAGCGGTGACAAACCTGATTTAAATCTTCCCGGCAGACAGCAGGAGATTCTGGAGATTGCTTACGCCAGCGGAAAGCCTGTGGTACTTGTTCTTCTTTCGGGAAGTGCACTTGCCGTGAACTGGGCGGATGAACATATACCTGCGATCCTTCAGGGATGGTATCCGGGTGCTCAGGGTGGAAAGGCAATTGCCCAGATCCTGTTCGGTGAGAAAAATCCGGAAGGAAAAATGCCGGTAACCTTTTACCACACTTTGGAGGAACTGCCGGAGTTTACGGATTATTCCATGAAGGGAAGAACCTATCGCTATATGCAGCAGGAGGCGCTTTATCCCTTCGGCTACGGACTTTCCTATACATCCTTTGCGTTCAAGGATGTAAAGGCAAGCGCAGATAAGGTGGAAAAGGACGGCGTGGATGTGACGGCTGTTCTCAAAAATACCGGTGACAGAAAGGGAACCCAGACTGTGCAGGTCTATGTCAAGATCGAAAGAGAGGGAACACCCAATGCACAGCTGAAAGGACTTAAGAAAATAGAGCTTTTGCCGGGAGAGGAAAAGGAAGTACTGATTCATCTTCCCGCAGAGGCCTTCGGACTTTTTGACGAGGAAGGGCAGCTCAGGATAGAAAAGGGCAGTGCGCTCGTATATGTAGGCGGACAGGCACCGGATGCGCGAAGCGAAAAGCTGACCGGACAGAAGGTTGCAAAGCTTGTGCTCACCATAGAATAGGATTGAAAATGTCATTCATTTGGCTGCCGTGGTTCTTAAGCGGCAGCCTGTTTTGTTTTAATGAGGGATTTCTATGAAAAAGTTGTGGAGAATGCTGGAAGGAAAAATGAATGATTACAGTATCAGGAAAAAGCTTGCGGTGTTTTATGTGTGTTGCGTTCTCCTGCCTCTTTTTGTCACGGACAGTGTGATTCTGGTTATGTTTTACAGGACGGAAATGGCGGAAAAAAGCCGGGAAATGCAAAATATTGCCAATGCCGTGGAGATGGAACTGACTTACAGCTTCAAGGAGGCGGTGAAGGTGGTAAACAGTTTTTACATTAACCGTTCCATCAATGAATTTCTGGAGCAGGAGTATGGAGCTCCGCTTGAATTTTACACAGCTGTCACGGAGATGAGGGAAAAAAATTTTTACGAGGTGGGAACCGGAATCAGCGGTATCGTGTTGTGTGCGGATAATGATACGATTGTGAACGGAGGTCACTATTACAGGCTTTCTTCGGTAAAGGATGAGGAGTGGTGCAGAAAGCTGCTTGATTCCAATCATGATGTAGCGGTTCAGTTTTACTATGTGGGAGAAAAAAATCCTACTGCAGCGATCAGCCGTAAAATTTCCGTTGTCAGAAGGCTGAATTATTATGGGGAACAGAAGAAGGAGAAGATCATCAGGCTGGATCTTGATTACAGTGCCATGGCCATCCGGCTCTCCGGCATGCAGTACAATATTCCGTTCTATGTCTGTTCCGGTGACAGAATTATTTTTTCCAATGCCGCCGGTTATTCCAGTACCAAGAAGAACTTTGATCGTCTCACAGGGAAAGAAAAGATCGGATATTGTCAGCAATTTGATATATATGGAGAAACTATCACCATTCTGGTGATGAAACCGGAGAGCAATGTGTTCGGTATTATCAGACAACACCTGTTTCTGATTCTGTTGATGCTGGCTGTGGACATTTGCCTGCCCTGTGTGATGGCAGTGATCTTTAACCGTTCCATTGTTTCCAGACTGGAGCTCCTGAATAAAGCTTTTGATGCGGTGGAAGCGGAAAGCTTAAAGGAAATAGAGGATGTGAAGGGCAGGGATGAGATCGGAAACCTGATGCAGAATTACAACCGTATGGTGCAAAGATCCAGAGAGCTGATCCGGACGGTTTACAAGGATAAGATGGAAAAGCAAAAGATGGATATCGCCAGACAGAATGCTGAGCTTCTGGCATTGCACAGTCAGATTGATCCTCACTTTCTGTTTAATGTGCTGGAAGGAATCCGTATGCACAGCATCATCAAGGGAGAGGAAGAGACGGCGGCAATGGTTGAAAAGCTTGCCGTTTTGGAGAGACAGAATGTGGACTGGAAAAGGGATATGATTCGCGTAGAGGAGGAAATCACTTTTGTTGAGGCATATCTGGAGCTTCAGAAATATCGTTTCGGAGAGAGACTATCCTATCGGATCAAAGCGGAGGAGGAGTGCAGTGACTATATGATTCCCAAGCTGACACTGGCAACCTTTGTGGAGAATGCCTGCATCCATGGAATAGGGAAAAAAGCGGTGCCCTGCTGGATCTATGTCAGAGTCTATCAGAAGGAAGGATGGATGTATCTGGAGATTGAGGATACCGGAGCTGGCATGACCGAGGAAAAAGCAGAAGAACTTCGGGAAAATATGAGGATCAATAATATAGATGAACTTATGAATAATGAGAGGGTAGGATTTACCAATGCCTGCCTGCGACTGACGATGGCTTCCGGAGGAAAAGCGGAGTTTGAACTGGAGAGTGAACTGAATATCGGTACGTTTGTAGTAGTGAAGACGCCTGTCGACAGTTTATCAACAGATGAGGAGGGGGACTATAATGAAGATCAGGGTAATGCTTGTAGATGACGAGCCTTTTATTTTGCAGGGGCTTTCTATGCTGATTGACTGGGAAAAAGTGAACTGTGAGATTGTCAAGACAGCCGCTAACGGAAAGGAAGCATATGAATATCTGAAGGAGAACAGAGTGGATCTGATTCTGGCTGATATTGAGATGCCTGAGATGACAGGACTTGAACTTCTGGAAAAGATCAGGGAAGAGAAAATTTCCGATGCCTATTTTGCCATACTCAGCGGCTATAATGATTTTTCCTATGCCCAAAGGGCAATTCACTCATCCTGCATTGAGTATATCCTGAAACCGGTTTCCAGGGACAGCCTCATCGCACTGATCCGAAAGGTGACAAAGAAGAAGGAATTGACGGATCAGGAGGAGCAGAAGCGGAAAAAACTGCAGAGAATTTATCTGATCCGTAATCTGGCATCTCTTCTTCACGGAAAGGCGGAAGAGGGCATTGTCTCCTATGTGAAGGAAAATCTTCCCTTTTCGGGAGGGGTACGTTTTGTTCAGGTTTTGATGGACGGAATGCAGGATCTGGAAGAACTGTCGGATGCAGAACTTTCTGCCTTAAGAAACCATATGCTTTCCAACTGCAGAAGCTTTCTCGGCGTGGATGGCGACTATTGTGTGGCGGATATTTTCGGAAATGAGGAGGATTATGAGATCAGCTTTTTATATTGCAGCCGGATGGCAGAAAAAAGAGCGATGACACCGGAAGTATTTATGAAAGCATTTCTCTCTGCTGCCGGCCGTGATCTGGGGATGCCGGTGACACTCCTTGTGGGAAAGGAAGTGGAAGATATTTCCCGTATATCCAATTCCTACAGCAGTGCCTGTGTACTCAAGTCCTTTAAGGGTTTCAGGCCGGAAAAGAGTATTTATTATTATGAAGAGGAAGTTCAGACAAACCAGAATAAAGTGGTGCTGTGCAAACAGAGCCTTGACAGACTGATTCAGGCTGTGGAGCAGAATGACAGAGGAGAGATCAATCACAGTGTGGATGATCTGTATCAGGAGATGGAGCGAATGGGTCTTTCCGCAGATACCGTCTCTATCAATACCAATTATCTCCTGTTTCAGCTGATCCATCTTGCAGTGGAGCGGGATGAAACGGTGGATCAGGAAGAGATCATGCTTTATATCAGCGACCATGTGTTTGAGTCCGGTTTCTCAAGGGGAAGCAGAGCCCATCTGCGGCGGTTTGCCTGTGAGTATGCGGAGTATCTGATCCAGCTTCGCAAAAATGTATCAAAAGGAGTCCTGCTTGATGTGGAGCGGGAGGTCAGGGAACATTTCGCGGAGAATATTACGCTGAAGGATCTCAGCAGAAAATATTTTGTGAACAGTTCTTATCTGGGGCAGATCTTCCGCAAAAAGTATGGGCAGTCCTTTAAGGATTATCTTTGCAGCTTCCGGATCAATGAGGCGGCACAGATGCTGGTCAAGACAGATAAAAAGATCAGCATGATCGCAGAGGAAGTGGGTTACCATGACACAGATTACTTTATCAGTAAATTTATTGAACAGAAGGGATGCACGCCTTCCAGATACCGGAAAAATGCGGAAAGTTAGAATTTCTCGGGGTATTTAGTGAAATTTCTCGGGTTTTTTCTTTCTTTTGGTCTCTTATAATGAAAGCATAAAACAGAAAAAGGGAGGTTAATAATGAAACAGAAAAGATTAACAGCATTATTATTGGGAATTGTTATGACAGCATCTCTGCTTGCAGGATGCGGCGGTAGCAGCAGTGAGACAAGCGGAAATGATTCCGCAAAATCAGAAAGCAAAACAGAGGCAGCTGCTTCCTCAGATGAGAGCGCAGACGCAGGTTCAACAGAAGAGAAGACATCCTATTCCGAGGATGAGATTGCAGATTTTACTATGTTTGTTACCATGCCCGGTTCCGAAATCAATGACGACAATGAGATCGCTCAGATGATTGCGGAGAAGTGGGGCGTAAGAATCAAGGAAACATGGCTGACAGGACAGACCGCAGCAGAAGCAACAGGTACCCTGATCGCAAGCGATGAGTATCCCGATTACATCGACAGTGATGAAATGGGACTTCTCTATGAAGCAGGCGCTCTGATCCCTCTTGACGAGTATATTGATCAGTATCCGGAATTCAAGGAGAAATGGTTTACCGAGGAAGAGTGGGAAAAATTCCGCCAGCCTGACGGACATATTTACTGGATCAATCCTTTCGGCAATACAAAGGGTGAGCCTACAGCAACCACTCACAATGACGAGGCATTCTGGATTCAGGCGAGAGTTCTGGAGTGGGCAGGTTATCCGGAGATCAAGACCATGGATGATTACTTCAAGGTGATCGAGGATTACATAACTGCAAATCCCACAATGGATGACGGAACTCCCAACATTGCATACACCATTCTGTGCGAAGACTGGAGATATTTCTGCCTTGAAAATGCAGGTCAGTTCCTGGGCGGATACCCCAACGACGGCTCTGTTATCGTTGACAAGTCCAGCATGACAATCAAGGATTACAATACTTCGGAAGATACCGTCAAGTATTTCAAGAAGCTGAATGAAGAATATCAGAAAGGCTTTGTGGATCCTGAAAGCTTCACACAGACCTATGACGAATATATCGCAAAGCTTTCCACCGGCCGTGTTCTTGGTATGGTAGACCAGTGGTGGGATTTCGCATACACCGTAAATGATGTATTTAAGCAGCAGGGTCTTGATGCAAAAGGCTGCAACTATGTACCTCTCGGACTTACCACAGAGGCAGGTATGGAGAACAGATGGCATACATATGACGATACCGTAAACCAGGCATCCGGCATTGGAATCACCGTAGATTGCGAGGATCCCGAGAGAGCATTCAAATTTATTGTTGACTGTGCTATGGATCAGGAACTCCATGATCTGAGATTCTGGGGTGTTAAGGATGTAGACTACAGTGTAGATGACGCAGGATTGTTCTATAGAACCGATGAGCAGAGAATGAACTGGTCAGACACCGCATATCAGGCATCTCACCGCTGCCAGTATTCTTATCTGCCGCAGTGGGGCGGAACAAGTGATGACGGAATCAATGCCAACAAGCCTGAAGAACAGCCGTCCGAGTTCCAAAATGATATGGCACAGCCTTTGAAGGATTGTTTTGCAGCATACGGAGCAGACAACTATGTAGATATGATCGGATCTGTTATCGAGAATAACGGTCCATGGTTCCCGATGTACAGCTTCTCCAACAACTTTACAACAGAGACTCCCGGCGGCGTGGCATGGGCGAAAATGGGTGAGATCAAGCATGAATATCTTCCCAAGGTTGTAATGGCAAAAGACTTTGATGCAGGCTGGGATGAATATATGGAAGCATACAATGCTTGCAAGCCTGAAGATTTCTTAAGCGAAATGCAGGCAATTCTGGATACCTTTAAGTAAATTAAGAATCGGGAACTGCAGTATTTCTGAAATAATTGCATGATAAGAGCAGCAATAGGCATTCCTAACGAAAACTATTGCTGCTTTTTGACTGTAAGATAGGAGTGGCGTGATGGAACAAGGAGTAGTGAAGGTAAAAAAAGATAAAAAGATAACATGGAAAGAAGTGAAAAGACAGAAATTTCTGCTTGTTGTTTCTTTCTTTATGGTGGTATATGGAATTATATTCTATTACTGGCCGTTGACGGGATGGCTGATGGCTTTTCAGAATTATAAGCCAAAGGACGGACTTCTGGGTTCGAAATTTGTGGGACTTGCAAAATTCAAGTTTTTGTTTGAGGATGTCACCTTTTTGCGGGTAATCAGAAATACCTTCTGCATGGGAGTGTTGAATCTGGTAACCTGTACATTCATGGCAATCCTGTTTGCCATCCTGCTGAATGAGATACGTTCCACGAAAGCGAAAAAGACGGTACAGACCATTTCTTACCTTCCCCATTTCCTTTCCTGGATTATTGTTACAGGTATTTTGCATGACGCATTGTCCTCATCCGGTATTATCAATGAACTTCTGATGAAGTTTGGCTTTATTGATACATCAATTGACTTTTTTGCCCATAAAGAATATTTCTGGCCAATTGTGGCGTTTGCCAATGTCTGGAAGGAAACAGGATGGAATGCCATTATCTATCTGGCTGCCATCACCTCCATTGATCCCTGCCTTTATGAAGCGGCATCGATTGACGGCGCCGGAAGATGGGCGAAAATCAAATATATTACATTGCCGGGTATCAAGCCTACCATCATGATTCTGCTTCTGATGAACGTCGGTAATGTGCTGAACGCAGGATTCGAGGTACAGTATCTGCTGGGCAACGGTCTGATCAAGAGCGTATCCGATACCATTGATATTTATGTCCTGACCTGGGGAATCAGTCAGAATGACTTCTCCCTTGGTACTGCCGCAGGTATCTTTAAGAGTGTGGTCAGCATCGCCTTAATTCTGATTGCCAATTCCGTTGCAAAACGTATGGGCGAAGAAAGATTATTCTAGGAGGGTGAGGACATGAAAAAGAGAAAAACATCTTTAGCGGACAAAATATTCGTGGTTTTTAATACCTTATTCATGATCGCCTTTGTAGTCATCACGCTGTATCCGGTATTAAACACACTTGCTATTTCTTTTAATGACGGAATTGACGCCGTCCGGGGCGGTATCTATCTGTGGCCGAGAAAGTTTACCTTAAAGAATTATATTACGGTTCTCAGCAAAGAAAATATGATGCGAGGTGCTTACATAACGGTGATGCGTACCATCATCGGCACGGTGCTTTCTCTCGTTGCCAATGCACTGCTTGCCTTTGTTGTGAGCCGCAAACGGTTTATCTTTAAATCCCAGCTTTCCTTATTCTGGGTAATCACCATGTATGTAAACGGTGGTTTGATTCCGGTTTTCATGTTGTATAAGAATCTGCATCTGACAGGTACCTTCTGGGTTTATGTTGTTCCCGGTGCCGTCAGTGCCTTCAACATGCTGGTGCTGCGAACCTATATGCAGGGACTGCCGGATTCCCTGGAGGAATCGGCACAGCTGGACGGAGCGGGTTACTGGACCATATTTTCCAGAATCATCTCTCCTCTGTGTAAGCCGGTCTATGCGACGGTTGCACTGTTTGTGGCAGTGGGACAGTGGAACTCCTGGTTCGATGCCATGCTGTACAACCGTATGAAGACGGAATATACAACATTGCAGTACGAATTGATGAAGCTGCTTTCCTCTGTCATGCAGCAGAGCGGCAGCGCAGCGAATGCATCAGCGGCGGGTGCCAATTCAGCGGCAGTGACACCGATCACAGTCAGATCGGCGGCCACCATTGCCACCATGCTGCCAATCATCTGCCTGTATCCGTTCCTGCAAAGGTATTTTGTGACAGGTCTTACCATCGGTGGTGTAAAGGAATAAAAAGGTCAGAAGCATTCCGATGGTGGAATGCTTCTTTGTGTTATACGATAGCGAAGGGGAAAACTATGAAGAGTAAGAGACGGGGAAAAATAAAATTTTTTGGTATCAGAAGTAAAATATTTATCTGCTTTCTGGTTCCGATAGTCTTTATGATGATTGTGGGGCTTGCTTCCTATCAGAAGGCGGCAGCGGGTATGAAGGAAAAATATCAGGAATCTACTTTGCAGACCATCAATATGGTCAAAGAATACATTGAGATGAGCAATGACTTCATGGCAACGGAAGCCATGAAATATGCTTTTGATGACAGCCTGAATAAATACGGACTGGGAATGCTGGATAGGGAGGCAAAGTCGGATATCGTAAGTACGGTAAAGAGCAACATTACTTCGGCAAAAAAAGCCAATGCCTTTATCAGCAATATTCATATTGTCACAAAAGCGGACCAGACACTCATCACAACTAAAAGTTCCGGTAAAATCGGTGATGCCGGAAGTGCGGGATTTCTGGAAGAGTATCTTGCAGATGTGCCGCTTGACGGCAAGACACCCAGAAAGTGGATCGATTCCCACCCGCTCCTGGATGATAAGCTGGGTCTTAACAGGGAAGAGTATATTCTTTCCTATCAGCTGTTATCTACCAATAAGAGTTTTTGTGTTGTTATGGATGTAAAGCCGGAGAATGTGAGAGCCCTGATGGAGAATGTAGATTTGGGAGAGGGCAGTATTATGGGGCTGGTAACAGAAAACGGAAGGGAACTTCTCTATGAGAATCTGCCTGATGGAAAAGAAAGCATGCTGACAGAGGGGGAACAGATCTTTTTCGGACAGGAATTTTTCCCGGATTCTGTGGATGAAGAACACTTATGCGGTTCGGCAACCGTATCATATAAAGGCGGAAAATATTTATTTATCTACAGCAGCAGTGAGATGAATCATGCTACCATCTGCGCACTGGTACCCATGAAGGTCATCACCGGGCAGGCTGAAGGAATCAAAGCTTTGACAGTTACGCTGGTCATTCTGGCAGCACTGATTGCGTCTGTTATCGGCATCTTTATTACAGCAGGAATTCAGGGAAACATGAAACGGATATCGCGCAGATTCGGGGAGGTTGCAAAGGGAGATCTCACAGTGGAGGTGAAGGCAAAGGGAAAAGATGAATTCAATGAGCTGGCATCATCTGCCACCGACATGATAAAGAACAACAAGAAGCTGGTGTCAAAGGTCAATGCATCCACCGGCGAGCTTGAAAATTCTGCAGGAGAAGTAAAGGATACCTCCGGAATCATAAACAGTTATTCCGCAGATATCATAAGAGCCATAGGAGGCATTAATGAAGGGATGGAGAGACAGTCGGACTATGCCCGTGTCTGCGTGGAAAAGACATCGGCCCTTTCCGATGATATGCAGAAGGTCAGCGATACTGTTGAAAAAGTAGAGCTTCTGGTGGAGGAAACGGAGAGGATGATTGCAGATGGTATGTGTATGGTGCAGGCTCTCGGAAAAGGAGCCGGGGAAACCACGGCCATTACTACCAGGGTGGGAGATGATATTGCAGCTCTTCAAAGGGAGACAGAATCGATCAATCAGTTTGTTGAGACCATTTCCGGTATTTCCAGACAGACCAATCTCCTGTCCTTAAATGCGTCCATTGAAGCTGCCAGAGCCGGCGCAGCCGGAAAAGGTTTTTCCGTGGTTGCTGAGGAAATCAGAAAACTGGCAGACGATTCCGCACAGGCAGCGGGAGAGATACAGAATAATGTGTCACTCATCTTTACCCGGACAAACAGTACGGTAAACAATGCAAAACAGGCGGAGGAGATGGTAGCCCTTCAGACGCAGGCGGTGGAAAAGGTAATAAGCATTTTTAAGAATATGAGTCATCAGATGTCTGTATTGGTGGATGGTCTGAAAGACATCGTGAAAAGCACGGAAAAAGCGAATGCAGAGAGAATGGAAACGTTGTCCTCAGTGAAGAACATCTCGGAAATAATCGGGGAGAATGCAGAAAATGTAAGAGAGGTTTACGGTATTACGGAAAAACTGCAGGATAATGTGAAAAATTTAAACCGGATTTCTTATATTCTAAATCAAAATATGATAGAATTAAAAAATGAAATCTCTGTATTTAAGACTGAGTAGGAGGATTAAAACAAAACAGACAGATTGCAGGTGCTTTGTATGACAGATGGGAAAAAGAGAAGGATATTGATGGTATGCAGCGTGTGGAATGAGGACTATATCTCTGCCCTGCTTTTCGGAATGAGAAAAAGAATCGCGCAGGAGGATGCGCAGCTCTATGTTTTGGCATCCTATGATTCGGATGCAGAATTCCAGAAAAAAGAGCAGGAGATTTTTACTCTCGCAAAGGCGGAAGATTATGACGGTATGCTGTGCGCAGTAAGCAGTGTGGGAAATGATACCGTGATGGAAAAACTGATCGGAGACTGGAAGAAAAATGAGAAACCTGTCTTAAGTATCGACCAGCAGCTTCCGGGTGCATCTTTTATCGGTGTGGACAATTACCGCGCTTTTTATGAGCTGGTAGAGCATATGGTTAAAGTACACGGATGCAGGACGATCAATTATCTGGGAGGCCCAAAGGAGCATGAGGAAAACAGAGAGCGGTTTCTGGCGTTTACAGACTGCCTTACGCATTACAATATTCCCGTGGACAGGGACAGAGTATTGCATTTGAACTTTGTTCACTCTGACGGTGATCTGGCATATCGTATCTGGAAAGAAAAAAATATTCATCTGCCGGACGCAGTGATTTGCGCCAATGACAATATGGCGGTGGGATACTGCAGCGCAGCTGCCAGGGATGGTTACTGTGCACCCGACGACTTTAAGATCACAGGATTTGACAACTTTGACGAAGGACAGTTTTTCTGCCCTTCCATCACAAGCGTAAACAGGAATTGGGAGCAGCTGGGGTATGACAGCGTGAGCCATATACTGGACCTGATCGATAGGAAGGAAGCGGGAAATGAGTTTTTCTCAAAGGGAAAAATCGTGCAGAATGAAAGCTGTGGCTGCGGTATGGGCAAGCGTGATCTGAGAAGTGATTTCCGCAATATGTATCTGGAAAAAATACAGGAGGAGCATTTGGAGGAAAAACAGAGAAAAAACAGACAGCTTCTTTGCACCAGCAGTACTCTGGAAGAATTCCGACATAATCTGAAGCCCTGTTTTGAACGGTTGGGAGTAAGCAATATGATTTTCCGGTTAAACCCGGGCGCGCTTACGGGCGGAAAGGATACCAAACTTGTGGGCTATGAGGAACATATGCTGGAGATATCGGGAGATACAGGGTGGAGAGAGGAAAGAATTTTTCTGTTAGCCTCTCTTCACTTTAGCAAGAATACTTTTGGGTACAGTGTGACGGTTTACGAAGACAAACTGATGAAGAATCATCTCCACAGAACCTTAATGGAAACCGTGTCACTTGCCCTTGAAAATATCCGGCAGAAGGAGGAAGTACAGCGTATCAATGAAAGACTCCAGGAATTGTATGTGAGGGATCAGCTGACGGGTCTCTACAACAGATTTGGCTATGTGCAGCTTGCGCAGCAGTATTTTGCAGAGCAATGCGGCAGAATATATCTGGTTTATGTGGATGTGGATAATTTAAAAACCATCAATGACAATTATGGTCATGCCATGGGAGATAAGGCGATCAAGGGTGTGGCTGATGCTATAAAAGAAGTGTATCGGGAAGAAAATATCCTGGTCCGTATGGGTGGAGATGAATTTCTGGTGATAGGAAAAGAGGCAGGAGATGAGGTGCTTTCAGAGAAGGAAAATGCCGTCGGCATTTTCCTGAAGGAGTACAGTGAGAGAGAAAAACTGCCTTTTGTATTGACGGCAAGTATGGGTCATGTACACAACCTGAAAAATATGGTCTCGCTGGAAGCACTGGTAGAAAATGCGGATGTCAGAATGTATGAGATCAAGCAGAGGCGGAAAAAAGCAAAATTTGAAGAGGTACGGACAAAGGATGGGGAGAATTTGTAAGTCAGATATTGTAGACTGTAAGATAAAACAGAGAATATAGAGGAAGAGGAAAATGAATCAACAATACAGAAATGTTTTTGCGGAAATGGGCATTCCGGAGGATGCGGTAAATAAACGACTTGAGGAGATAAAGCATCAGTTTTTTTATGGGGAGGACAGCTTCTACCATGAGGCCGGTGCGGATATGGCATACCTGGAGGATACAGGTAATTTTGATGCGCGGACGGAAGGGATGTCCTACGGCATGATGATCTGTGTTCAGCTGGGGATGAAGGAGGAGTTCGACCGGATCTGGAAGTGGGCTAAGACCTATATGTATATGGAAACCGGCGAAAATGAGGGGTATTTTGCCTGGTCCTGCGGGACGGACGGCACCAGAAATGCAGACGGTCCGGCACCCGACGGAGAAGAATTCTTTGCCATGGCACTTTTTTTTGCCGCTCATCGTTTCGGAAACGGAGAAGGCATTTTTGATTATGAAAAACAGGCAAAGGATATTTTGAGAGCCTGCCTGCACAAAGGGGAAAAGGGACGTCCCGGCCATCCGATGTGGAATCGTGACAACCACCAGATTTTGTTTGTGCCGGGAAGCGATTATACGGATCCTTCCTATCATCTCCCTCATTTCTATGAACTGTTTGCCAAATGGGCAGATGAGGAGGATGCGGTGTTCTTTAAGGAAGCAGCGGCGGTGAGCCGAAGGTATCTGGCATTGGCATGTCATCCAGAAACGGGATTTTCGGCGGAATATGCAGAGTTTGACGGTTCGCCTATGAAAAGACCGATTCCCTGGACCACAGACCGTCACGACTGGTTTTTCAGCGATGCGTATCGAACGGCAGCCAATATCGGTCTGGATTATGCGTGGAACGGTATTGATGTGGGTCAGGTCCGTGCAGCGTACAGGATTCAGCGGGCGCTGCTGAAGGATATGCGGGCGGACAGCTATCATATTTATGAAGTGGATGGAAAGATTGCGGGGGAGAAGGCATTACATCCTTTTGCCATCACAGCTACGGTTGCCCAGTCTGTCCTGGCTGTGGAGCCGGATGATGTGGCAAGGGAATGGGTCATGAAATTTTTCGGTATGCCGCTTCGGACGGGAGAGCGCAGATACTACGATAATTGTCTTTATGTTTTTGCTTTTCTGGCACTCAGCGGAAATTATCGTATCTGGTAGCTTTGGGTAAATATGGGGATGGCGTTATGAGCATAGAAAAAAGAGGACCGGTGGCACCAAAGGATCCGACGGCGAAGAGACCCGGTTTTTACATTATGAGGGATAAAAACATAAACGGAGCACCTCAGGAGGACGGCAGGGGGATCTGCTTTATTTATGAGAGTGACGGGCGGCTTCAAAGCAGCGCAAAGCTGGTTGGCAATGTGGAGGATGAACAGATCCTGAAACTGATGGAAACGGTGCAGGGACTGCGCAGCCTGGTGCACAGCATCGGTGTCAGCGTAAAGGCGTCGGATGGCAGAGAGCCGGTACGGTTTGCATTTCAGATGTACGGGAAAACCGACCCGTACGTTTCAGGGACAACGCTCTCTATGGACGTACCATCCGACGGCATGGAATATGTATATGAACTGGATCTGGCAGACTGGTCGGGGGATGACAATGTGCCCGGACAGATCCGGTTTGAATTTGAAAAAGCCGGCACATTCGCGGAGGTTTCCGTGATCTTTTATCTCAGGGACGGTTTTCAGGCACCTCCGCAGTCAGAACAAAACCCTGTGGACTTTTCTTCTGAAAATTATGGAAACATGATCAAAAAATCCCTGATTCAGATGGGAAATAACGAAAGACTGAAAAGGGCAATGGAAAAGGCAAGAAGTGGGGAGGATGTCACCATTGCTTTTATCGGAGGCTCCATTACCCAGGGAGCCGGGGCGGTGCCAATCAATACAGCCTGTTACGCTTATCTCACCTTTGAAGGCTTCTGCAGGCAGATGGGCAGAGGGACAGATGAGAATATTCATTATGTGAAAGCCGGTGTGGGAGGAACGCCGTCCGAGCTGGGTATGCTGCGCTACGAGAAGGATGTGCTTTCTGACGGTCAGGTCACGCCGGATATTGTGATCGTAGAGTTTGCGGTCAATGACGAAGGGGATGAGACAAAAGGAGAATGCTATGATTCTCTGGTCCGTAAAATCTATAACGGACCGGGTCAGCCTGCTGTCATTTTACTGTTTGCAGTGTTTGCCGATGACTGGAATCTGGAGGAGCGTCTGTGCAAAGTGGGATACAGTTATGAGCTCCCCATGGTCAGCACAAGAAGAAGTGTGGTGGAGCAATTTTATCTGACGAAGGATCAGGGCAATGTGATCTCCAAGAATCAGTTTTTTTATGATCTTTTTCATCCATCCAATGCGGGACACAGGATCATGGCGGACGGGATTTTGCATCTTTTTTCACTTGCAGACCGGGAACCGTCGGACCGGGAGAAGGATATCACACAGATAAAACCTCCCATCGGTGGAGATTTTGAGAAGGTCATTCTGATAGACCGGGCGGTAAAGAGAGCGGATATCACGATCTGCCCCGGAGATTTTACGGATACAGACACGGATCTGCAGTATGTGGAGCGCAATCTGGATACAAAGGGAAGCCCTGAATTTGCCGACAACTGGATGTATCGCGGAACTGCAGGGAGACAGGGAACAAGCTTTTACATGGAGGTAATGGCCAGGGCTCTTCTGATCATTTTTAAGGATTCCGCTTCCGTTTCTGTGGGAGAGGCATCGGTGTACGTTGATGGTGAGAAAAAGCTTTTTCTGGATCCTCATATTGTAGGATGGACACATTGTAATCCGGCAATTGTTTTCAGACAGGAGAAGGCCAAAAAGCATTGTGTGGAGATAAGAATTGACGAGAAGGATACTGATAAGGATTTTACCATTCTGGGCTTTGGAATTGTGGAATAGAACACAGACAAGGAGGCAAAATGCAGCAAATTAATCCAATCCTTTGCATGGATTATCCGGATCCGGATGTGATCCGTGTGGGAGATGTTTATTATATGGTCAGCACCACCATGTATTTTTTCCCAGGTGGTGTGATTCTAAGATCCTATGATCTGGTTCACTGGGAAATTGTAACGTATCTGTTTGACAGGCTTGACGATACGCCGGGCGAGCGCCTGGAAAAGGAGATGGTGGATTACGCCGGTGGTATGTGGGCACCCTGTCTTCGTTATCACAAGGGGCGCTTTTATGTCATTTTTGCAAGTCATACAGACGGGGGGAGAACCTATCTTTTTTCCTCGTTCCATATTGAGGGACCCTGGGAGAGAAGAGTGTATGACACATATTATCATGACTGTTCTCTTCTTTTTGATGAGGATGACAGAGTCTATCTGACCTACGGTAATTCGGATATTCATCTGCTTGAGCTTTCGCCGGATCTGTCGGGGCCGAAGAAAGGAGGTCTTTCACGTCTTATTATCAGTGATCATAAGGCGGAAGGACTTGGATATGAAGGTTCCCATATTTATAAAAGAAACGGATACTATTATGTATTTCTGATCCACTGGCCGAAAGGAAGTATACGGACGCAGGCGTGTTTTCGGAGTGATTCCCTGACAGGAACCTTTGAGGGACGTGATATCCTGCAGGATGACAGGGGATTTTTTGAACAGGGCGTGGCCCAGGGCGGAATGGTGGATACCCCGGCAGGGGATTGGTACAGCGTTCTGTTTCAGGACAACGGTGCGGTGGGAAGAATCCCTGTGCTGATACCGCTGCACTTTGAGGATGGGTGGCCCATTTACGGAAATCTTGGACGGATCCCCGAGAATTTTCCGGTTCCTATTCCGGAAAAGGCTCATACCTATGAAACGCTTTATACTTCCGATACCTTCCCGTTTGTACAGAGGGAGAATGGAGAATTTGTTTTAAAGCCGCAATGGCAATGGAATCATCAGATGGATCCGAAGCTCTGGAAACTGCTTTCGGAGGGAGGTCTTTCCATCAGAACGGACAGAATATCCATCAATGTAACGCATGCAAAGAACTGCCTTACCCAGAGGATGCTGTATCCGAGGTGCGGTGCGGAGGTCACTGTGGACGGTTGCGGATTAAACGATGGGGATGTGGCAGGAATCTGCGGACTGCAGAGCTGTTACGGATATCTGGGAATCACAAAAAGTGCCGGGGAGTATTTCCTGATCAAGGTTGTAAGAACTCCGGAAAAGCTAAAGCACAGTCCCAGAACCGGGGATTGTATGCCGGGAGAGCTTATAGAAAAAATCCGGCTCTCAAAGCCTGTCGTAAGAGTGTGCCTGAAAACAGACTTTGAGAATCTTAGGGATGAGATGGATTTCTTTTATGAAGAGAATGGAAAACTTCTGAAAGTGGGGACATCTCACAGACTTTTCTACCGTCTTGATCACTTCACCGGATACCGGTTCGGACTGTTTATTTTTTCTACACGGGAAACAGGTGGAGAAGCGGTATTTACAGATTTTTCCTATCTGACAGAGTAAAAAGAGACCTCGACATGGAATGATTTTACAATCCATGCCGGGGTCTTTTCAGTCGACCGGACGGGAATTGGGAGAAGTACATCTCTTCCGATACTCGCTGGGAGTGATGCCTTTCTTTTGCTTGAAAATCCGATTAAAGGTGGAAATGCTGGCAAAACCGGAATTCAGTGCAACCTCGGTAATGGAATAGTCAGGATCCTCCAACAGGGTTTCGGCAGCTTTGATCCGGCGGATGCAGAGATAATCGCTGAAATTATAGTCGGTGTATTCCTTGAAAAGTCTGGAAAAATGGAATTTACTGAAGCCCACCTGGTCTGCCAGATAATCCAGAGAAATATCCTCCATGTAATTTGTATCAATATATTCCAAGGCAGCGTTGAAGCGTTGTACGTATTCGTGCTGCTTGCCGGGTCTGGACTTGGAGAACAGATCTTTTTCCCGGCTTCGGTTTTCTCCCAGTTTTACAAAGAGATTTAAGAGCAACGCCTGGATGGACAGCTCCGCAAATTTGTTTTCATTAAAATATTCAGAACGGATCTGCAGCAGAATATTATAAATATCGTCATAGATTCTCGGGTAGGTCTCGGCTGTCAGATACAGGGGCGAGGACAGAATCGGCTGGATACCGGAAAAGCTCTTTAATCTGGAAATCACAGTGATGTCCATTATGTAGACAAAGCGTTTCCCTTCGGGAGGTATCAGAATCTCATGGATTTCGCCCGGCGGTAAAATCAGAATCTCATCCGGGTTCAGATGATACAGAGTATCCCCCGCCTTTACCTCATAATAATTCTCAATGGGAAGAATAATCTCCATGGCGGAGTGCCAGTGGGATTCATAGGGAACCGCAAGGTCATTGAGCCATATCCGGTGCATGGACTGGGCGTGGAATTCCACCAGTTCATGCATGTTCGCAACGTTTCTTGTGCCGGTAAAATCCAAATTTGCCTGCCAGTAATTGGAAGGTGATTTTGCTGTATGGCCACTCTTTGCAGATAAACTGTTTTTTGTCATATTTCTTCGTATTTCCTCGTTATGATAATACTATGTAAATTTTTTGATGATTCCGGTTTGATAAAAAGTAACATTGATTGCTTTTTACACTGATAATCTTATGAAAAAATTATACCATAAATTGTGCATAGTTGTGAAAAAAAACTAAAAAAAAAAGTATTTTTGTGTATTGTGTCTATGATTTTGATTATTATGTTGAATTTAAGTTGTTAAAATGGAGCAAAAGTTGAGAAGTATGAAGCATGATTTGGGAAGAAATGAATAGCGGTAATACTATAAGATAAACATATAAAGCGAAAACAGGATATGAAAGCTATGAGTTTGGTAAATAGAGCAGCAAAAAAGGTCAGTATTTTGTGCCTGATTTTCTGCATCGGGATTTCCGGCTGCAGCGCAAAGGAAGAACCTGTGCAGGAAGCCCCTTTGACGGAAGAGGCAGAGCAGGCAGAGGAAGCACCCGCGGCGACAACTGAGGGAGAAAAGCCGGTGGAGACAGAAAACAGAGAGGTTCCCATCCTCCGCGACTGTGTGGAAGAAAAAATGGGATGCCTTACAGGGGCAGCAGTTACTTTATCAGAGATGGAAGATGAAAAGGTGTGGGAGATCATCACCACCCACTTTGGCACCGTGACATTTGGCAACGAGTTAAAGCCGGATGCTCTTTTTAATTACAGCTGCAGCGTCTGCCCGGGAACCTCGGTGGATATGATAAACGGCAGGGAGCTTGTTGTTCCGGTTCTTGACTATTCCCGCGCGGAGAAGATGCTGGACAAGATTCTTGCATGGAATGAGGCAAATCCGGACAGAAAGATCAAAGTCAGAGGGCATGTGCTGGTATGGCATTCCCAGACACCGGAATGGTTTTTTCACGAAGATTATGATAAAGAAAAGGAATATGCAGATAAGGAAACCATGAACCTGAGGCTGGAGTGGTATATCAAAACCGTACTGACTCATTTTACGGGGGAAGACAGCAAATACCGCGATCTGTTTTACGGCTGGGACGTGGTGAATGAAGCGGTAAGTGACAGCGGCGGCTACAGAACGGACAGCGAAAATTCTTCCGAACCTCTTTCGGATGACAGACACGGAAGCAATTCCAGCTGGTGGCATATCTATCAGAGTGAAGAATATATCATCAATGCTTTTCGGTATGCAAACAAATATGCTCCTGCAAACCTGGAGCTTTATTACAATGATTACAATGAATGCAATGCAGTAAAGAGAAGCAGCATCATAAAGCTTCTTGAGGCTGTGAAGGCCTGCGAGGGTGAGCCCGGGGAAGGAACCAGAATCAGTGCCATGGGTATGCAGGGGCATTACGGAATGGATAACCCTTCCTTTTCGGAGGTGCAAAGCTCCATAGAAGCTTATGCAAAGATAGTGGAAAATGTGCAGATCACAGAGCTGGATATTTCCGCAAGCAGTGATTATGACGGAAGCGATGATGCAAAAGAAGCAGAATACGAGAAGCAGAGGAAACGATATAAAATGCTTTATTTTGCGATGGATGCCGCGAATCAAAAAGATGGTGTCGCCCTTACGGGGATCATCTTCTGGGGGACAGCAGACCATTATTCCTGGCTGCAGAGCCGCTCCAATGTGGGTGGTGGCAATACAACGGGACTTCCCCAGTGCCCGCTTTTGTTTGATGAAAATTATGAACCAAAGCCCTGCTTCTGGGTATTTGTAGAATGACAATTTTGTGTTCGGAGGTCGAAATGAACAAGACTGCCCAAAAAGGAATTATTACTATAATTGTAATTGCTGTTTTCACAGCGGTATGTGTCCTTTTATCTATGCGGGAGGTACCTGATTTCCGTGAAAAATACGAGGGTACCGATCTGACATCGGATGTGGAGGGCATGGAGAGAGTAGGAGCCTACACAAGTTATCTGGAGGCCCATCAGGATGCGCAAGAGGCAACATCTTCTGTGGACATAGATATTCTTTCTTATACGGTGGAAGAGGGAGAGGCGAGTGTATGCAGCGATTATGAAGGAGTGCCGGAGGCACTTCTGACAGAAAACAATTCGCTTGTGTCCTTTCAGGCAGAAGTTCCCGAAACCGGCTTCTATAATCTGTATATGGAATATCTGATACCTGAGTCAAGAGGCGTAGCGGCAGAGAGAGCCGTTTATATCAACGGTGAGATACCCTTTGAGGATGCCAGAAGTATTGCGTTTTCCCGTATCTGGGAGGACGGCGGAGAAGTCCGGGTGGACAATCAGGGCAATGAGATCAGACCCATGCAGGTAGAAGTATATGACTGGCAGGCATCCTACTTCAGGGACGATATGGGATATATCGTTGAGCCTTATAAGTTTTATCTTGAAAAAGGCTCCAATATCATTTCTCTGGGAGCGGAGAATGAACCTGTGGTGCTAAAGAGCCTGAAGCTGATGCCCATTACCGAAAGAGATACTTATGAGGAATATCTTGCCAAGCAGCCGGAGATGTCCGGCGGTACGGATTACATAGAGCGGGTGGAGGGTGAGACATCCACAAGACGGTCGGAATCCTCTCTTTATGCCAAATATGACAGATCATCGCCGACTACTTATCCCAACAGTGTTACCAATACCGTTCTCAACTATGTGGGCGGTGAAACCTGGAGAAGCTCGGGACAGTGGATCGAATGGGAATTTGAGGTTCCCGAGGACGGTTATTATAATATCATGATAAAAGCCCGGCAGAATTATTCAAGAGGAAGTGTTTCAAACAGATCCGTGTATATTGACGGTGAAATTCCTTTCTCGGGTCTTGAGGAAATTTCCTTTGCCTACTCAAACGATTGGGAATGCAAGGATCTGGCAGATGCGGAGGGAACACCCTATCAGTTTTATCTGACCAAGGGAACTCATACGCTTCGCATGGAAGCAACTTTGGGCGGCATGGGCGAAATTCTGGAAGAGCTTGAGGATTCCACCTATCGCCTGAATCAGATCTACAGAAAAGTACTTGTCTATACCGGCGCAAATCCGGACCAGTACAGAGATTATCATATTGATACCACTTATCCGGAAATCATGCAGGCCATGGATCTGGAATCCCGCCGTCTTTATAAGATCGTGGACGAAATGGTAGCTTACAGCGGTCAGAAAGCCGATCAGATTGCGACGGCCCAGACCATTGCCCAGCAGTTGGAGCGCTTCTGCAAGAAGCCTAACAAGATCACAACAGAATTTACAACCTTTAAGGATAACATTACCGCTTTGGGTACCGCTTCCCTGAATATGAGTGATACCAAGCTGGATGTGGATTATCTGGTGATAACGGGTGTGAATGTGATGCCCGAGAAGGATAAGGCAAATTTCTTTACCAAGCTCTGGCATGAGATTAAATCCTTTTTTGCCTCGTTCTTCGTGGATTACAACTCTGTAGGTGATGTGTATGAGGATGATGAACAGGTTGTCAAGGTGTGGGTACTTACAGGACGTGACCAGGGTACCATTTTAAAGACTATGGTGGATGATACCTTCATTCCCGAGACCGGAGTCAAGGTCAATGTGGAAATTGTTGATCCCAATGCACTTTTGAATGCAGTACTTGCAGGAAGAGGTCCCAATGTGGTTTTATCGGTAGGTGCAGACCAGCCGGTCAATTACGCACTGCGACATGCGGCAGAGGATATTACCCAGTTTGAGGATTATGAGGAGGTTCTCTCCCATTACTCGGCAAGCTCCTACGAGCAGTACAGTCTGGACGGACATATATATGCCATACCTGAGACACAGACCTTCAATGTTATGTTTTACCGCAAGGACGTCCTGGAGGAGCTTGGGTTAGAGGTTCCACAGACATGGGACGAACTGATCGAGATGCTTCCGACGATTCAGGGCAATAACCTGTCGGTAGGTCTTCCCACGGCGGCGGGCAGCAGTACAACCGCTACAGCCACCACCGCAGTCATGTCAAATGTACCGGATCTGTCCATGTACTTCTCACTGCTGTATCAGTATGGGGGCGATATGTACAATGAAGCCGGCACCAAGACAACAGTAGATGATGAAGCCGGAATCAAGGCTTTTGACGATTATATCCGTTACTTTAATGATTATGGTATTCCTACCATTTACGATTTTGTCAGCCGTTTCCGTTCCGGCGAGATGCCCATCGGTGTGGCGGCGTATTCGACCTACAATACACTGATGGTATCGGCACCTGAAATTCGGGGGCTGTGGGATTTTACATTGATTCCCGGCACGGAGTATGTGGATGAAAACGGCAATACCTACATAGATCGTTCCGACTTTATTACAGGCAGTGCCACGATGATGATCGCCACGGATGATGAAGAGATGAAGATGGCTTCCTGGGAGTTCATGAAGTGGTGGGCAGATCCTGATACCCAGGTACGTTTCGGACGTGAGATCGAGGCACTTCTTGGTTCTTCCGCCCGATATGCAACGGCTAACAGGGATGCATTTTCCAATCTGTCCTGGAGCTCGGATGATATTGAAGTGCTCAATGCACAGTGGGATCAGACCGTGGGAATCAGAGAGGTTCCCGGCGGATATTATACGGGACGTCACATCTCCAATGCCATTCGTAAGGTAATCAATGACAAGGATGACACGAGGGAGACGATCATAGATTACTCTATCAAGATTGATGAGGAAATTACCAAGAAACGAAAAGAATTCGGTATGCCGGTTGATGAATGAGAGGGAAGTGCTTAAATGACAGAGTATTTTAAAAAATATGTTGCCCTGCGAAAGCATAATCTGCAGGTTGCAATAAAAAAAGCAAAGAAGAGCAAAAATTGTTATCTTTTTCTGGCTCCCTATGCGATCCTGTTTACCATGTTTTATATCTTTCCGGTAGTGGCATCCATATTTTACAGCTTTACCTATTACAATATTCTGGAATCGCCCAGATTTATCGGACTTCAAAACTATATTGCACTGATCCTGGAGGATGATATTTTCCTGACCAGTATCAAAAATACCTTTATGATCGCCATCATTACGGGACCGCTGGGATACATTTTATCCTTTCTGTTTGCATGGCTGATCAATGAACTGCCAAGATGGATCCGCTCTATAGCTGTTATCGTATTTTATGCACCGTCCATAGCCGGCAACTGTTATGTGATCTTCTCCGTGTTCTTCCGGGGTGATGCCTACGGTTATGTCAATGCTTTTCTGATGAATCTCGGCATTATTGATAAGCCGATTCTCTGGCTGATCAATCCGGATTACATGCTTCCGATCTGTATGCTGGTCATTCTTTGGATGAGCCTTGGTACCGGATTCCTCTCCTTCGTGGCAGGTCTGCAGGGTGTGGACCGGTCACAGTTTGAAGCGGGATACATGGATGGTATCAAGAACCGCTGGCAGGAGCTTTGGTTCATTACTTTGCCAAATATGAAACCGATGCTGATGTTCGGCGCAGTTATGTCCATTACTCAGGCCTTTGGTGTCTGTGATGTGACCATGGCGCTGTGCGGATATCCCAGTACCGATTATGCGGCGCGAACCATAGTAACGCATCTGTTTGACTATGGTTTCTCGCGATTTGAAATGGGATATGCGTGTGCCATTGCAACCGTGCTGTTCCTGATAATGATCCTTTGTAATAAAGCAATTCAGAGTTTGTTGAGCAGAGTAGGTACCTGATATGAGTAGAAGAGCAAAAAAAGTTGAAACTGAAAAAGTATATCGTAAAAAACTGATCAAGAGAAGAAAACCGAACCGTTCCATTGTGGGAGATATTTTCCTGTATTTGTTTTTACTGTTTGTTGCCTTTGTAATGGCATTTCCCATCATTTATGCAGTCAGCTCTGCGCTCAAGCCGCTTGACGAGCTTTTCAAGTTCCCGCCAAGGGTATTTCCGCAGAACCCAACGCTGGATAACTTCTCGGATCTTTTTGTTACCATGGGAAAATCATGGGTAACCTTTTCCAGATATCTGTTTAATACCGTGTTCATTACTGCGGTAGGTACGGCGGGACATCTGATCATTGCTTCCATGGCGTCGTTCGTGCTGGCAAAATATGAGTTCCCGGGAAGCAAAAAGATTTTCAAGAAGATCGGAAGAGC
>CAMEIH010000033.1 GCA_945917985.1 uncultured Clostridium sp. | reverse complement strand
GTATAAGCTGTTCTTTCTTTCTGCTCTGAATATGATACTTTCCTTAAGAATTATAACACACAAGCACAAACAAGTACAGAGAAAAGCATAAAAATTGACAAAAAAATAAGCCGAAAACGGCTTAAATAAAAGATTTTTTATAATATTTCTAAAAATGAAGTGTCAAAGACCCGGCTTAAATCCGGCATTTTCATAGCAAAAATTACCAGAAAAATGTTTATTGCACTTGACATTATTTTTTGCAGTTCATATAATAATATTACAGAGATAGATGCGTCTATCCGGGTGTGCTGACACCTTAAAAATCTGACATTTTAGCCAGTTCGTAGGCTGGCAGGTTGGGGAGCAACAGAAAAACTCCACATTTGAGCCGCATATAAAAGGGCGGACGGTTGGCAGACAACAGAAAAATCAGCATTAAAAGAAATGAAAAAGGTTGTCCGAAAGGGCAACCTTTTTGTGACTAAGGGTGTATGAATGGCAAAGTACGATAAGAAAATAGCACTGCAAATTATTGTGAATGCAGCTAAGGAATACGAGTTGAAACTAAATAATAAGCATTTCCTGATTGTTTATCAGGAAGCGAGCGAAACGAAAACAGTTTGTGTAGGATTTCGTGATATGAATTTTTTACATATGACGGGAGTAAAGGCGAGATTGTCTGCACAGCAATTTTATTCGGCTTGTCTTGATGGAAAACTTTCTGAAAATGACTTTGAAATTGATGATAAAGGGAAAGTACAGCAGAAATTGATGGTTCTTCCGCAACTTTCAGAGCTGTTATACAATAATTGTATGATTGGTAACTTTATTAATAGTGGAATTTATATTAGAGCAGATTATTTTGTGGGAAATACAAAAGAGGTTTTGAGTGTTGGCTTCAGAACAGGAAAATGTGTAGACTTTCCTGTATCATTGTACAACGAAGATGTAAAGAAGCTATCTCAGCCGACCAATAAGGTTCTGGCAATTTTGGTGAAGGAATATCACCAACAAAGTTACAGGGAATGTACATATCTGTCAAGAGGACAGGAAATTCATAAACTACCACTTTCGGAAGAAACGAAAAAGTTGATACAAATGGAAGAAGAGGTATGATAGTAATACACTTATAATATACAAGAAGTCCCGGAAATGTTGAATTTCCGGGACTTTTACTTGTACATTGCAGATGACGGATCACAAGTTCCTTTATAACAAAGATATTATTGTTGACAGTCTAACAGTTGTTAGATAAAATAGATCTAACAACTGTTAGACAGAGAGGAATGACATGAACGAGACAAAGAAAAAAATATTAACTGTATCATTAGAGCTGTTTTCGCAAAAAGGATATTCAGCGGTTTCAATCAGAGATATCTGCAAAATTGTGCAGATTAAAGAAAGCTCTGTCTATTATCATTTTAAAAATAAGCAGGCTATTTTGGAGGAACTGCTAATCCAATTTGAAAACATAGCAACAGGCATGATGCAGCAATTGGAAGAGAGTTTAACAAAACCCATAAATCCCGAAAAGAGCAATTTTTATGAAGGGATATGTGAACTCTTTTTTGAAAGATATCTAATGGATGATTTTTGTAATAAAATGATGCGTTTATTGTTGATTGAACAGTTTCATAACCATGAGATTCGAAAACTGTATGACTTATGGATGTTTGAAAAACCATTAGATTTTCAGAGTAAAGTGTTCTCTGCACTAGCAGATATGGGATACATAAGAGACAGAGACAGCGATTATCTTGCAATGAAATATTATTCTCCAATCTATTGCCTTGCGCAGAGATGGCTGTTTAGCGGAACATTGACGGAGGAACATAAAGAAATTTTCAGAGCAAATGCGTATCAGCATATTGAAAAGTTTTTTAAAGAAATTTAAAAAGGAAAACAGGGTAATTATAATGAAGAATATTGTCATATTGGGTGCAAATGAAGGAATCGGTTATTGGATGGCAAAGCAATTGCTGGAGGATGGAAATCTTGTGGGGATATTGGATATTTGTACCGATCATTTAGATGGCTTGAAGCAGCAATATAAAGAGCAGCTGTTTGTGATGAAGTGCAACGCAAAAGAAGCAGGTGAGATAGAAACGGCTATTGCTGCATTTGTGGCTAAATATAAAAAAATTGACATAGCCATTCACAATGCGTGTAAATGCACCTTTGCTTCGATGGAAGATACTCCGGAGGAAATTTACAGGGAGGTATTTGATGTGAATTATTTTGGGGCGCTCCGACTGACAAAGAGTGTTGCTTCCTATATGAAAGATACAGGTGGAAAAGTGATATTTACCTCATCAGGCGTTGGGGTGATGGGATTTACAAAAATCAGTCCCTATGCTTCTTCAAAGGGAGCTATAGAAGCGTTGGCCGAATGTATGAATATTGAGTATAAGAAGTACAATATCAGTTTCCATATTTTTCATCCCCCATTAACAAATACCAATTCTTCATCACCGTTGCCGGTTCCGAAGGAATTCATGGCATCGCCGGAAAAAGTGGGAGCCGGGTTGGCCAGGCACATTGGAAAGAAATCTTTTATCATTTGCCATAGCTTATCGCAAAAGATTCAAACGATGATATGTTACTTGTTTCCCATCAAAATGGGGAAGCTGATGAGCAAAATGACAGAAGCAAATGAAGAATAGTTCGGATTCCGGAATAGACTTGTAGTGCGGGATTTGGTAAAATTGAGTTACATCACATAAGAAGAGATGAAGAAATTTACGAAAATAAAAGCGTACAAGGAGAGGAAAAAATAATGAGAATCGGAGGAGGAATCGAAAAACCTTATCACAACCCGGAGGAATGGTATCAGCTGGTGAGTCAACTTGGTTATCGCGCCGTGCTTTCTCCCGTTGATCACACTGCTTCTGCGGAAGAAAAGAGAGCTTATCTTGCCTGTGTGAAGGAGCATGATCTCGTGATCGGTGAAGTGGGAGCATGGTGCAACCCTCTCTCGTCGGATCCTTCGGAGAGAAAGAAAGCAATTACTTACTGTCAGAACCAGTTGGCACTTGCGGAGGAGCTTGGCGCAAACTGCTGCGTGAACATTGCCGGATCAAGAGGCGAGAAATGGGATGGCTTTTGTGAGGACAACTATAGCGAAGAAACCTATGCTATGATTGTGGATACAGTTCGTGAGATCATGGATGCGGTTAAGCCGGAGCGTACCAGCTATACCATAGAACCCATGCCGTGGATGATACCTTCCTCACCGGAGGAGTATCTCAAACTGCTTAAAGACGTGGACCGGAAGGGCTTTGGCGTGCATCTTGATTTTACCAACATGATCAATTGCCCGGAGCGTTTTGTACACAGAGATCAGTTTGTGAAAGACTGTTTTCTTAAGCTTGCACCATATATCAAAAGTGTACATTGCAAGGATGTTGTCATGGAGGATACCCTTCCCTGCGTGATCCGTGAAGTGATGCCCGGGAAAGGCTGCCTTGATTATCAGCAGATTGTTAAGCACTGTGACAGTCTGGGCGAGAATATGACTGTTTTTGTAGAGCATCTGCCGGACTATGAGAGCTATAAAATGGCTGCCGGATATGTGAGAGAACAGGCCGTACTGGCAGGCGTCAGACTTCCTTAAGCAGGAGAGTAGAATATTATGATTTTGAGCGTAAGCCGCAGGACAGACATCCCCAATTACTATGGGGACTGGTTTTACAACAGAATCAAGGAAGGCTTTGTGTATGTGCGAAATCCCATGAATTTTCATCAGGTGAGCAGGATAGAGCTGTCTCCTGAAGTGGTGGACTGCATTGTATTTTGGACGAAAAATCCGGAGCCCATGATGGAAAGGCTGAAGGAATTGTCATCATATCCATATTATTTTCAGTTTACGCTGACTGGCTATGGGAAAGAGATAGAACCGGGAGTGCCCCACAAAAAAGAAAAGATGATCCCCGTATTTCAAAAGCTGTCGGAGAAAATCGGAAAGCACAGAGTGATCTGGCGGTATGATCCGGTGATATTTACCGGGACCTATACACCGGAGTATCATCTAAAGGCATTTGAACAGATTGCAGGTGCCTTGAACGGATATACCCATAAATGTGTGATCAGCTTTGGTGATATCTATGTCAAAAACAAAAAGAATATGGAAGCTATGGGAGCTTATGAGGCGGATACCCCTGTCTTGATGGACTTTTCGAAAAAAATCAGTAAGATAGCAAAGGCAAACGGAATGACAGTGGGAAGCTGTTCGGAAATGATTGATTTGTCCGGCTGCGGTATTGCACACAACAGCTGTATTGATAAAGCCCTGATCGAGGAAATCATCGGCTGCAAAATAAAGGCTTCGAAGGATAAGAACCAAAGGCCTGAATGCGGATGTGTGGAGAGCATAGATATCGGAACATATGACACATGCAAAAACGGATGCAGATATTGCTATGCCTGTGACAGCCGGTGCAGTGTGATCAAAAATTGCGGCAGATACGATGTGAAGGCCCCGTTATTGTGCGGGGGACTTACAGAAGAAGATAAAATGACAGAGCGAAAGGTAAAATCTCTGAGAGAAGAGCAGATAAGCTTGTTTTAAATAATGTAAAATATTTTATTGACTTTTATGTTCGGCAAATGTAGAATAAAAGCATATTCTACATTTGCCGAATTTGGTTTCTTAAGAAACACAAAAGACAATTTATAAATGCAAGCTATTAGGACAGTAGAAAGGAAGAAATGAACATGAAGCGATTACCGGACTCGGAACTGGAGATTATGATGATAATCTGGGAACTTAATAAACCTGCAACCAGATTTGAAATTGAGGAGAGGATGGATAAAGAGCGAAAGCTTTCGCCCACCACGGTATTATCCTTTCTATCAAGGCTTCAGGAAAAAGGATTTGTTGCCGTGGAAAAGGCGGGAAAAAACAATGTTTACAAGGCTTTGATTGACAGGGAGGACTATATGCAAAGGGAGAGCGGAAATATTTTAAAGCGCCTGTACAATAATTCCGCAAAGAACTTTCTGGCATCACTGTATGACGGCGGCAGCCTGTCAGAAGAAGATTTGAGCGAATTGCGGGAGTTCCTCGATGAGAAAAGAGCGGAGGGAAAGCAGGAACGATGAGCGGAAGATGGAAAAAAATAATCTGGTTGATCTGCATGGCAGAGCTCTGTGTGATCCATGGAGCATATCTGATGCACTGTTACCTTTATCGGAGAAAACTGCTGATCATCTTTTTTCTGCTGGGAACTCTTTTGATGGCAATCTTTCAGTATATCAGCTACAGACGATTTATCAGAGATTGTGTAGAGAACATAACCATGCTGGAGGATGCAAAGGTACAAGAAGCCTTTCGGGAAGCCAACCTCGAGGCGGGAAATCAAGAAGATACCGCACGCAGAATATATGTCAATTCAAAAATCAATATTCCCTTTGTGATGGGTTTTTTAAAACAGTCCGTCATTTTACCCAAGGATTGTATGAAGGATGAAAACCTTCCCTTTCTTCTTTTGCATGAGTGTTATCATATCAGACGGCATGATACCCTCTATAAATATGTGATGCTTGCCTGCAATTGTTTTCTATGGTTTCATCCTTTGGCTTATTTTCTGCGCTACATCAGCTACAGGGATATTGAAGTTTCCTGTGATGAGGCTGTGGTGAGAGGAAAACACAAAGTGGAAAGATACCGGTACGGGGAATTTTTGCTTGAGAGCGCCGGTAAGGAGAGAGAAAAGGGCAGGGCCTATTCCGCTTACTGGAATGACAGCAAAGCTATTTTGAAATGCCGGATTCAGGCGGTGATGGAAGAGAGAAGAGACTGGGATTTCCTGGCAAAAATGGCTGTGCTCTTTTTGACAGCGGAAGCGGTTCTTTTATCGATATTTGCGGCAAGGAATCTTATGGAGCAGCAAAAAGAGATAAACAGACCGCTGAATGAGTTTGAAGGCGTTATGGCTCCGCCCATTTACTCGGATGAGGCAATACAGGAGATGCTGAACGAAAAGCCTGTGAGTCCGGACAGCTACGGAATTGATCTCATGGAAAAATATGCAAAACTCTATCCTGAAAAGCCTTTTGAAGATATTCAGTTTGACCCGGATGGTCCATGGCAGTTTGTCCTGAAGAGACCGGCTCATTTTAAAGATTCACTTTATGTAGCCTTGCAGAGATTCTGGTATTACATGGAGGATCAGGAGGCTTTTACCAGTCAGTATTATGACGGAACAAGCGGAAATACCATGGTTAATATTGTTTACAGCGATCTTCTTTCAGGGGATATTGAGGATGCTGTGTGGGGAGTGGTATGGAAAATGTATACATCTGATTACACACAGACAAACAGCTATCAGGAAGGATATGCAAGAACAGTGGGAGATGATACAGATTACCTTTATTTTACCACAGCAGTCAGGATCAAAATGACAGAGCCTTATGTATTTGAAGCAGCAGGTTTTGCAGATCTTGACAGTACCATGGAAGCATTGAAAAGCAAATATCCGGAGGCTGATTATGCAGACTTTCCAAGGCTTGGAGATTCAAAGCAGAAGGAGGAGGGGTATCAGCTTGTCTCCGATGAGGGACAGTTGTATCTGGAAAATGCTACAGGAGAGAGAATTGAGGTACCGATAGAAAAGGAATGGCTTGCAGATCCGGGAGATCCCTTGACGGGTGCTGTAAATGGTATCAGGAGGGAGTGCTACCAGTGTGATGAGAAAAAGGTGATCTTTGCTTACACGAATGAGGAAAAAGTGTATGTATCCATGTATGAGAACGGCAGCTGGAAGCAGGTTCTTGTCACCGACGATTATCCTTACGGATTGTCCAAAATTTATGTGGATTTTCCGGAAAACAGCGAGGTCGGCTATATTTATGGGGTCGTTGAGAGAGTTGTTTTTCAGGAAGGCGCTGTTTTGCTGAAGACCACAGACGGCGGCAACAGCTGGGAGACGGTTCCTGCGAGTGACAATGCACTGCAGCATTCCCTGACTATGGATTTTGATTTTCTGACAGATCAGACAGGATATCTGGCCATTCATACCTCCTATGCTCCTTCGGCAGTGCCGCAGCTTCTCAGAACGGAGGATGGAGGCATTACCTGGACACAGGTGGTTTTCGATGAGGTGCCGGAATATTTCTGCCAGGCCTATGCACCGGAGCTGGAAGACGGAAGACTGGTGCTCTATGTGGGAATGGAAGAATACAGTGAGATGAACGGAGAGAAGGCGTTTTATGAATCAACAGATGATGGAAGAAGCTGGAACTACAAAAATAAAGTCATCAGACAGTAGAAGAGGAAAAAGACATCTTTTTCTGTGGATGCTTTGTCAGCCTGTGTTTTTGGTTGTGTATACTGTGTGCTGCCGGTACGCCTATAAGCTTTGCATGTATGGCGGTGTAAAAAGGCGGGGAAGCATTCTGCTCATCTGCGGTATTTTCTTTTTACTGTATCTGCTGCTGTATGGCTATCGATGCCTTCGCATGAAAATGCTGACACTGGAACCGGAACCTGAACGGATATGGTTTTATGGATTTTCAAAAAAGGGGTTGTATCTTTTTGACAGAAAACATGGCTATTATGAAAAGGAGCTTTCAGGGGAGGAGAGTGACTTTGTAAGATTACAGTATAAGAAATTGCCCGGATACCGGTACTTCTTCTGGAAGGTGCCTGCCTGCATTTTTTTGATAGCAGTTACGGTTCTGACAGGTTTTGGAATTTATCAAAGCAGTCAGCACTTTCAGGGAAGGCTTTCCTGGATTCTTCATGAGCTTACAACGACAAAATATATTGCGCTTGAACATGACAATCTGTATGATAGTGATATACAGGGGATTTTTGAGGACATCGAAAAGGACGTGGAACTGCCGGAGCACTTGACGTTAAACGGTGTTTTCAACTTGCATTTTTCAAAGGACGGCACCATTGTCAGGTTTGACATGCTGCTAAAGGGGTATGATGAGAACTATCATTTTGTGGATTCCTGGCTTGTCAGTTATCCTTCTTCTTTGGAAAATAAAATCCGTGTACAGAAGGGTAATGCGGTAACCAGTTCGGAATATGATGAAGAGAAATCCATAGATGCCCTGCTTGCAGGAGGAAGACTCCTTGACTATGAGGAACTTGTCAGGGACTGGGAGGAAAAGGAATATGGTGTCTACTACATGGGAAGCAGAACCTGGAATCAGTGGGATGAAAATGTATATCTGTTAAGTGTAGATGGAAGAATCAGCTCTGTAAACTGGGAAAATCAAGAGAAAATCACAGGATACAGTATTTCGGTATTCTGCCCGGATAATCCGCAAATTACGCCGAAACGATTTATGGTTGGATGCGATGGGAATGTCAGGCAGCAGGATGAAGAAGATATTTATGATTATGTTTTAGCAGAATATAGCGATATGGTTCAAAATGATTTTTACACTGATCTTCTGGATTCAGATGCTTGGAACGGAAGTTTCGGGGAGGATATTGGCCTTGAAATCCGTGCCCATAAGCAGGATATCTATTACACATTTTATGATATAGACGGAAATGGGATAATGGAACTTATTATTGCAGGAGGAGAAAACGGTGTATCGAATCCCGCTTTTTCCCCTTGGTATTATGATTTATATGGTTATGATGGAACCAATGTGGTTCATATTTTCCCGGGAATGGAGTTTGGATACAGAACGAATTTTTCGCTTTATGAAAATGGAGTGATAGAAGTGTTTTACAGCATCAGTGCTGCGGAAAATGGTGTTGATTTTTACAGAATAAGTAGTGACGGATTCACTCCGAAATTAGCGGATTCTTTTGCTACAGTTGGTCATTTGGATGGAGATGAAACTGTATTTACTTATTTTCAAAATGGAAATGAAATTACCGAAGAAGAATACAATGCCAATATTCAAAACTACGAGGTTACTCTTATAACAGCATTAGATTGGATACAGATTCAATAAAGGATAGTTACCATTATGATACAGATCGGATTGTGATAAAAAGATGATATACTTAAAAACATTTTATTTCCCGGACATAGAACGGGAGTACAGCTTTACCATGGCACAAAAGAGAACCTGTTATGATACCTTTTATCCTTTTCAGGTACTTTCAAAGCACGGACTTACCAGGCTGGATTTTGAACCGGTGACCATCTTATACGGAGGCAATGGTTCGGGAAAGACGACTGCGCTCAATGTGATAGCGGAGAAGCTTGCGCTTGACAGGGATACTTTATATAACAGATCCAATTTTTTTGAGGATTATACCGGAATGTGTGATTACGAGGAAGAGTTGCCTGTCCCTAAGGAAAGCAGAATCATTACCAGCGATGATGTGTTTGATTTTATGCTGAACCTTAGAAGTATCAATGATGGGATTAATCTTAAAAGAGAAGAACTTTTTGAGAATTATCTTGAGGATAAATATTCGCATTTTCAGATGAAATCACTGGATGATTATGAGAGGCTTAAGAAGGTCAATATGGCAAAGCGAAAGACCCAGTCAAGGTATGTTCGGGAGAACCTGATGGATAATGTGCGAGAGCATTCCAACGGAGAAAGTGCGTTCATTTATTTCTCTGAGAAGATAAAAGAGAACGGGCTGTATCTTCTGGATGAGCCGGAGAACAGTCTTTCCCCGGAGCGGCAGCAGGAACTCCTTAGGTTCCTGCAGGATTCTGTCAGATTTTTCGGATGCCAGTTTATTATTGCCACACATTCCCCGTTCCTTCTCTCCATGAACGGAGCGAAAATTTATGACATGGATGAGGAGCCGGTTGATGTAAAGCGGTGGACAGAGCTTGAGAATGTCCGGGCATACTATGATTTCTTCAAAAAACATGAGCATGAATTTGAGTAAGCAGCGTCTGAAAATGTTCATTTTCCGCTATTGAGCCTTTGGCGGTTACTCTGTTTTCTGCTGTTTTATGGAATTGAGCTCTTTTTGCAAGGAGGCAATTTGGGCTGATAATTGATTGATAGCATCAGCCTGTTTTTCAATAGTACCGGCTTGTTCTTCAATAGTACCGGCTTGTTCTTTAATAGTACCAGCCTGCTCTCTAATTTTGGAAGCCTGTGACTTAAGCATATCGTTTAAACCACGCTGCCTTCGGTAGTAGTCTTCTCTAGCTTCGCACTGCTGGCGGATTGCTTCTTCCTGAGTCAGTTGGTAGACAGTTTCAGATGCCTGCCGGATATATTCATTGTTTTCTGCGAGCATTTTCAGTTCCTCCCAGGTGGTGGATTTGAAAAGGGAAGCCCAGTAATCGATCTGATACTGTTTGTCCTCTTCAGTCGCAAGATCTGTATGAGTTAAGTTTAGCACGGAAAGGCGCAGCTTGTCACTATATAAAGTATAATTTTTGACATTTAGGAATTGATAGGTTGCATAGAATTCGGGGTGATCTGGAAATAGTGTGAAGTTTAAAAGCCCGATCTGAATGACAGGTCGGACCGTAGTGTAGGGTTCTCCTTCCTCCAGGTGGTCAAAGCTTCTGCACAGATAGCTTAAGGAGCGGTCTGTCCAGTTATGTTCATTGATGACCTGCATTTCCAGATTGATAATGGTGTAATCATTCATGACGACTTTGATATCAAGAATAAAATCCTTGGCGTCTACTTTTTTGCCCAGTTCTACCGGATTGGTGATCACGACGGAAGAGATATCTGCCGGGGAGAGGTGGAGAAGTGCGCTGATCAGTCCCTTCAGGACATTGTTGTTCCTCTGTAAAAGAGCACGGAACAGATAGTCATTGGTCATGGGAATGGCAATAGGGCCCTGCGCCGGAATACTAATTGATCTTTTTGCCTGGATGGCAAGATTTTTATCTGATGTGCCTGATTGATTCATAGATTTTCCTCCTTGAAATGTATTAATTAAATAATTGAAATATTCCGGCGAGCTGCCGAAAGGGCACCATATGGTACATGAATTTAATTGGAATCATCGGAGCAGGCGAGGTAGCCTGCATACAGATTCGTGAAACAAGGAAGCCGCAAGGCGTCCGAGTAAATAGAACTATAACGGCAGATCGCATAAAAAACAAGATGTAAATATGACGAAAAATTGTCCCTTTTTGACGACGGATGGAAAAGAAATATTATGCAAAACCAGTAAAAGTGCAGAATGGAGAGATTTGTGCATTATGTCAGGAGGCGTATCATGGAATTAATAAAATTATCGGAGCGCATTTATATGCTTCCCTTTGTGAGAGAAACAGACAGGCCGAACCTGTTTTATATTAAGGGAGACAACTATAGTGTGGCAGTGGATGCGGGAAATTCGGCAGCCCATGTGCAGGAATTTTACGTTCAACTCGCAAAGCATGGCTTGGAAATGCCGAGGTACACCATCATCACACATTGGCATTGGGATCACACTTTTGGGCTTCATGCCATTTGTGGAAAGTCTATTGCAACAGTGAAAACCAATGAAAAACTCAGGCAGGTCATGAAGTGGGAGTGGACCAAAGAGAAAATGAGAGAGAGGGAAGATGCCGACTGTGAGGATCATTATGAAAACGGTGGAAGGTATGATGCTGACAGACTTTTGGATTTAATTGAATTTCTGAAAGGGATCGATTACCAGCACCACCTGATCAGTCATGATTTTGAGGAGAGTAAGGAGGAGGCGTTAACGTATTTATCGGAAGAATTGGAAAAGTGCAGAATATAAATTTGGGGTCTGCCTTCATTTCTATTTTATGATCGACAAATAATCAAGGGTTCCGGCGGGTACGCCGGTGCCCTTTTCTAATAGGGAAATAAGTCCTTTCAAGGTATCTTCTATTTCCTCCGGTGCGGAAGGCACCAGGGAATTATCAAGCTTGACAGCCAGCACGATCAAAGCGATTTCAGAAAGTGCGGCAGGATAATCAAAATGGATTTCTCCGCAGGCAATCCCCTGGGATATAATTTCTGTGAGAACCGGCTTCAATTCGGAAACCAGATAATTTAAATATTTCTGATGCAGAAGGGCAAGGTCCTGTGCACTTGTCTCAGAATGACGCTTCTGCCTTATAAAAACGGCAGAGGAATTGCGGCATGCCTGAAAAAGCATTGCCATCCGGGTAAAGGAGGAGATATCCGTGCGGGAAGACAAGGATTTTGCTGTCTGAAGGGGCTGCTCGTAGTTGCGTTTTATCAGCGCATCCACAATAGCATCCTTGGAAGGATAGTAATAATAGATACTTCCTTTTCCGATACCGGCTTTTTCTGCAATTTCGCTGACAGAAATATGCCGGATACTTTTTTCTTCCAACAATTGCTGCAAAGCATCAAGTATCTTCTGTGATTTTATCGATTCCACCATAACTGTGCCACCTCTCGCTTGTATCTCTTTTATCATACCATATCCCCCAAAACACAACAACCCTCCCTTATTCATAAACTCCCTTATTCATAAACCCTTGTTCACACATATTCATAAACCCTTGTTCACACCACATGATTGACCTTCGGTCGAACATCGTGCTATAATCATACAAAATAAATTCGACCAACGGTCGAAATATGTAGGAGGAGAATGAAGAAAATGACATACGCAGATTTTTTCAGTGAGATCAAAAACAAATTTATGGGAGCGGATGTAAGTGATATCAAAGAGCATCTCGCTTATCAGTTCAACATCGAGGATGAAGAAGCCGGCGGTATCTTTTATGTGGAAGTAAAAGACGGACAGCTTTGCGTGGAGCCATACGAATACTATGACAGAGATGCGATGTTTACGGCAAGCCCTGACACCTTAACTAAGATTGCGGAGGGAAAAATGGATCCCATATGGGCATTCACTATGCAGAAATTAAAAGTGGAGGGAAATATTGATAAAGCCCTGAGATTAAAAGAAATCATAGATCTGAAACAGAAGCAGACCAAAAAGAAATAACAGTTAGAATATAGTTGATGTGGAGGAAGTATGGGAATTTTAAAGACAGGAATTGCGTGTGCCGGTGCGCTGCTTGCGGCGGGAGCGGCAGAGACAGCTTATTTTTACGGAAGAACCATGAAGCGGCAGAATGTGAACATGGACCGCACCATTAAGATGGCAGGTACAGACTGGTCACAGTATTCGGATATTCTGGCAGAGAGAAAAGCTTTTATGCTTGCACAGCCCCATGAGGATGTGTATCAGACCTCTTTTGACGGATTGAAGTTGCATGCGGCTTATTTCCCGGCTATCAAAGAGACGGATAAAAAGCGGATCGTGATCTGTTTTCATGGATATACCAGCAGAAGCCTCGCCGATTTTACGGGACTTACTGATTATTACTTCAGACATGGATTTGCCATGCTGCATTCTGATGCCAGAGCCCACGGAGACAGTGAGGGCGAGTATATCGGTTTCGGATGTCTTGACAGAAAGGATGCCATCTGCTGGATCAACTGGGTGATTGAAAGATGCGGAACAGATATAGAGATATATCTTCACGGAATTTCCATGGGAGGTTCCACTGTATTGATGGCAAGTGGTCTGGAACTGCCGGAGCAGGTAAAAGGAATCATATCGGATTGTGCCTTTACCTCTCCCAAGGAGGTGTTTACTCATGTGCTTAAGACCATGTATCATCTCCCTGCTTTTCCGGTAATGCAGGGGGCGGAAATCGTAAACAAAAAGCTCGCAGGATATGGAATGGATGAATGCAATGCGAAGAGAGAGGTGACAAAGGCAAAGCTTCCGATTCTTTTTATTCATGGCTCAAAGGATACTTTTGTGCCGGTGAGAATGTGCAGAGAAATTTATGACTGCTGTGCATCCTCTAAAAAAATGTTGATCGTGGAGGGGGCTGCCCATGGCGAGAGCTACTTTAAGAACATGGAAGCCTATGAAAAGGCACTGGATGACTTTATAGATGCATGTGAAGGAAAAGGGGAGGGACTTTTATGAAAACAAGAAAAGGTTATAAAGCATATCCACTGACAGCTGCACAGAAATTCCATTTCTACTATCTTGACCACTGTCCCAAAAAGGAAGTTGTGAACGTGGGAACCAGCCTCACCATCGAATATGAGCTTGATCTTGACGTGCTGCGACAGTCCATTTACAAGGCATATGAGAGATGCGAGGCCATGCGCCTGCGCTTTGCCTATGATAAGAAAGAAGGACAGTGGTATCAGTATGTGGTAGAGAAAGAGGAACGCGAAATTGAATATGTGGATTTCTCCGGAAAGACTATGGAGGAAGCGGAAGAAATCATGAAATCATGGACCAGAGTGCCCTTTGAACGGGAAGATTCGCCCATGAACCGCATCGTGATCATTAAGACACCGGACGGCAATCAGGGCGTGTACCTGTTGGGGGATCATCTGACACTGGACGCCCAGTCTCTGATCTGTTTTATGAAGGATATCATTGAAATTTATTCCAGTACCATGTATGAGGGTGTGGAATATCCAAAGGAGATGCGCTCTTACATAGAACAGCTTGAGAAGGATCTGGCATATGAAGCGGGAAGTAAGGCCCAGCAAAGAGACAGAGAATATTTCCACAAGTTGATCGGACAGTCGGAACCTATTTACAACGGAATTGACGGCCCGGGAGCTCTTTTGGAGGAGAGAAAGAAGAATCCAAATGCCAGAGCTGCACTCTTTATCTCTCAGAATGTGGACTCCGCACTTGATATTTTTCATTTGGAGGAAGAGCCGACAGCCCGTCTTCTGAATTTCTGTGAGCAGCAGCACATCTCACTGCAGTGTCTGTTGATCATGGGAATCCGTACTTATCTGCAGAAAATGAACGGAAATGATGATGTATCCATCAACGTGGCCTATGCAAGAAGAGCAACCCTTGCAGAGAAAAAATCAGGCGGCACCAGAATACACTCATTCCCCTTCAGAACGATCATTTCGGAGGATACTACTTTCCTTGACGGAATCCATATGATCCGTGACGGACAGAATGAGATTTTCCGTCATACCAATTTTGATCCGGTGGAGTATTTTGCTTACAGAAGGCAGCTGTATCCGGTAGAACCGGGAAGAACCTATGAACCTATGTCACTGACTTATCAGCCTATGACCATGAAGGATAAGGGGTTGAGCAAGCTGGGTGATATCAAATACAAGACCAAATGGTATCCCAACGGAGCTACCACACAGGCCATGTATTTAACTGTGATGCACAGACCGGAGGATAACGGACTTGACTTTAATTTCGAGCATCAGACAGCGGCAATTTCAAGACAGACGCTGGAGTATTTCTATTATTATATGTGCAAAATTATGTTCAAGGGAGTGGAAAAACCCAGTTTAACAGTGGGTGAAATCATAAAACTTATTTAAGAGAGGGAGAAGCTTATGTTTGAAAAATTAGTGGATATCATTGTGAATTATGTGGAAGTGAATAAGGAGGATATTAAACCGGAGTCACGGTTCATGGAGGACCTTGGATTTACTTCTTTTGACTTTATGAGCATGCTTGGAGAAATTGAGGATGAATTTGACCTGGAGATTGTTCAGGAGGAGGCAGCGGATATCCGCACTGTCCAGGAAGCAGTGGATTATCTTCAAAGAATTTCAGAGTAAAGCGGAACAGAGAGGGGAAAGCGTATGAATGTCTTAAGCAGTACGATCCGTGAAATTATAATAAAATCAGAGAAGACCTATGGCTCATGGGATGCCTTCCGGTACAAGATAAGGCAAAGTGACAGCGAAGGCAAAAAGACAGTTGCCGTTGAGTGTAAAACCTACACGGATTTAAAAGAGGATTCGGAATGCTTTTCGGCGGTGCTTGATACACTTGGAGAAGTGAAAGGTCATATTGCCATTCTGGGAACTACATCCTATGAGTGGATTGTGGCTTATCTTGGAATTGTAAACAGCGGCAGCGTTGCGGTACCGCTGGATGCACAACTGCCTGCGGAGGAACTTTGTGATCTTTTGAACCGTGCGGAAGTCACCACCCTTGTGTTTGATGAGACCAAAGCCGATGTGGCCTGTAAAGCACAAAAGGAATGTGCCGGATTAAAGCATATGATCTCTATGAAGGAGGAGAGTGCGGTGACAGGCGCATGCCCTTTCTGGAAATTGTTAAGAGATCAGCAGCCCGGTTATGATTATGCACCGGAGCCGGAAGAACTGGCTACGATCATGTTTACCTCGGGAACCACGGGAAAAAGTAAAGGAGTGATGCTCAGTCACCGAAATCTTGCAGAGAATGCCACCTGCCTTGATATGAGAATCGATCCTGGAACAGTGATCATGTCGGTGCTTCCCATTCATCATGCCTATTGCCTGAGCATGGATATCTTAAAGGCACTATCTCTTGGAAGCGTGATCTGTATCAATGATTCATTGCTTCGTGTGGCAAAGAATATCAAGCTGTTTGAACCCAATATGATACTGATGGTACCTCTGATGATCGAAACGCTGGCAAAGAAACTTCAGGATGCCGCCTGGATGCCGGCTCCACTTGTGAAAGCAAAGGTTTTTGGTAAGCAGTTTCACACCATATGCAGCGGCGGCGCTTATCTGAATCCTGCTTATATAGAGCTTTTCAAGAAATACGGGATCACAATTCTTCAGGGCTACGGAATGACAGAATGTTCTCCGGTGATCAGTACCAATTTGAGCTGGAACAATAAAGAGGGCTCCGTGGGTAAACTGATGCCAAACTGTGAGGCAAAAACAGTGGATGAGGAACTCTGGGTGAAAGGCTCCAGTGTAATGCAGGGGTATTATCATATGCCGGAAGAGACAGCAGCCACGTTGGAAGACGGATGGCTGAAAACAGGGGATCTGGGATATGTGGATGAGGACGGATTTGTATTCCTGACGGGAAGAAAGAAGAATCTGATCATTACACCGAACGGAGAAAATATCTCTCCCGAAGAAATTGAAAATAAGCTTTCCGAGGCCAGATTGGTGCAGGAGGTTCTTGTCCGTGACAGTGAAGGCGTGATAGAGGCGGAAATTTTCCCGGATTATGAGTATGCGGGCAAAAAGAAAATAAAAGATATCAGAGCGGAAATCCAGAATATCATTGATGATTACAACAAGAATGCACCTTTATATAAGCGGATTTTCAAACTGAAGATCAGAGAAACCGAGTTTGAAAAGAATACAACAAAGAAAATCAAACGCTTTTAAATGAGAAAACAGCATAGGAAAAACAGTAGCCGGATAGTTTAGCCCGGCTATTGTTTTTTTCTTGATGCATATTGTCAATTTGCGGAAATATTATTGTTTTATGATGTAAATATGGTACAATAGTAACAGAAATATTAATGTGCAAAGAGGAATTTTACATGATGAAGCGAAAGAAAAAGGTCTTTGTGCTGAGCCTTGCGGTATTTATATTTCTGATCGGCATATGGGAGACCGGTGTTACAGCGAAAGAAACAGAAAAAACAAATGACGGCAGAATTTTGTTTATCAGCTCTTACAGTTATGGATGGGATACGGTACAGAGCCAGATAGAGGGAATTAAGGACGGCATTGATGGCAATACCACTGTGGATTATGAGTTTATGGATACCAAGAGAGTGGATGATGATACTTCCAGGAAGATGTTTTATGAAGGTCTGAAATATCGATTGTCCAAGGTGGAACCATATGATGTTGTGATTCTCGGTGATGATGCGGCTCTTCGTTTTGCCATGGAATACAGAGAGGAACTGTTCGAAGACATTCCCCTCGTTTTTGAGGGAATCAATGACGAAAAGCTGGCACTTACAGTATCAGAAGATCCGCTTATCACAGGAGTTCTGGAGAAGCTGTCAGTGGAGAAGAATATTGATTTTGCAAGGGCACTGATGCCGGACGCCAAAAAGGTAGTTGCTATTTTGGATGATACCGTTACAGGACAGGCGGAAAGAGAACGCTTTTTCAGTTATCAGGAAAAGTATCCTGATCTGGAATTTGTAGAAATCAATTCTTCAGAGCTTACAGGTTCTAAGCTGAAGCAGAGAATCGGTCAGGTCGGGAAAAACAATATTATCATTTATATCGTGATGACAGAGGATGCAGACGGTAAGCATTATTCCAACAAAGAAGCAGTCAAAGTGATCACTTCTGCGGCAAGAGCGCCGGTGTTCCGCATGGTTGACGGCGGTATCGGAGAAGGAATTTTGGGCGGTAACGTGGTATCCATGCATAAATCGGGACAGATCGCAGCCGGCATAGCGATGGATATCATCAATGGCAAAGAAACCGGAGAAATCGGAGTTGTTATTGACAGTCCCAACATCTATTGTGTGGATCAGCAGATTATGGATAAATTTGAGCTGGAAATGGACTGTTTGCCGGAAGAAACAGAAATCGTTAATTATAAGTCATCTTTCTGGAAGAGAAATAAGGAGGTGCTGATTCCGGGCAGTATTTTGATTACGGCACTTCTCGTTATTATTCTGATCTGTGTGATCGATAATTTGAGAAGAAGAAGGCTGTTTAGGGAACTGGATGAGGTAAAGGGAATTATGGAATCGGCATCCCAGCATGATTTCCTTACCGGTATACCGAACAGAAGCAAGTTTATGGTGGATCTTGAGAAGATCATCGGGGAACAGATTCCCTGTACGATCATGATGATCGATATCGATGAATTTAAGAAAATTAATGATACCTACGGACACACAGCAGGAGACGAGGCGCTGAAAGAGGTTGCATCAAGACTAAAAGCGTTGCAGTCCCAGATTCTGACTCCATACCGTTTTGCGGGAGATGAGTTTATTCTGATCGTTAAGAGTAAACAGAACAAGATCGTAGAGAAAACAGCACACCAGTGCAGAGAGCTTTTTATGAAGCCGTTTATGCTGGCGGGAGAGCCGCGAAAGGTTTGCGGCAGTATCGGTATTGCTTCCTATCCGAAGGATGCCGATAATCTGGAAACATTGATTGAATGTGCAGACTTGGCCATGTATAAAGTGAAAAAGAGCGGAAAAAACAATTTCGCTTTTTATGAGCCGACCATAAATGAGGAATGATCAGGCATAAAATGGAGGCATGTATATGAATATTGAACTTGTGTTATCGCAGCTGGATTCTCTGTTTGCAAATCATGAGATAAACCAGGTAGAAGGTTTCCTGATGGGCAAAATGGAAGAAGCTGCAGAGGAGGGAGACAGAAGTGCAGTAATTACCCTGATGAATGAACTGATTGGCCATTACAGGGAGATGGGAGAATTTGACAAGGCAGTGGATTATTGCCATCAGGTACTCCTCTTAATGGAAAAAATGGGATTGAAAGGCACGGTATCTTATGCGACTACATTGCTTAATGTAGCGAATGCGTACCGCGCAGCCGGGCTTTTGCGGGAATCCATGGCTGCCTATCAGAATGTGAAAACTATCTACGAAGGCAATCTTGCATACAACGATTTCCGTTATGCCAGCCTTTACAACAATATGAGTCTTCTCTTTCAGGAGATGGGTGATTATGAAAGTGCCTGTGACTGTCTGGAGAGAGCACTCGGAATAGCAACCCAGTACAACAATGCCAGAATAGAAGTGGCAGTAACTTACACCAACCTGGCAGCTTCCCAGCTAAAGCTCGGAAGGTATGAGGAGGCAATTGACAATTTAAACAGAGCTTTTTCTCTCTTTGAGATGGATGAGGAGAGGGATTATCACTATAGCGGTGCCCTGTCAGCTATGGGTGAGGCGCAGTACATGGCAGGAAATTTGGAGGAGTCAGCCAGATATTATAAGCTGGCTCTGAATGAGATTGAAAGAAATGTGGGCAAAAATAAAGCCTATGAAATCACACTGCAAAATCTCAATGCGGTTACCATGCAGTTAAACCAACTGCCGGCAAAGGGAAAAGGATTTCGGAACGGTTTGGAGCTCTGCGAAGCGTTTTATCAGGAGTTTGGTGTTCCCATGATACGGACCAGGTTCCCGGCTTATGAGTCTTTGATTGCCGTCGGCCTTGTGGGAGAGGGATCGGAATGCTTTGGATTTGATGATGAGGTGTCGAGAGATCATGATTTTGGACCGGGCTTTTGCATGTGGCTGACCGATCAGACCTATGATGAGATCGGGGAAGAATTGCAGAAAGCATATGATGAACTGCCCCAGACTTATATGGGAGTTACCCGCTTCACCACGGCTAAGGCACAGAAGAGAGTAGGGGTTTTCAGAATCAGTGATTTCTATGACAGCCTGATTGGCATAGGGGATGTTCCAACGACCAGAAGTCAGTGGCTTTTCCTTGAGGATTACAGGCTTGCTGCGGCAACAAACGGCAAGGTATTCAGAGATGATCTGGGTGAATTTACCAGAATCAGAAACGGAATCCTGGATTATTATCCGGAGGATGTGCGGCTCAGAAAGATTGCGAGGGAAGCAGCGCTGATGGCGCAGTCGGGACAGTATAATTATTCCAGAATGCTTGGAAGAAGTGAAATAGTAACAGCCCAGATTGCGTTGTCAGAATTTATGAAGCATACCATGGCGATGATTTATCTCCTGAACAGAAAATATGCACCCTTCTATAAATGGATGCACAGAGGTCTTGAAAAGCTGCCGCTTCTCAAGGAGGTCAGAGATATCCTGAGCGCACTTGCAGGAATGCCTATCGGAGATGACAGGATACCGCAGACTATTGAACTGATTGTGGCAATGATCATCGCAGAAATGAAGAAGCAGGGACTTACAAGTGGTGATGACAATTATCTGGATCATCATACGGATAATATCTTAAACAGAATTCCTCAAAAGGAAAAGAAAGAGGATTCCTTTAAGAAAGCATTGATCAATGAGATTGTTACACTGGAATGGGAAGCCTTTGACAAAGTTGATAATGAGGGAGGCAGAGCTGACTGTCAGGATGATTTTGGCACCTTCTCGATTATGCGGACCAGCCAGTATTATACCTGGACGGAGGAGATGCTGAAGAGCTATATCCATGATTTCCATGTGGCAAATGATAAGGGATGGAATCTGATTACCGAGAAATACGGACGGATGATGGAGACAACAGCACCTTCAAAATATGCGGAAATCAAGGATTCTCTGCCACCCATACCGGATATGAAAAAAGAAATCATCGAAGAGATCGTAAAGATCCAGGTAGGCTGGATGGAAGAGTTTGCAAAAAAATATCCGAAGTCGGCCGGAAATGCCAGAAGTATTCATACTTCGGAGGACAGTCTTTACAACACCTCGTACGAGACGTATTTACGAGGAGAGCTTTCCACATATTCCGACAAGACGCTGGATCTGTATGGAAGATTTGTTGCAAAGCTTTATGAGGAAAATAAGAATCTCGCAGAAATGACCATGCGCAATACGGCGCTTCTCTATGGCTATGAGTCTTTGGAGGATCTGGAAGCAAAATTATAAGATAAGGGCAAGTGTGCGCTGCAGGATGCACTTCAAAATCTGCCGAATGCGGTTATTGGAATAAGCGACCGTATCCGGCAGATTTTTTTGGTGCCAATATCAGATCGACATAAGAATACCGTCGGCAATAGCTCTTGCCATTTCATCAAAACGGCTGTCGAAACGCATATTGTCTCGATCCGTATTGATAAAGCCTGCCTCGACAAGAACGGCCGGCATGTTGGTCTGCCGAAGGACGGCAAGGTTTGGACGTTCATTGACACCTTGATTGACGAAGCCCACAGCTTCCAGCTGCCTGTTAATGTTTTCCGCCATTTTTGCAGCCGGACCGTATTTGTTGTAGACAAGAGATTCCACGCCGGTATACTGATTGTCATAGGGACTGGAATTCCGATGAATTGAGACAAAATAGTCTGCTCCCGCTTCATTTGCTTTGGCAGCTTTTGCAGCCGGCGTTTCATAGACATCGCCTGTGCGGGTGTAAATAACATTAACTCCGTTTTGGCTTAGAATGTTACCTACTGCGAGAGCCAGGCGAAGATTGTCATCTTTTTCCATTCGTCCGAGATAGGTGGCACCGAAATCTGAACCGCCATGTCCGGCATCGATCACTACTGTAGCCATAAGTACCTCTTATAAAATTGCTTTCCATATTATATGAAAAATTGACCCAAATTGGTCCACTTTTTAAAGAAAGGATGTAAGAAAATGAAATCACACAAATATAAGGCAGTTATTTTTGATCTGGACGGAACCCTTCTTAATACATTGGAAGATTTGCAGGACAGTGTAAATTACGGTCTTGAAAAGTATGGGATGCCGAAAAGAACATTGGAGGAAATCAGATGTTTCGTCGGAAATGGTGTCGGTAAACTGATTGAACGTGCCGTTCCGAAAGAGACAACAAAGGATGAGGAGGCAAAAGTGTTTGACGCATTTAAAGAATATTATGCGATGCACTGCAATGACAAGACAGATCTTTATCCGGGAATCAGAGAATTGCTCTCTGAATTGAAAAACAGAGGCTATCGGATGGCGATCGTTTCCAATAAGCTTCAGTCCGGTGTGGATGCCCTCAGTGAATTATATTTTAAGAATTATATCGGGATTGCTGTGGGTGGAAAAGAGAATATGCCAAAGAAGCCGGAACCGGATATGGTGTATGAAGCTTTGCGGCAGCTTGGCGTAGCAAGGGAAGAAGCGATATTTGTGGGGGACTCCGAAGTAGATATCGCTACTGCAAGGAACGCGGGAATGGAATGTATTACAGTCGCCTGGGGATTTCGCACCAGAACGGAACAGGAAGCAGCAGGTGCAAAAATATTTGTAAATGATCCGATGGAAATTCTCTCGTATATATATTGACATTATTGTATATATATGATATATACAATATAGATACATCTTAATGGAATTCCGAAATGTATGAGGTGAGAGATGAATATTATAATCAGCAATTCCGGTGACAGGCCGATTTATGAGCAGATCACCGCACAGATCAAGGCCATGATCATGAACGGACAATTGAAGGAGGGGGACGCCCTTCCTTCTATGCGTACTCTGGCAAAGGAACTTCGGATTAGTGTGATTACCACCAAAAGAGCTTATGAAGATCTTGAGAGGGATGGATTTATCACTACAGTGGTAGGAAAAGGAAGCTTTGTCAAAGCGGCAGATACCAGTCTTGTCAGAGAAGAAAGATTAAAACAGATTGAGGAACTGCTTGGCAGGGCTGTCGTTTTGGCCGGAGAGAGCGGTATAAGGAAAGAGGAAGTGCTGGAAATTCTGGAAATATTATTTCAGGATAATTAAGACTTTGTAAAAGCCTGTTAAGGGAAGCGAGGAGAAATTATGGATGGAGAAAATGCTATTATTGTCAGAAATCTTGTCAAGCATTATGAGGGATTTACATTAAATAACATTAGTTTTGAAATACCGAAAGGATCAGTTGTAGGGTTCGTGGGAGAGAACGGAGCAGGAAAAAGTACCACGATTAAGGCCATTCTGGGTCTTATCCCTGTTGATAGCGGAGAGGTAGAGTTGCTGGGTCATCGGATGAAACCGGATGAGTACGAGGAAGCGTGGAAGGAAGAAATCGGCGTGGTATTCGATGAATGTAATTTTCCCCTTTCCCTGAAAGTAAAAAATATTGGAACAATTATGAAAAACATTTATCGTACCTGGGATCAAAGAAAGTTTGAAAGTTATCTGACGCGGTTTTCATTGCCTTCTGAAAAGAAAATCAAAGAGCTTTCCAAAGGGATGAAAATGAAGGTGTCCATCGCTGTGGCTTTATCCCATGATAGCAAGTTGCTGATCCTTGATGAGGCGACAGGGGGACTTGATCCGGTGGTCAGAAATGAGATCCTTGATATCTTCAGGGAATTTATAGAAGATGCAGAGCATACCGTTTTTCTCTCTTCACACATAACATCTGATATTGAAAAAATTGCAGACTATGTCATACTGATCCACAATGGAAAGCTTGTTTTTAAGGAGAATAAGGATGAACTTTTATACCACTACGGGATTGTTCGGTGCACCCAGGAACAGGCACAGCTGATACCGGAAAGTATCATCCTGGGAAAAGAGGAAGGCAGATTTGAAACCAGTGTACTGATAAAAGATAAAGAACTTTTGACGGAAAGAAATTTTGTGGAGTCAGCAAAAGAAAAAGGTGGAGTTATGCCTGTCATTGATAAGGCAGGAATTGAAGATATTCTGCTTTATATAGTAAAAGGTAAGGGGGAAAAACAATTATGAGAGGACTTATATTAAAGGATTTATATGCATTGAGAAGTTTTTGGAAACAATTTGTGTTTATCTATCTGTTTATAGCATGCGCTTTTTCGGCTTCAGCTGCGGAATCCGGATCTGTTTCCTTTGTGCTTACTTCCATGATGATTTATTCTGTTGTCTTTGGAAGTACTGTTTTGTTAAGCTCCATGTCCATGGATGAGGCGGTTTCCTTTAATCGTTATGCCCTAACGACACCCGTAGGAATCAAGAAAATAGTAAAAGCGAAATTTGTATTATTGCTTCTGACTATCGCTGTGGGAGTTTTTGTGAGCCTTCTGATTTGTGGGGCATTAAGTCTGTTACCTGCTTTTAAGGGAGAGATGATAGAATGGAGTGCAATTATTGCAGCCATGGCATTGTTTTTGATTGGGGACAGCTTTATGATAGCGGTGATGTTCAAAAAGGGAGTGGAAAAGGCAAGATATATTTATATCATCATCATGTTTGCTTTAGCTGTCTTTGTTTTCGGCTGTGCGAAGATATGTGAAATGAAAGGAATCTCCTTCCGGATATTGGAGCAGCTTCCGGATGTTTTCCTTTCCTTCATTGCGGCTGCTATGGCGGCACTGTCAATGCTTATCTCTTATTTTGTGACTTTGAGAATCGTGAGAAAAAAGGAATGGTAAGAAAAATAATATTTCAGGAAGCCGGAGTCAAATCCGGCTTTTTTTGTATTTCAACTTGGTATACTATACCATATGTGGTATAATTATTAAGTATTGTGTGTATTATCTGGCTCCCTGAGAAACAGGGGAATGATAAAAGTTAAATGGAGATTTAATAATGCAAGAACTCTACCGCGTAAAAAAATTAGAAATGAGAGATCAAATTAATGTGCAGGTACCGGGCTCCAAGAGTATTACCAACCGAGCACTTTTACTTGCTGCTTTATCAGATAATAAGTGCACGCTTCACGGTGTCCTTTTCAGTGATGATTCCAGAGCGTTTCTTGACAGTCTGCAAAAGCTTGGATTTGAAGTATCTGTGGATGAAGAGAAAAAAGACGTGGTGATCAGAGGAACAGGCGGCAAAATACCGAACAGGCAAGCTGCCATTGATGTGCGAAGCGCAGGTACTGCCGCAAGATTTCTGACAGTGATGCTTGCACTTGCGGGAGGAGAGTATGAACTGAATGCGTCCCCACAGATGTGCAAACGACCTATGGAACCTCTGCTCAGTATTCTGAAAGAGAGTGGGGTAGAATTTGATTTCAGAGGTGAACAGGGACACTTTCCTTTTCACATGAGATCAGAGGGATGTTCTATGAAAGAGGTCACCATTGATACAGGGGTGAGCAGCCAGTTTGCCAGTGCACTTCTTATGTCGGGAGTTTTGCTAAAGAATGGACTTAATGTGCATATGTCCGGCGACAGGACAGAAGGCTCTTACATCAAAATGACCCTTGCCATGATGAGTCAGTTTGGCATTGATTACGTAAAAGAGGGAAATACCTGTTTTGTACCTTATCAGCCGTCTTTTGGACTAGAGGAGTATCAGGTAGAGCCGGATGTATCGGGAGCCTGCTATTTCTATGCGTTGGCGCCTTTATTAAGAACAGATGTTATTGTTAGAAATGTACATAGGAACTCACTTCAGGGAGATATTAAATTTGTGGAAGTACTGCAGAAGCTTGGCTGTCAGCTGACAGATACCGATGTCGGCATCAGGGTATCAGGAGACAAACTTGAAACATATCCGGGACTTACGCTTTCCATGAAAGATTTTTCCGACCAGACCATGACCATGGCTGCTATTGCCCCTTTTGCAACAACACCTACGCTGATTCAAAATGTGGAACATATCAGATTTCAGGAATCTGACAGGATCAGTGCCATTATCACAGAACTTTCCCGTATGGGCATCCGGTGCGAGGCGGTTCCGGAAGAAAAAGGAATCCGTGTTTATCCCATCACTCCGGAGGAGATAAAGGAGACAGAGACGGAAACCTATGAAGATCACAGGATGGCAATGGCGTTTACTCTTGTGGGATTAAAGACAGGAAAGATTACCATCAAGAATCCGGGATGCTGCAGGAAAACTTTTGAAAATTATTTTGAGATTATTGATCAGCTTTTTCAATAGACTCAGCTAAATGGTTAAATGAAATTAAATCACAGTTTAATAAATGAGGTTATATGAACAAAGAAGAACAGGAATGGATTTATAAAGAAAGAGCGGTTCTTGTGGGTGTGGATGTGCCTGATGATCCGGGAGAGATAAACGGTGATTTTGATCGCTCCATGGAAGAACTTCACAATCTGGCCAAAGCCTGCCTGATCGAGCCGGTTGCCCTTGTCACACAGAAAATGGCAGCTGTCAATAAAGGACTGTATATCGGAACCGGCAAGGTGCAGGAAGTGAAAGAGACAGCAAAACTGTTGGATGCCGATCTTGTGATTTTTGACAATTCGCTTACACCATCGCAGCTTAGTAATCTTCAGGATGAGCTGGGAATGCCGGTAATCGACAGGACTGCTCTTATTCTTGATATTTTTGAGAGCCGTGCAAGGACCCGGGAGGCCAAGCTGCAGGTGGAAACGGCGAAGCTTCAATATCTTCTTCCGAGACTGGTGGGGATGCATGAGGCACTCACCAGACAGGGCGGTACCAGCGGAAGTATGAGCAGCCGTGGCGCCGGTGAGAAGAAACTCGAGCTTGACAGAAGAAGGATAGAACATCGACTTGCGGAACTTCGAAAAGAACTGAAGGATGTCGAGAGAGAGCGAAGTATTCAACGAAAGAAGCGTCAGGAATCAAGGCTGCCTCTTGTTGCGCTTGTAGGGTATACCAATGCAGGGAAATCCACAATCATGAATGGTATGGTGGATCACTATGTAAAGGACGAGGACAAGAAGGTTCTGGAGAAGGACATGCTGTTTGCAACACTGGATACCACGGTGCGGAGAATCAATACAGGGAACAACAGAGATTTCCTTTTGTCAGATACGGTTGGATTTATTCACAAATTGCCTCACAGCCTGGTAAAAGCGTTCCGTTCCACACTGGAAGAAGTAAAAAATGCGGATTTGCTGCTTCAGGTGGTGGATTATGCGGATCCTTTTCATGTACAGCAGATGAAAACGACACAGGAGACGCTTGCGGAGCTTTCGGCAGGGGATATTCCGATGATCACGGTTTTCAATAAGGCGGATCTCTGTGAGGAGTCCGTCTCCTATCCAAAGATAATCGGCGATAAAATATATATGGCTGCCAGAGAGGAAGCTTCTCTTTCTATGCTGGTGGAAATGATCCTTGAGAAAGTGTACTCCGGTTTTGTGGAGACAAAATTTCTTCTTCCCTATGAAAAAGGAAGTATTGTATCTTATTTCAGGGAAAATGCTCATATTATCAGTCAGGAGTACCGGGAGGACGGCACGGAGCTTCTTGTGAGATGTCACAGGGCGGATCGGGATAAATTTGCAGAATATGTCAGGGAATAAATTATGGAAAAAGAACGATTAAACAAATATCTTGCGGCCTGCGGAGTTTGTTCCAGAAGAGATGCTGATAAGCTGATCGGGAGCGGAAAAGTTACGGTAAACGGAGAGGTGGCTTCCATGGGCGCCAGAGTCTGTGGCAGTGACAGGATAGCGGTAAACGGTAAGCTCCTGCGGGGAAAAGACGAAAAAGTTGTCTTTGCCTATTACAAGCCGGTGGGGGTTACCTGTACGGAGAGGGATAAGTTTGCGGATAAAAAAATTTCGGATATGGTGAAATTCCCGGTGAGGGTGACTTATGCCGGACGGCTTGATAAGGATTCAGAGGGGCTTTTACTTCTTACCAATGACGGAGATCTGATTGAAGCCATGATGCGCGGAAGTGCGGGACATGAGAAGGAATACATTGTAAAGGTAAATAAGGAAGTGACAGAGGAGTTCCTCGCCAAAATGGAAGCCGGAGTATTTTTAAAGGAACTGAATCTGACAACCAGGCCCTGCAAGGCAGAGAAAATCGGTAAATTTACCTTTCGTATTATATTAACCCAGGGAGTCAACAGACAGATCCGGAGAATGGCAGGGGAGCTTTCCTACCATGTGAATGCCATTAAGAGAGTCAGAGTGGTAAATATAGAACTTGCAAATTTGAAACCAGGGGAATTCAGACAGGTAAAAAATGACGAATTACAGGTGTTATATAATTCCTGTAATGTGAACAAAAATTAATATTTCTGTAATATTCAAATAAACCACAAAATATTGTTGATGATATAAGAGTAATACCAATAGATATTGAGAAGCAGGAAATGAGGATGATTCCTTGTATTTTTCGGGAAATATGAAAAATAAGCGAAAAAGGCCCTGCGATTTATGGCAAATGCAAAGAAAACAGGTTTTATGGAAAAGGACGATGAAGGAAAAAAGAGGGTTCCTGACGGAAAACTTGCAAAATTTCCCAAAAATCTGTTATTTAATATAATCAGGAGCGGGAGAAAACATGGAAGAGTTGAAAAAAAGGTGTGAAGAGCTGGTAAAAAAACTGAATGAGGCATCCAGGGCCTACTATGGAGGGCAGGAGGAAGTGATGTCCAACTATGAGTGGGATGCCATGTTTGATGAACTTGCTTCCCTGGAGGCTGAATCCGGTTATATTCTTCCGGACAGCCCGACCCAAAACACAGGGATAGAGGAAAATAATGGAGACAGGGAACCCCATGAATTTCCTGCGCTTTCTCTTGCAAAGACAAAAAAGGTATCCGATTTGCAGAAGTGGGCGGAGGATAAGCCTGTCTGGCTGTCATGGAAGCTGGATGGTCTTACGCTTGTTCTTACCTATGACAATGGGAAACTGTCCAAGATTGTGACCAGAGGAAACGGAACCGTGGGTACGAACATTACCTATTTAAAAAATGCAATTGAGGGTTTCCCGTTGAAAATCAACTATCAGGGACATATGGTGGTAAGAGGAGAAGCTACCATATCTTATACGGATTTTGCATTGCTGAATGATACCATAGAGGATGATGATGAGAAGTATGCCAATCCAAGAAACCTTGCTTCCGGAACGCTGGCCTTAGATGATCCGGAAAAGGTGAAAGAGCGACATGTGCATTTCAATGCCTTCACTTTGGTGTATCTGGATGAACCGATGAAATCCTGGGGCGAGAGAATGGATCTGCTTGAAAGGGAAGGCTTTACGGTAATTGACAGAGAGGCTGTGACGGCAGAGTCGCTTCCGGAAGCCATTTCAAGATGGACGGCAAAGGTGGAAAGCGGAGAGATGGATATTCCCGTTGACGGTCTGGTAATCTGTTATGACGATACCGACTATGCAGCCACGGGAAGCGTCACGGGACATCATGCTACTAGAGCCGGTTACGCTTTCAAGTGGCAGGATGTATCGGCCAAATCAAAGCTTTCCTATGTGGAATGGTCCTGCGCAGCATCTACCATTTCTCCGGTAGCGGTTTTTGAACCGGTTTTGCTTGAGGGGACTACGGTCTCCAGAGCGTCCCTGTGTAATATCAGCGAGATGGAGCGGCTCGGAATCGGAAAAAGCTGCACTCTGGAGGTTATTAAGGCAAATAAAATTATTCCCAAGTGCATTGGGGTAACGGAGGCAGAGGGCGAGTTTGAAATCCCGAAAATCTGTCCTGTGTGTGGTGCTCCCACGGAAATTCGTATCAGTGAAAAGAGTAAGACCAAGACATTGCACTGTACCAACCCGGATTGCAGTGCCAAGCATGTAAAGAAATTTACCAGATTTGTGAGCAAATCCGGTATGGATATTGATGGACTATCCATTCAAACCATGTTAAGATTTATGAATGAAGGTTTTATTTCCGATTTTGCGGATATCTATCATCTCTCCGAGCATGCGGCGGTAATCAGAAATCTTGACGGATTTGGAGAAAAATCCTGTGATAATATGATGCGTGCCATAGAAAAGAGCAGACGGGTACATCCGGTCAATTTTATATATGCGCTTTGTATTCCTATGTTTGGTCTTGATGCCGGGAAAAAAATTGTGGGTGCCATAGGGTTCGACGGGTTCCTTAAAAGACTTAAGAATGGAACCGGCTTTGAGGACATAGAGGGAATAGGCCCCGAAAAATCGGGTTCTGCGATGGATTGGTATGCAAATCCGAAAAATCAGCAGTCTCTGGATGCACTCTTAAAAGAAATTGTGATAGAAAAGGTGGATCTGAAGCCGGAAGCAGGCGGAAAATGCGAGGGACTTACCTTTGTAATCACCGGGGATGTGCATCACTTTAAAAACCGTGACGAATTTAAGGCTTATGTGGAAAAAACAGGCGGTAAAGTGACGGGAAGCGTTACCTCAAAGACAAATTATCTGGTAAATAATGATGTAAATTCCACTTCTTCCAAGAACCGTAAGGCAAAGGAACTTTCCGTTCCCATTATTTCAGAGGATGAGTTTGTGGAAAGATTTGGAAGGGAGTAAAGAATTATGCCTATTAAAGTACAAAGCGATTTGCCCGCAAAAGGCATACTGGAGAATGAAAATATATTTGTGATGGATGAATATCGTGCAACCCATCAGAACATTCGTCCTCTGCAAATCTGTATTTTGAATCTGATGCCTATCAAACAGGACACGGAGCTGCAGCTCCTTCGGGCACTGTCCAATACACCGCTGCAGATCGATGTGTCATTTATGAAAATGAACAGCCATGTTTCTTTGAATACACCGATTCAGCATTTGAACAAATTTTACAGTACCTTTGATGAGTTAAAAGAAAAGAAGTTTGACGGACTTATCATCACAGGGGCACCGGTGGAGCAGATTCCTTTTGAGGAGGTAGACTATTGGCCGGAATTGTGTGAGATTATGGACTGGACCAAATCACATGTCACATCCACATTTCATATATGCTGGGGAGCCCAGGCCGGTTTATACTATCACTTTGGCCTTGAGAAGGTGCTTCTTCCAAAGAAACTGTTTGGCGTTTACCGGCACAAGGTAATGAATCGCAAGATCCCTCTTGTGCGAGGCTTTGACGATTATTTTATGATTCCCCACAGCCGCCATACGGCAGTGCGCGCAGAGGATATTCATAACTGTAAAGATCTTACGGTGCTGGCTGAGTCGGAGGAAGCGGGAGTGCTTCTTTGCATGACAGAGGGCGGAAAGCAGATTTTCGTGATGGGGCACCCGGAATATGACAGGTATACCCTTCACAATGAATATCAGCGCGACAAAGGGAAAGGACTTCCCATAGATCTGCCAAAGAATTATTATCCGGAGGATGATGATACGAAAAAGCCGGCCTTGCAGTGGCGTTCCCACAGCAATAACCTGTATTCCAACTGGCTGAACTATTATGTATACCAGGTAACACCTTACGATCTGGATGAGATCA
>CAMEIH010000032.1 GCA_945917985.1 uncultured Clostridium sp. | reverse complement strand
CCACAAGTCCGTTGGAGATCATAAGTCCCAACACCTTGGAGAAATTGGTGTTGATTCCCTGGGCTCTTGCCATATTGCCGTTACATCCGGTAGCACGAAGGGCGCATCCCAATTCTGTTCCGAAGAACCAGTAAAGAATGGCAACCAAAAGAATGATCACCACTGCCACCACCAGAATGGTGTTTTTGTAAAAAGGAACATTTTTTATATATCTGAGCGAAACTAAAAGATCGTATTTGTCAACGTTAATTGCCTGATTGGATTTACCCATAATTTTTAAGTTTATGGAATACAGGCCCAGCTGTGTCAGAATACCGGAAAGGATTGCGGGTATTCCCATAAAGGTATGAAATAATCCGGTTACCAGACCCGTCAGCATTCCTGCCAGAGTCGCAACCAGCATGGAAATAAGGACATTGTGTCCCGAAAGCATCATCATAAGGCAGACGGCACCGCCTGTACACAAGGAACCGTCAACTGTCAGATCGGCGATATCAAGGATTCGAAAAGTAATATAAATGCCTATGGCGGTAATTCCCCAGATCAGCCCCTGGGCAACAGCTCCCGGCATGGCATTTAACAGATTTAATACGTTCATTGCTTTCCTCCCTACAACAGAATCCTCGCTTTGCGGGGATTTTATTGTCATAAAATTACATGATAAGGCAGCAGGAAAAATCTCCCACTGCCTTTTCCCATTTATTCTGCGATTGCTTCATAGCCATCGGGAATTGTGATTCCCAATGCTTCACAGTTTGCTGCATTATATTTCTTTGTAAAGTTAGGCGCATATTCAACAGGCATTGCGGAAATATCCTCACCCTGTAATACTCTTGCTGCCATCTTACCGGTAGCAACGCCTAAATCATAGTAGCTGATGGACAGGGTTGCAACACCACATCCTGCACAGATACCTTCCTCACCTGCGACAACAGGAATACCTGCGGGAATACAGATATTGTTGAGAAGCTCTGCATTGGAGGCTACTGTATTGTCTGTAGGAACATAAATCACATCCACTTCGCTCACTGCTGTGGTTGCCACAGAAGAAAGGTCGTTGGAGTCAGAGAATGCATAGAAGTTGCAGGTGTAACCCTTTTCCTCCAGATATTTTGCAATGGTATCTACCTGATACTGTGAGTTTGCTTCTGCGGAACAGTAAATAAGACCTACTGTCTTGGCATCGGGGAACAGCTCCTGAAGCATGTCAGCCTGTCCGTCAAGCGGAGCAAGATCGGATGTACCGGAGATATTGCCGCCTACAGTACCGTTGAAATTATCAATTTCAAGAGCTACACCGTATTCTGTTACGGATGTTCCGAGGATCGGGATCTCATTGGTTCCTGCAGCAGCTGCCTGAAGAGCAGGTGTTGCATTTGCAAGGATCAGATCTACGCTGTTGGATACAAAGCCGTTGATGATGGTGGAACAGGTATTGGAATCACCCTGTGCGTTCTGCTCATCAAATGAAATGATTGCCTTGCCATCCATTTCCTCTGTCAGGGCATCCATAAAGCCCTGAGTTGCAGCATCCAGTGCATCATGCTGTACTAACTGGCAGATACCTACCACATAAACCGGAAGATCTCCTTCCTGTGCATCGGCAGGTGCTTCTGCTTCCTCTGTCGCTTCGGTTGCTTCTGTTGTCTCTGCAGCAGCTTCTGTACTTTCAGAGGCTGTCTCTTCGGTGGAAGAGCCTCCGCATGCTGTCAGGGAACCAACCATAGCAACTGTTAAAAGTAATGCTAAAAACTTTTTCATAAATGGTTTCCTCCCATATAATATTGTGGCAAAATAAATCACCACGTTCCTCAGTATACAGCTTTAACGTGTTGAAGTCAATGATATTTCATATTTACCACGTTTGGAATTTCACGTTGAGCACGATTAGAATCAGTATTCGATCCCTTTTCTTGCCGCAATCCCCTTTTCAAAGGGATGCCTCACCGCATGCATTTCCGTGATATAGTCTGCCCGGTCCGTCATAAAGTCCGCAGGGCCTCGGCCTGTCAGGATAATTTCCGTCTCTTTCCCCGCATTCTCCCCTGTGTTTTCTCTCCCATGCCCAAAGGAAAGCAGTTCCCGCAGCTTATTCTCATCAATCAGGTCAAAACTGACAGGATAGGTGATCTCATCCAGGATAATCATATCACAGTCTCTGTCTTTTGCTGCCAGAAGGAGCCGGTCAAGGATCTCATTATGGATCTTCGTAAGCTCCCGCTTTTCCTCTTCGCTCAGAGTACTGTAAAAACCGAATGCTTTGGAGCTTCGCACAATTTCTATATTTTTGATCTGACAAAGGGCATGCAGCTCTCCCGTATCGTTTCCCTTCATAAACTGGGAAAAGATCACCCGCATACCGCTGCCTGCCGCCCTTAAGGCAAGCCCTGCTGCAGCGGTCGTCTTTCCTTTCCCGTCTCCGCAATATAACTGGATCATATAAACTCCTTTCCAAGGATTCTGGCATAGCCATAGGGAAGAGGTCTTTCTCTGTGAGAGCTGTTGGGACAATCCTTCCGCCCACACCCCACACAGATTCCCGGACATTTTACGCTCTTATCTTTCGTGAGAAATGCCAGAAAAATTACGCTCTGCTTCGGAATCATGCAATAGCTCTCATTACATATGACAGGGGTATTTAATTTTGAAAGCATGGAAGGGATCACGGTCAGAGGATACTCCTTTTCACTTCCCGGAAAATAATATCTCGCCACATGACAATCCGTTGTCCTCTCCATGTACTGATTGTACGCGGTATAAGCAATTAACAAGAGCTCTCCCGCAAGGATCTCCACCATATAAGCAGAAGTCAGTTCTCCCTTTTCCGAATAGGCATCCTGCAATCGGTCAATGCCTTCCCCCAGAGAAATGACCACGCTGTCAAAAAGCTTTTCTCCTTCTTGCAGACCATGCTGAAGGAAAGCCTCCTTCTCTATGATGCCCTGCATGACAAGCGCTGTCTGTCTCATCTGCTCCCTATCCTCCGGCAGATAATGATATTTATCGCATACACCTCTTAAGAATTCTTCTTCCACGCACCTGTCAATCACGTTCCTGAATTCTTCCTGTTCCCTGAAAAACATAGTATCTTTCCTGCCTTTCTCGTTCTGTTGCCTTGCATTATATCAGATATGACCTTTACCGGCAAACAATATCCCTGCCAATCCTTCAAAGCACTTGTAAAATTGAGAAATATAAGTAAAATAGTAAATATGATTTTATGCATAAGAAAGGAGTTCATATGCTTGAACTGAAAAATATTCATTGGAAAACTCCTGAGAACGAGGAGATCGTAAAGGGAATCGATCTTTCCATTCCCGAAGGAAAGCTTACCGTCATCACCGGTCCCAACGGCGGCGGAAAGACTTCTCTTGCCAAACTGATTGCCGGCCTTTATACCCCAAGCGCCGGTCAGATTCTATATAATAAGGAAGACATCACCGCCCTTTCCATCACCGAACGTGCGAGGAAGGGAATTGCCTACGCTTTTCAGCAGCCTGTCCGCTTTAAGGGGCTCACTGTCCGTGATCTTTTGGAGCTTTCTGCGGAAGATACCCTTTCGGAGGACAAGCTTTGCGCCATGCTGAGCACTGTTGGGTTGTGCGCCCAGGAGTATATTGACAGAAATGTGGACGGAAGTCTTTCCGGCGGTGAGAGCAAACGAATTGAGATCGCCACTGTCTTAAACCGCAAAAACGCAAAGCTTCTTGTCTTTGACGAGCCGGAAGCCGGAATCGATCTGTGGAGTTTTTCCAATCTGATTAATGCCTTTGAAGATTTGAAAAAACAGGGCGGACGCACCATTGTCATCATTTCCCATCAGGAGAGAATTATGGAAATCGCAGATCATATCGCTGTCATCGCAGAGGGCAAGGTTAAGACCTTCGGCCCGGGAAGTGAAGTACTCCCCTCCCTTCTGTGTAAGGACAAAAAATGTGCCTGTCCCATGAACAACATCAAAAAGGAGGGCTGCTAAATGAATTCCGTTACCAAAGAATTACTATCTTCTATCTCTGATTTCAAAGAAGGCTTCAAGGGAGCCTATAATATCCGGGAGGACAGCGGTTGCGCAGGGAGACAATCTTCCGAGTATATCAAGATAGAGCCCAAACATGACAAACCCGGAATCGTGATCCGCATCAGTGCAAAAGCACAGCAGGAAACGGTCTATATTCCCGCCTGTGTCACACACAGCGGTGTCAGTGATCTTGTCTATAATGATTTTATTGTGGAAGACGGGGCTGACGTGATCATCGTGGCAGGCTGCGGTGTCCACTCTGACGGAGAGGAGGAAGCCCGTCACAACGGCATCCACCGCTTTATGATCGGCAAAAATGCCAAAGTCATCTATAAAGAGAAACATATCGGCACGGGAAAAGGAACCGGTGCCCGGAATATCGATCCTGTCACGGAAATTGCCATGGGTGAAAATTCCTATATGGAAATGGACACCATGCAGATCAGCGGTGTTACCTCTACCAATCGTACCACCACTGCTGCTCTTGCTGCCGGAGCAAAGCTGGTCATCAGAGAGCGTTTGCTGACAGATGGCGAAGAATACGCGAAGTCCGATTTCAAGGTATCTCTCTATGGTAAGGACAGCGGTGTAGATCTCGTTTCCCGGTCTGTAGCCAAAGGCAATTCCCATCAGGACTATCACTCCGTGATCATAGGAAGCTGTCGCTGCACGGGACATTCCGAATGTGATGCCATCTTAGTGGGAAACGGTGTCGTTAACGCTGCCCCTGAGCTTCACGCAGAAAATCTGGATGCTTCCCTGATCCATGAGGCTGCCATCGGCAAGATTGCCGGAGAACAGATCATCAAGCTCTGCACTCTGGGTCTGACCGAGGAGGAAGCCGAGCAGAAGATCATTGAAGGATTTTTGAAATAAAAAAATAAAAGCATTACAATTCAAATTCAGAAAAGTAATCATTTTCTTTTGTCAGTTCTGCCTGTTTTTTCAGGAGGAAGGCTGTTATTTCCGCAGCAGCCTCCTCCATTTGTTCCATGAGCAGAGAAATCGTCTCTTTTGTCAGACAGCCCGCCTTTTCCAGAATCTTCATATAGGCAATATCTGTTCCATACTCTGTGGAAGAATCGCAGAGCATATCAAAAACAACGGTATGCTCTTCTGCCCTGCTACCATAGGGCATATGTTCTCTAAGGTACTTTTCCAATAAAGTTCTGTCTTCCCCACTTAAGTACTCCGGATAAAGGAGTCTCTGAAAGATCAGTTCCACCTTGTCTTCTCTTCTTTTCTTCAAGTATCTAGGAATCTGTTCATCCGTATCCTCCACATGAAACCAGCCGATAAACACGGGTTCAAAGCCTTCCGCATCCTCTTCCTGTATAAAACGGAGAAGTGCATTGTCATATTCTTTCATCCATTCCCTGTGGGAAGCGCTTCTTCCTGCCATTTCCGGTCTGCACAGTTCCTCCTTTTTCAGGACACGCACTGCCGATGCCATAAAAAAGGGGGTTCCCGGATTACCGCTCTCATCATCTCTTATCTGGATCTCTTTCAGCTTTTCACAGTCGAGAAAAACTTTCTTCCCAAAAGCGATCTCATGTCCCGGCAATACCAGCGTATGGAGATTCTGCATATGGGCAAAGGCCCAGTCACCGATTGCTGTGACAGAATTTTCCAGCACAAGCTTGCCCACTGTCTTGCAGCTCAAGAAGGCTTTGGCCTTCACCTCGGTATCTTCCACTGTCTTAATTTCAAGCATCACTTTTTCCGCACTCATATTCCGCTCCTTATTTTCAGAAAGAGTATATCATTTATTGCAGTTTTCCGCAAAGATAAGCGTATCCGTTTAAAATCGTGTTCTGGCGTTTTCCCGCAATAAAATAATAATCGATCCTGCTTTCCTCCATACACAGGTAAGTGCCGTAAGCAGGAATATCACAGCAAAATGCCGGATGATCCGAAGCTAACAGGATTCCGTATCCTTTATCCGAGAGAAGGAAAGGAAGTTCCTGCATTTTGCTGTCATGGGAAATATACCTTGCGCTGCCTCGCAGATTGATTCCAGCTTTGTCTTTTTCTCCCATGGCGTACACATTCTCTCCTTTTTGCCATTCCATAAAAAGCCATGCTTTACTTTTTTGGCTTATCCCGCTTTCAATCTGCCGACTCTCCTTCTGTCTCTCTGAAAGCAGCAGCTTTTTGTCTCTTGTCAGATAGCGGACCTGGCCTGTCTGCTTATCTACCTGCATGCAGAGCTCATCTGTCAGAAGTTCCACCTTTCCTGCCGTTTCCCGGTACATCCACGCTCTGTCTGTCCGGCGGACCGCAATCCTCTGATTCGTCTCGTCCGTCATCTCCTGACCTTTTACAAAGGTGACACGAATGATGGCGCTGCCCACCGGGCTTAAGCGAAGTACCCCATAGCGGCTCTGGATATACAGGTCGTCCGACTGTTTGGTCACCCAGCGGATAGCAAGATCGATTTTGGCATGTCCTGCCGGTCTGAGTATCTCCGTGGCAGGCATATCGCCAAAGGCGAAAGTCTTTTCCTCTTTCCTGCCTTCCGTGATCACCTCCTGTTTTCCGAGAACCATGGGTATCACCTTGTCTCTATCCGGTGCTGTCTTTTTCTCCTCCCGAATCACCGGCATCTTTTGAGGAAGCTGATTTTTCACGATGGCTACTTTTTTCCTTGTGGTGGGTTCAAAGCCGGAAATGGGGTTTTTCTGTTTTTCTTTTTCCTGTTTATCTCTCTCCCTTTTTACTTCTGTCTCATGTCGTAAGTCTTGGCATCTGCTTTCCTCCGCTCTCTCCGGAATCGGATCGGCGATCAGACCGGTCAGATTTCCCGTGTGCAGCACACACAGTTCGTGGAGGGCTCTGGTAGCTGCCACATACAAAAGCTTGGCATGTCCGTCATCCATGGGATAAGCCTGTCTGTCCGGATCAAGAATCAGAACCGCATCAAATTCGAGTCCCTTGGTATATTCCACGGGAAGCACCATGATCCCGCTTCCGAAAACCGCTTTTTCCAGATCCCTGTCTATCACCTCAATATACTGTCCCAGCTCCTCCGCCACCGCTTCTGCGCTTTGCCTGTCTCTTAAAACGACCGCTATGGTATCCAGTCCTTTTTCCTGCCACTTCCTGCAGATCCCGGCAGCCTTTCCGATCAGTTCTTTCCTGTCCTTAACCTGAAGGAGCGCCACCGGACTGCCGTGTCTTATGATAGGCTCCACCGGATACAGGGAAAAAGTTCCGTGATGGAGTATATTGGTGGCAAACTGTGAGATTTCCACCGTATTACGATAGCTTTTTTTCAGCACCCCAAAGCCGTCCATCCCATCACTCAAAAACAGGGCTTTCAATTCCTCCCAGTCATTTAACCCATAGCCGAAATGAATGTTCTGGGAAACATCACCCATAATGGTATAGGTGCAATCCTTGATACAGAATTTCAGGACGCTGTAGGCCATCATGCCATAATCCTGAGCCTCATCGATCACAACGTGATGGGCCTCGCTGATCACCTCCGTCTCCTTCATTCTTTTGTAGAGATAAGCAAGTGCCGCCAGATCATAGACATCAAATTCCGATTGACGGATCTCCATCTCATATCCTTTTTCATTCTGCGAAGTCAGAAATTCCCTGTACATCGTGAAAATCGACTTTTTGAAGGTCCTGCTTCCAAAAAAGCCCCTATATGCTTTCAGAATCGCTTTTCTCTCATTTTCCGTGTATTTGACGCCTTTTCCCAGGAATTCATCCTTCAGCTTGATCAGAAGCCTTTCATTTAACATATTGATCTTACTCTGAACAGAAACTGTGGGGTTCTGTCTGATATAGCGCTCTATCGCCTCTCCCGGCAGAATTTCGATCAGGTCATTCGGGTCTGTCTTTCCCTCCGTTTCATCATAAACTCCTGATTTTCCGTTCTTAAATCCCTCCACAAACTGTCTCTTATTCAGATAAATTGATTTTCTGGGGATGATATTCCTCTCAAGCTTTTTACAATAGGATGCAAGATCATGAAACCATTTCCGTGTCCCCTTCACGCTGTCCTTTGCAGTCATCTTATCCGCACTTAAGATCCGGTACTTCTTTTCATCCCAGTCCTCATATAGAAGGCGCACAAAGAGCTGCTCCATGGTCATCTGCCTGATGCCGTACACATCAAGATCCGGCAGCACACCGGTGATATAATTAAGCAAAATACTGTTGCTCCCCACAATATAAAAATCATCCGGTCTGAAGCGTTCCTGATAATTGTACAGAATATAGGAAATGCGATGCATGGCGACCGTTGTCTTGCCGGAGCCTGCCACTCCCTGTACAATCACATTGTGATAGGGCGATTTTCTGATGATCTCATTCTGCTCCTTCTGAATGGTAGCAATGATTTCTCCCAGCACAGCCTGCTTGTTTTTTGCCAGATATTTTGTCAGAAGATCGTCATTTGCCACAACCTCTGTATCATAAAAATCAAGCAGCTTTCCTTCTTCGATTTCATAGGTCCGCTTCAGTTTCAGATCGATTTTCATCTCTGCGCCGTCCGGTGCGGGATAGCTGCATTTTCCAAGTCCGTTCTCATAATAGGCATTGGCTACCGGTGCACGCCAGTCGGTTACCATATAGTGAGTGGTATCCTTTGCGATGCCACCTTTGCCGATATAAACGGACTCCTCCTTATCAAGGGCTTCATCATGGAACACGATCCTTCCGAAATAGGGTTTGTTCTTTGCTTTCTCATTTCGTTTCAGAGCACGTTCCATATGGTCATGCAAAGTGATGGTATTGTTTAAGATTGTGAAAACCTCTGCGTCATTGTCGTGATAATGCTCCAGCATTTCATCGATGTCCTCCTGCATTCTTGCGACCTCGCTGCTATAGCTTTTCACGTTCTCATGAACTACCCTAAGTGTCTCTTTCAGATAGTTTTCTTCTGCCTGCCTGGATGTTCCCGAAATCTCTTTTTCCTTACTCATTTGCGTTTCCTTTCCTTTATATTGTAACAGTTCAGCCGCGCCATTCGCAAAGTCGCACCTTCGGTGCTTTTGCTGCTTGCAGATAACAGTTCAGCCGCGCCATTCGCAAAGTCGCACCTTCGGTGCTTTACCGCTGCTTCGCAGCTAACTTTGCTCATAAACCGGCGCTCAGCTCATGCATATGAGCAAACACAAAAATGTGCAAGCACATTTTGTGTTGTTTGCATATGCATGGCTGAACTGTAAATATATTATCACTGGAAAAGGAAGAAATTACTAGACTTTAATTTTTAAATGTGATATGATGGATAATGAAGTGTGAGCAAATTTACATTTAAAAAAAGAGGAGCGATTTGATCGGCTCCTCTTTCTCTTTATTGATTATTTACAATAGCAATTTCTCTTATTTTTTCTCCGGAATAATCTCGATCCAGTACCCGTCCGGATCTGTGATAAAATAAATTCCCATCTGCGGATTCTCGTAGCAGATACATCCCATTTCCTCATGGAGCTTGTGGGCAGCCGCATAGTCGTCCACATGAAAAGCCAGATGGAATTCACAATCTCCCAGATCGTAAGGTCTGTCCATATCCTTAAGCCAGGTCAGCTCCAGTTCAAACTCGCTCTCGTTGTTTGCCACATACACAATGACAAAGGAACCATCCTCCGATTCCATTCTCCTCTTTTCCGTAAGTCCAAGCGCTTTCTCATAAAAATCCAGAGATTTTTGCAAATCGTACACATTGTAGTTTTCATGCACCATTTTAAATTTCATTTTCTTCTGCCTCCGTTTTCCGTCTGATCAGTTATTTGAATTTATTCTGTCTGACTTATTTTCAGCAGGTTTCCGGATACATGGTTAACCTGATGGAAGGACTCTTCCACTTCTCCGGTAACCTCTTTCTGGGTCTGTGACTCCTGAACGATCTTGTTTGCCTGATCCAGTGTATTTTCCACAAGCTGCTGCATCTGTTGTACCATAGAAAGAACCTGTTTCCCATGCTCCATGGTATCTTCGCTGGAAGACGCTGCCATTCTAGCCTTCTCACCTGATTCCGTCTGTAACCTTCCCAGATTTTCCGCTTCTCTTTCCACTTCATGAAGCTTCTCAATTCCACTGGTAATATTACTCAGATTCTCCTGATTAGAGGTACGCACCTCATGGAGCAGGGCAAAAATTTTATTGATGATTCCGGTAATCGCATCACTGGCCTTCTTGGAATTATCTGCAAGCACCCTCACTTCCTCTGCTACCACGCTGAAGCCTTTTCCCATTTCTCCTGCTCTTGCAGCTTCTATGGATGCATTGAGGGCGAGCAGATTCGTTTGACTGGTGATTCCCGCGATGGTGTTGGCAAAATCAGAAACCTCTTTCATACCATCCTCAAGACTGGTAATGGACATTTCCGTCTGATGGGCAGACTGTTCTATCACCTGCATATCATCTGTGGTTTTCTCCATAAGTGCAATATATCCCTGCATTTTTTCCGTTGTTTCTCTGGAAATATCAACCATCTGCGCTGTGTTATCCACGATTACATTGACGGTCCTGTTCAACTCATCCATGGAAGTGCAGACAGAATCGGCAAAACGGGAGCTGTGATCACAATCCGCAAGCGTTGCCTGTGCCGATTCCGTGATCACGTCATTGGTAGCTGCAAATTCATGAATGCAGCCTTCCAGTTTTTCAACAACACAATTCAATTCTTCGGATGCTTTCTTACATTCTCCGACAAGATCGGCTGTCTGCTGGGTATCCGCAAATTTCACAAGCATGTTGTGAGATATCTCCGCAATCTTAATACAGATGATACTCATAACAATGGCCTCGATCAAAAAGCCAAGAGACCGGCTGAAAAACCATTCAAAGTTTGTAGCATATTCTACCTGCTGAACATTTAAGGAACGGAAGTAGAGGGAACCCACCAGCGTGATATAACTGATGACCGCAATCCGCTGTGTAAATTTTTTGTCATAATACAGAATACTGAATACCATAGGAAGCGCATATGTCATATAGATGCCGACAGTGGGATCTGTGGCCATAAGCGCTACCAGAAGGCCAAGCGCTAGTGTTGTCACGTACTTCATAACTCCTATGGGAGCGTTCAGCTTATAGGCAACAGAAGGGCCCATGGTAACGATAAGCCCGATAACGGTAAGCGGTATCAGCTTTCTGATATCCGACTGAAATATTCCCACCAGCGACAATATGATCAATAACGGGAATGCCAGAATCAACCATCTGACCACTTTTACCGCAGTTTTTGTCACTCTTACATCATTTTCATAAAAAAATTTTTCTTCCATACCTGTGCCCTCTCCCTTTTTCTTTTGCTGTAATACTCCGGTATAACGGTGATGAGAATAAAAAGACGCAGAAGCACATATTTCATCCGGGATGATTGGCTCTGCGTCTTTGCGTCTGGCACGGTATCTATGCATCTACAAGATTAAGTCTCTATATTCTATTTCCGTTTTGTCTCAGTATTAATTTTTATTTTAGCATAACGATGAGAATATATCAACTTGGCAACAATTTCATCCCGCTTTTGGTTTGATATCCATTTCTATTGTATCAGCGCCTGTTCGAAACAGCCGATAAGTTCCGAATTCATGGTCAAAGGATACCTGAAATTTTTTCTCCCCATAAGTAAGCAATGCCTCATAAATATCCCAGCTATAAGGTTTTCTTGCCTCTAAATGATCCACGTCAATTCCATATTGTGCAAGCCATTCATTGTCAATCATGAATCTTACTCTTCCATTCTCCAGCATGATTGCGTCCATTTGTCATTCCCCTTTCGATTTCGATTTTTTCTTTTCTGTTTCTGATATCTTTTTTGTGTATCTGACTGATACCGTTTCCTTTGCACAGACGCCGTTTTATTCTCTTTCTCTATTATAAACCGAAACCATATTTTTTTCTTCCCGCTATAGTTCCTATTTTTTTACCTATAGGTATAACGATACTTTTCAAAATGGCAGACTATCCGCTACACACAGCGCGCCGTACCCTGATCTGGCGTTGGGATAATTTGCTTCCCCTCTTAAGGGTCTTGCTCCTCTTCTCAGATACGCCTTTACCTTTTCCCCGTAAAGAAAAGGATCATTTCCTCTGACAATTCCCCACTCCATCAAAAGGGCGGCGCTTCCCGTCACAAAGGGTGTGGCAAAAGAAGTTCCCGAGACCTGAACGGGAATCCCTCCCGGAGCTATGGTGTTAATGGCTACACCGGGAGCTGCGATATCCGGTTTGATGCTCCCCTGATTCACTCTCTCCCCCGCAATGCTCTGAAGCGGATAACCGCGTCCCGAAAAATCTGCATACGCTTCGTAAGATGCATCATAAGCTCCCACCGTGATCACTTTTGACGCAGTGGAAGGAATAGTGAGCGTCTTATCCGATGTCGGCGTAAAAAACCTGGTATCAGCATTCAGCGATACATTACTCGGAAGATAAAAATCATAATTGCCGGAAACCACACGAACAGGTGTCAGTTCAAATGTCCAGATTCCCGGATTTATATATGTCTGCTGTGGCAGAAAATCAAAATAAATCTCCTGATTGACGGAATAGGGAGAGGGTTCCCCTATATAGAGAAGTATATTTGTCTGTTCCATGATGATTGTCTGCATGCCTGTTCTCAGGGTATCGATCTCCTCTCTGATCCCTGATGGGGAAATCAGGGCAACCAAAAGACGATCCACATATTCTTTCCAAAGCTGCACACTGAAAGAGGACTGATAATTTCCCACATTCAGTTCTATCCTCTTCCGTTGCTGACCGGATGCAAAGGAACCGGAAATATGACCGCCTGCCGCTCCTTCATTTCCGCTTCCCACACAGATTACCGTTCTTCCGATCTCTGAAACATTATCAAGGAAACGCTCCAGAAGAGAAGTTCCGTCATGGGAGCCGTAAGTATTTCCAAAGCTTAAATTAATCGCCACCGGTTTTCCGATTTCCACTGCTTTTTTTACAACATAAGTCAATGCTCTCATCAGCTGAGTTGTTCTTGGAAAAGAATCAGGAAGAGGACTGCCCAGTTTTACAACGATCAGTTCACTCTCCGGTGCCACCCCCTCAAATATGCCATCCAGAAGATTGCCTCCTGCTGCAGCAATGGCTGCTACCGAAGTACCGTGCTTTGAGGTGTCAAAGCTTGGAACCATGGTTTCCGGCCTATTGCTTCTCAGTGCCTCATCAATTTTTGCTTTGTCAAATTCCACTCCCTCCGAAAAACCGGCAGGCGGAAAACCTATCGTTTCCGATGGAATCAGGGTCTGATCCCACAGATACTGAATTCTGGTTTCTCCGTCCCTGTTTCGGAATTCCGGATTTTCATAGTCGATACCGGAGTCAATGACCGCGACCAACACTCCCTTGCCTGTCAAAAAAGGGTCTCTCACCGTTACTTCCGGTATGCAGGAAGCTCTTCTTCCCTGAAGCGTTGCAAAATAAAGTCGTTTGGGCTTTTCCACATACTCCACCTCATCCAATGCCGCAAAGGCATCGATCAGATTTTCGGGAAGAGTCACTATGGCATACCCCGCAATGAGTTCCTCCACCTGTATCAATTCACTCTGCAGTCTCGAAAGATCCCCATTATATTTCACAATCAATTCCCATTTTCTGCTGTCAGTCAAAAAACCTGTAGAAAGCTGAGAAGATTTTTCTCTCTCAGCCTCCGAAACAGAAAGTGATAAATTAAGCAAATTTTCCAATTTCTGATTTTCCATGCTCTCTCTTTGTCACTTTTTTACTATTATATGCAGTTAAGTTGACTCTTTCCTTTTTGACTGATTTCCATTACAATAAAGCTATCAAATTTTTTCATGAAGGAACCCGATATGCAGGAATCAAAAAAAAGGAAAAAAGAAGAAAAAAGTGAAAAAAGTGAAAAAAAGCTTCTTGCCTCGGACAATCTCCAGCTCACAACGGAATCCGGAGAAGTGGGGTACCCGGTACAGGTATATTTTATTGAGCTTACAGACATGTACATGCACAGAGTCCGCTGGCACTGGCATGCAGAAATAGAAGTCATCATCGTCAATCACGGGGAAGCCATTTTCTTTTCCGATGACAAGCAGATTCATCTCACTGCAGGACAGGGGGTTCTGATCAATCAGAACTTAATGCATTCCATTCAGGCGGCAGATGATACCGCAGCCTGTAGTCTGTACTCCATGAAGTTCCACCCATCCTTTCTGTTTGGATATGGCAATACCATGATGTCAGGCAAATATCTGGTACCCATTCTAAGCTCTCCTGCCATGAAAATTATCGAGCTCTTTGATCAGGATAACTGGCACGAAAAGCTTATGGATACCGTCAATAATATTATCGCCGTCAATCTGACAAAGAAATACGGATACGAGCTTGAAACAAAATCCTATCTCTGTCAGTTGTGGGGGCTTCTTTTAGAGAAGGTAATTCCTCAGAATATCAGCAAATCAAAAGAAACAACCGTTTCCCTGGATGAATCCAGAGTGAAAGAAGCCATCCTTTATATCGAGGAACATTACAGTGAAAATATCACACTGGATGATCTTGCAGCATCCATTCATCTGAGCAAAAGTGAATGCTGCCGCTGTTTTAAGCGCACGCTGCAGCTCACTCCTTTTGAATATCTGATGAAATACCGTATCTTCCGTGCTGCCAGCATTCTTCAGATGAATGTTCCTGCCCCACGCTCCATGTCCGCTCTGGCCTTCAGTGTAGGCTTTAACAATGCCAGCTATTTTAACAAGGTATTCAAACAGTACCTGCACTGCACGCCCAGCGAGTATAAGCGAAAAATCAAAAACAATCCGACCGGTGAATACGAACCCTTTTATGGTCTGAAGCTTTGATGCTTCCGTTATCTTTATCCCCAGATCACAGAAGAATCCATATGTGCAAGATCATAACAGCCGGTTCTTGCCATCACGCCTTTTAACTCATCCGTCATTTTCAGGAGGGTATCCTTCACTCCCTCCGCCCCATTTTCTTTGAGGGGCTCCATGATCACTCTGCCCGCACAGACGCCATCGGCTCCCAGCGCCAATGCCTTAAAAGCATCCATGCCGCTGACGATTCCGCAGTCCACAAAGACAGGTATCTCGCCTCCTATGACCTTTACGATCGACGGCAGCACCTTGAGAGGAGGAACGGCGTAGTCCATGATGCCGTGATGGTGGGAAACCACGATTCCTTTCACCCCTGCCTGAAGACATTTGTAGGCATCTTTCTCACTTAACACACCTTTCACGATGAAGGGCAGGGAAGTCGCATTTACAAATTCCCTGATCTCCTCTGATGACTTCGGGCGCATTTCGCAGCCCAGCACCGTATCGTAATCCCCCTGTCCGTTAAAAGCATGATCAACATCCATTCCCACTGCAAAAGCACCGTTTTTTTCCGCATGGGCAATTCTGTCAAAAATGATCTCATTATCCGCATAAGGTTTAATGATCTTGATTGTCCTTGCTCCTGTTTGAATCATTTCCTCCAGTTCCTCTTTATCCCCCATTCCTGCAAAGGTAACAGCCCCTGCCATTTTGGCGCCCTTTGCCATTTCCACCATACCTTTATCGTGAAGATTATTAAGATGGGATAAGGCCGCTGTCATAATCGGCGTATCAAAGCATTCCCCATACAATTTGAATGATGTATCCGGTTTTTTCGAATCAATGTGCCTCATTTCCACAAGCAGGGAATCAAAATATTCCCTGGTGATCCTGTCTGAATTTCCTGCAAGATTCTGTTCCATCGCTCTTTCTCCCTTTCCGTAAACTGATTACACATATGTTCCGTATCTCATTGTGTCCGGATATATTATACCATGATTTCTGCGACAGTTTCACTCTCTTTCACACCCTATAACATCAGAATTTCATCCGCAGCCTGATTATCCTTTATCATATAGATTTTTGCAACATTTTCAAGCATTTCAGACAACTTGCAAAGCTCCCGGATTTCTCTGTCAAGGGCTTCCGCCTCCTTACAGAGCTTATGGCAGAGGAGCCAGCTGTTTTTCATAAATTCAGGAAGTCTGCTGCGCACACTTTCTATTTCGTCCCTGTATTTTTTGATCCGTTCCGACATTTTCAAAAGCTCCTGCGCTTGCAGAAGAATACCGGAATAATTTACCATCACCGTGATGTTACCGTTGACATCCCGGGAAAAGGACTTTTTACCAAGTGCCTGATACAGCATGTCTCTTCCCTCTGCCGTAAACAAAAGCGTATTGGTAATCAGCGGCACACCCGTTCCCAGGAAATCCCCGATATCGGAAAGTGTCAGTTTCTCCCCGTTGATCCCTGTCTTTCTCTCACCCGCAAGTTCCAGCATCTGCATCAGGGAAGCAGCGCAGCCGTCTCTCTTCTCCGGCGGAAGCTCCATCATGGCCGCAGAAAGCAGTGCAGCATAGCTGCCAAGCTTTCCCCTCTCATCCACGTAGCTGTTCTTCCTGCCATGAAAAACAGTCACCATTTCTCCCGTAACGGGATCTTTTTCCAGAGCGGCAAACATATATTTGATATCATGATATCCCGCAAAATTGTCTACCTTTACCGGGGTCTTCACAAAATGCATCTTATCCTCAGCTACAATAGAATTCCCCAGCACATTGACATAATCATTTTCTCCGAAGATTCCCACGATCTTATTTCTTCTCTCCTCGTAGCCCTCCTCTCCATGTTCTGCCTTCCATCCGTCTACAGCCATCTCCGAGAATCCCTGTCCGTCAACATTGTAACAGACGTCCACCAGATTGTCATACTTTGTGGACATAACCACATACTGTGCCTTGTTAGCTCCCTTGGAATGTCCGGTCATCACCAGTTTTTGCGCCTCTGTGATCTGTTCCCGCTCCACCACCGTCTCAAAATAAGCAAGCGCCCTTTCCTGCTGAATGGTGGAGGCCTGTGTCATACCCATTCCGTTATCCGGCCATTCTCCGTCACCGGTCCCCCGAAAGACCACGTAAATACTGCTGCCGTCTTTCGTGCTGAAGGTACAGGCGTTTGTGCCTGCATCAAAGTTCATGAGATGGCTTTGATTTCCGATAATCAGCTCTCCCACCTCCGGGTTTTCGGCAGCCTGTGAAAGCACAGAATATTCTCCATAGTGAATACCACCCTCCTTGTAATCGTCAAGAGTGGAAAGATCTGAGAGTATCTCATTGATGGTCATTCCGTCATCCGCTTCCTTATAATCCATATACATGTAAGTATTCAGTATCATACTGATCTCTTCGTCCGTAAGCATGGGTCACCCTCTTTCCATCTCTATGCAGACTTGTCCGAAAGCCATCGCATATACCGGAAATTTCCTTTCTCATCCATGGAAAACAGAAGTTCATCATAAGCCTCATACGTCTCATAATCACTGCCGGCAAAATTTTCCGGGTTAATCATTTCATAATCCCGGGCAGATACGGCAAAGCTGAGGGTTCCTCTTATCTTATATCCTTTTTCCGCATTCAGATTTCGGAAAATCTGCAGCTTTTTTTCCCACTTCTCCCTCTCAGGCTCCCCAACCTGAAGATAGATATAAAACTGCGGCATAGAGCAGGGATTTCTCAGAAATTCCTCCGGTGTCATATCCGCCTTAAAGTAAAAAGGAAAAACAAACTCCGGAATTTTATAGTAAATTTTACATTCTCCAAAGCACTGACGTGCAAAATCACCTTCTGTCTGTTCCAGCTCGTCCCTCAAGATCCAGGCAAGATAATTATCCTCATAATAACGCTTCCCGTTTTTTTCCGACAGTCTGACAAGGGCTGTTCTTTCCTTGTGCTCCCTGCTTCTTACCAGAATCATGCTGTAATTTTTTCCTGCCTGTCCGGCATAGCTTTCCAAAAAATCAAATTTCTCTCCGTATTTGCATCCCATGTAAGACATCATCTTATTTCTCTCATAATCTTTACTCATTACACACCCCGCTATCTGGCAGACCAGAAGTACTGCCATAAGCACCCCTGATCTGCCGTACCATACTCTTCTCCCCATACACTTACGAGATGATTCCTCCCGAAAGACCGTTACCCTGTTCCATATTTCCGGTTTCTGCGGTCTGATAGTGCTTTGCCATTTCCTGCAGATCCTGCACATGCTCCTGTACCATCCGGTACAGCTTCTCCATATCCGGTGTAAGAGAATCAAACCTGCTGCCGTAGGCGGATGCCGCCTCTCCCTGCCAGATACTGTTTAAGTTCTTTACCAGTGTCATCATTTCCCCTGTGAGATTTTTCATCTGGGTGCCAAGAGATGCAAATTCTCCCGATGTCTGCAAAAGTCTTTCCGGTGTTACTTTTAAAATACCTTCCATCATCTTTTTGTTCCTCCTTAATAATTTCTCGTCCCGGCAATCTCAGCATTTCTTGCCTCTGCCTGTTCATATCTTGCTGCAATTTCCAAAAGTGCTCTGATATACTGATTGATAAGGCTGTAAAAGGCCTCCATCTGCTGGCTGTCCCTCACAAATGCCCCGTGAAAAGCACTCTGTGCCTGTCCTTCCCACATCTGTGCAAGAGACTGCTCCTTGCCGCAAAGTTCCTCCGCTCTGTTTTTAAACCGGCTGTTTAAATCCTGGAGACTTTCCGCTGCCGCTTTCAGTCTTGATGATGTAACTCTTATCATTGCCATATTCTTTTCCTCCTTTATCATATTTTTAATTCAGTTATTTATATAAAAACGTGCCCCACCTGCTCTGTCAGGAGAATGTTTCTCTGCTCCATTTCATAGATCAGCTTCGCCTTGTCATAGATATCCCGGGAAAGCTTGTCCAAATCCATAGAAATTTCTCCTATCCTCTCAAGAACCTTAACCTCCTTTCCTGCAAAAATATCGGCACCGGGGCTTATCCATGACGCCTTGATGCCGGAAAGGGTCTTAAGACCCACAACATCCGACTCCTGCCTTACCTTCCCTGCCGTCTCGGAAAGTTCCTCCGACAGCTTCTTCATCTCCTGAAAATTAATTTCCAAACGTCCATCAGCCATTTTTGTTCTCCCTTTCCGCAGTCTCATATTCCTCTGCAATCTGTAAAAGCTTCTCAGGAAAAGCGCAGAGGTTTTGGAGCCGCATACTTCCCTTCTCTTTCCGGGTGATAAATCTCCTTCGAAGCCGCCCGGCACATTTTCCCTTGAGACAGTTCTCCGTCTCCAAGGCGTTCTTCTCTATCTCTTCATATCCCTTTAAACCTTTTTGAAACAGGTCCTTCAGATTCTGCGCCGTCTGCCTTAAGATTTCCGGTGTCACCAGAATCTCATTTTCACTTCCCATATCACATTTCTCCTATCTGCGCTTCACAGCTTTCAAACACCTGCTCTGCCATGGTAAAAGCAGCAATCAGTCCTGCTGTCTTTTCCAGTTCCTCGCATGCCTGTTCCCATTCCTGAAAAAAAGAGGCAAAAAATTCGTCACTTGCACTTCCCTTCCATTTTCCTCTCAGCGCTGTCAACTCATCTCTTGCGCCATTTAATGCATCGACAATCCTTGTGTGCGATTCCTGCATAGCTGTCTGCTTTTCCTTAAGCCTTTCCGCCACAATCATACAATCCCAATCTGTCACTTGTTCTTTCCTCCTGCCTGTCAGATCAAATATAGCTGTTCCCCGCTTTTCACTCCCTGCTGTCTTAAAGAACGGTTTTCGGAGAGTACTGTTTCACGGTTCAGATCGTAAAGCAGCATTTCATCCTCCCTGCATTCTTTAAGGCTTTCCTTTTCCGAGATGGTCTGTATGATCTTTTTGAGAAGTTCTCCTGTTTTCATCTCTTCGTCCAGTTCAAAATCATAGGTTCTGTTCAAATTCGGAACCTGAATATCCACAACTATCATCTTCATTCTCCTTTTCACAGAGCGGAATATATACCACTTCCGTCTTACTTCCGTTTTTCTTTTTCAAATATCCTGTTCCCGGTTTTTCCCACTGATTCAGACGGGTGTAGGACAGATCATCAAAGGACAGTGTGCGACACCCTGCCGCATTGCCTCCAAGATGGATTCCGCACTGCTGCTTCTGCATAAAATCATAGACCGGTGTTCCCACCGCCTCCACTTCTCTACCCTGCTTCAATATGGCGATCACAGGAAGCATACTCTGCTCGTCCTTTTTCTGCTCCAGATCCTGTCTGATCTCAAGCATATCGTTTTCCCGCCCGCAGAGCATGGAGGAAAAATCATTCAAATCACTGATACAGAGAAAATATTCTCCGTCCTCTCTCTCCTGTTTTCTCCTTTTGATACTGTCATACCAGTTGACAAATTCCCCGGAGCTGTCAAGAAACCGGATGAAACTATCCTTCTCACAGTCTTTTGCCATCCTTTTTACGCGGTCCCTTATCTCATTTTTCCTGTCAAATACCGCCACCTCTATCTCTCTTTCCCACAAGGCACGTATCATGCAACATAGCAGATTTCTTTTTCCGCTTTGCTCCGCTCCCGAGATCAGGAAAGAAAATGGTTTTCCTAAGGGAACCGCCGCAATATTACCGCTTCTTTTACTGTATCCCAAAGGAAGCTTCTTTCCAGTTTCCTTTACCTTTCGATAGTTCTCCGACATCTCTGCAAAGACAGGTTTTTCCGGTATCACGGGAAAACGATCCGGAAGCCGGTCCTTCTCTTCTAAAAGCCGTTCCTTTGCCAGAGTTAAGATCCCATTCACCCGTCCGTAATCATCCTCTCCGTCAAGACAGAGAGACACCTGAAATTCCAGAATTCTTCCCTCCGCTTTGCACAGACCTCTTCCCTTTACATTTTCCCTGGGAAGGAGAGGCATATGATACCGTCGCAGAATATCTCCATACTGAAATCTGTCGCTCATTTCCAGCGACATGGTTACTTTCATTTTTTCAAAAAGTTTTCCCGGAATTTCTCCCGCGCCTGCATTTAATGCAGTGATTATCATATAAAAGCCATAATTTTGTCCTTCTCCCGCAATTTTCTCTATCAGCTCCCCGTATCTGTCCTCCGTCATCTGCCTGAAGCTTCCGTAATTGTCAATGATAAGAAAGTAAAAAGGACCTGTCTTTTTTTCATGCCTTCTGTACTGCTGAAAATTCATTCCCTTCAGTTCTTCTTTTCTTTTCTGAAAAAGCTGTCCTAAATGATAGAAAAAGCACTCTGCCTCCTCCTTCTTTTTCAGGTTACCGAGACACCCCGGCATGGATTCAAAGCAACTTACCCCCGCATAATCAGAGGAAAGAAGAAGAAAGCAAACCTCCCTTACCGGATACCGGCAAAGCTGATACAGAACCGTCTGCAGGAAAGTACTTTTTCCTACCGCCGGTGCACCGCACAGAAGAAGATTTCCTTCCGTCAAGGGATGATAGTACAGAGGATACTGCTCCTGTCTTTCCGGATCATCACACATACCAAGACATATTCTGATTTCTCTCTCCCTGCTTTCTTCTTCCTTCAGAATATCTGACAAAAAAATCTTCTCTTTCAGTTCCGGCATCCACAGTGGCTTTGCCGCTTTTAAGGAAGCCTCTTTAGCCACCTTACCGATATAATCGATCACAGCTTCTATCTGTGTGGGGCCTTTTTTTCCCTTCTCCTTTTGGCAGTAATATCTTTTTCCTGTTCGGGAAAGCAGGCAGACACCTTTGTCTGCATTTTTCGACTCCTCATAATCCGCACCGCTGTAGGCCGTCTGAAACAATTCATACAGTTCATTATTTCCCACCTGAAGATAGCATTGCCCTGCACCTGTTAAGGATGCTGCCTCCGGGCGGTGGAGCATATCCATACTGTCCTGCCGGTCCGCCACCCGAAGGCACAGCCTGAATCTCGTGTTGCTGAAGATCTTATCATCCACGGTACCTGCAGGCTTCTGGGTGGCCAGGATCAGATGCACTCCCAGACTTCTTCCCACCTGCGCCACGCTGATGATCTCCTGCATGAACTCCGGTTCTTCTTTCTTCAGTTCCGCAAACTCATCTATGACAAGAAGAAGATGGGGCACCGGTTCCGATACCTTTCCCTCCCTGTATAAACCGGCGTAATCTCCCACATGATTGACCCCTGCCTCTCCAAAAAGCCGCTGTCTCCTTAAATTCTCACTTTTAATGGAGGCCAGAGATCTTCTGATCTGGCTGCCTGACAGATTCGATATGACCCCGGCACAGTGCGGAAGGCTCTGCAGCATGTTTCCCATGCCGCCGCCTTTATAATCAATGATAAAGAAATTGATGTCCTCCGGTCCGAAGGAGACCGCAAGAGACAACAGATAGGTCTGTAAAAGTTCACTCTTCCCGGAGCCCGTGGTTCCCGCAACGAGACCATGAGGGCCATGAAACTTCTCATGAACATCCAGAAAGATCATCCGTCCTCCCCGGGCTTTCCCGATGGGAACCTTGATCCGATCCGTGATTTGATTTTCTCTCCATCGTCCAAGGCAGTTTAAATCCTCCACCCCTGTGCTATCATACAATTCCAGAAAGGTGACCTGATCTGTCAATTCTTCCCTCCGGCTTTCCGCCGCACTGTTCCGGGATGAAAGCCTTCGCATATACTTTTCTGTTTCCTTTGCATCTGCTCCCTCAAAAGCCACAATTTCCCTTTGGGGAACCTCCTGCTCATAACAGGCAAGCTCTGATCTTCCTCTGTCCTTCACAACCATGCATTCACATACGCCGGGTATCTTATCTCTTTCCCTGCAAAGGAAAAACAGATAGGTTCCGCTGCTTTCTTTTTCACTCATCAAAAATCTGTAGATTCCTTCTCCTCTGATCATCTCGGGAGCCGCCAGCAAAAAGACATAATCACACGGGGTATCCCCGTCCTCCTCCCTGCTTTGCAATTCCCTTGTAAGCTCCGGTATCAATTCTCCGGCTTCTCTCTCATTTCCTGCCAGATAGCGTATCTTTCTGCTCTGATTCCAGACATGGGGAAGCCATTTTATGCACTCTGCAATCTGATTTTCCCTTTCTGACTCCTCATGGAAAAAAAAGACCAGCTTTACCCTGTCTGCGCCATAACAGGCTGCCAGCTGTAAAATTGCCTGCAAAAACACAGGATAGATCATTTCACCGGAAAAGCCCACAAGTCTGTGTTTCTTAAGATCCACGCCCACAGGCACCTGTGTAAGCTTTTCATATTTTTTTGTAAGAGCAACAGCCTTTTTTGTCTGTTCATCAGGACTTCTGAGCCTTCCCGTTCCCGAAAACCTTACACGGATTTGAAAGGGGATATCGCCGAGTCCCAGACGCACAAACAGCTTTTCCTTTTTCCCCATAAAGTTGTTCCATAAGATCTGACCGTTTCCGTCTTTTCCTGTGAGGATCTGTCCTGCGGACGGATATCTTTTCTGCAGCGTTCTTCTGTTATGTAAAAAACTATCCTCAAGGAACCGTTCTGTCTCCCTTAAGTATTCTTCATAGGACCTGACACGCACTGTATTTTCTTTCCTGCTGACCTTTTTTCGATACAGATGACCTGTCACCGCCCAGAAAGCGGAGAGAAACGCACAGGCTCCCGTGGTAACTGCAGAGATTCTGTAATACCCGCTGCCACTTCCACCGGACATGAGACTTCCAAGCATTGCCATAAGCATCATGGGTATGACCATTGTGATCGCAGGTCCCACCGTCAGAAGCAGAGGCTGTGAAGAATCCGTCCTTGCGCTCTCCGGCAGTTCCAGATCCATTTCCTCCGAAACAAGCTGTTCTTCCTCTATCACGGCCAGTTCCGTTTTCTCTGCGTTATCTTCGTACGACAGATTGCCTGCCTGTCCTTCCGCAAACATCCTTTTTCTTTCCTCAGCAGTCCGCAGTGCCCCGTAAAATGAAGTGCAGACAAGTACACCCGGAAGATAGATCAGCGTCAGCCCGAGATACTCTATCCTGTCTCCGGCGACAAGTACACACTCTGCAGGCGCCCTTCTTCCGTTCAGATAGACGTATGCCCTGTCATCCTTGTCCGTCCCGGTATCCCTCTGATTTTCCAGGTAAACCTTATCCTGCTCCTTTCGAAGGATGAAATGCCTGTCCTTCACAAAGGAAAAACAATCATAGAACACTTCATTTCGGTAAGCTCTGCCTATCTGAATTTCTCTCTTTCCCTGCAAAAAAACCTTTCCGCAGGGAAAAAGCTTTTCCTCCCGCATCGAAAGCACTACCATGACCTCTTCCCCGGCCTTCGTATATAAAATGCAGAAATTCTCTCTGTAAAGCGGCCTGTCGTTCAGTTTCCAGATTTCTCCCTCCTTAAGAAGGATACCCTCCAGCGGAAATGCAGTCTGCAGCTTTTCTCCTGAGAGATAGATCTTGCGCTTTTCCCCCGGATAAAACAGTAAGTTCTCTCTGACACATGCCTTTTCCGTATAAAAATGTAAAAATAAGGTCAGCCCATTTTGATTTCTTTCATGGGCATTCAAAAAATCAAACGCCTCCTTTCCTTAGTCAATCGATCTGATTCTGTCATTGGGTAATTTCTGAACTCATCGAATGTTATCAGAATTTGAAAAATAAATGATAAAAAAAGAATCATCTTTGATTTGTACACATGGTAGCAGATGTGTTAATTCGTGTCAACGATATTTTGAATTGTTTATACTTTTTTTCGAATTTTATAAAAAGTTTATAAGAAAAAGGATGTGGCTAACCAAGCGCCACATCCAAAATCATCATAATGAGAAAACCAAGCATTACTCCCACCGTACCAAGGTTTGAATGTTCCCCCTGATTTGCCTCCGGTATCAGTTCCTCCACAACCACATAGAGCATAGCACCTGCCGCAAAGGCCAGGAACCAGGGCATAAAAGGTGTGATGAAGGAAGCGATCAGTGTAATTCCCACACCGAATATCAGCTCCACGATTCCCGACAGACTTCCGAGAGCAAATGCCTTAAACCTGCTCATCCCCTCCTGTCTTAAGGGGAGGGAAATGGCTGCTCCCTCCGGGAAGTTCTGAATACCAATACCGATCGCCAATGCAAAAGCCGCCGCATACAGGGAAGAATCCTCAGGATGCTGGGCCGCCATGGCAAAAGCAAGACCCACCGCCATTCCCTCCGGAATATTGTGAAGGGTTACCGCCAGGATCAGAAGTGTAGTTCTTCTGAAGGAAGATGGCATACCTTCCGCCTGTTTTTCTCCGAGGTGGAGATGGGGCATCACAAAGTCAAGTCCCATCAAAAACAATGGGGCGAGCAGAAATCCTCCCGCTGCAGGCACCCAGGCGATCCCTCCATTCTCCATCGTCTGATCGATGGCCGGGATCAAAAGTGACCAGACAGATGCTGCGATCATAACACCTGCCGCAAAGCCTAAAAACGCCCTTTGAATATTTTTCCCCATTTCCTTTCTGAAAATGAACACAACACTGGCGCCGAGAGCTGTCATCAAAAAGGTAAAACCCGTTCCAGCTGCCGCCCACAAAATTGCCTGATTCATATTTTTCCTCTTTCCGGTGTCTGTCTTTCCAAACACCTTCCTTATATTCATAATATAACCGCTATACGCGGTTTGTGCCTGTTCCCATATACATTATTCTATTCGGCAGAAAAAAAGGTATCACGAACCCGGGTCCATGATACCTTTTATGATTTTCCCTAAAACATAGAGTCCAAAATACTTCCCGTGGAGTAAGCATTGCTGTATGTACCCGATACGGTATAAGTATTGGCCTTACTGCTCTCCCTTTCCGCTGCATAATCAATCATGGATGCCTGAGCGGAAACATTGTATCCGTAAGAGCCTGTGCTGTTAAAAAGACTCTTTACCGTGTTCATGTCAGCTTTCTTAAAGACCTCCTCATCGATGGATAAGGTATTGTCCTTACCTATGGTAATGCCGATATCGGACAAAAGCTTCTCATTGGATTTCGTCATATTCACAAGAGAAGTTCCTTTATTTAGGATTGTAGTACTCTCAGAATCGGACACCTTGTCAAGCAGAGCATTGTAACTTTGCGTAAAATCAGCCACCGCTTTATAAATAGCGTCCGTGTCATACTCCTTGGTGGTAGTGTCAAATCCGTATTCATCCTTGGTGGTTACATTTTTCTTGGCAAATACAGATTTCGTTCCCTTGGTGAGCAGCTTGTCTGCTGACTCCTTCATAGAATCTGCAGATTTCTCAATCTCCGATAATGTCTTTGCAGAATCGGATGCTGTGGAAATAGACTTCTTTGTATCTGTCTTATCGTCAGATGAAGCTGCCTTGACACTGCTTCCACTGTCTTTCGCATAATAAGCCTTCATCAGCTTTCCGTAGCTGCCATTCTTAATGCTGGCATAATCGGAAAGAAAATTCAAATTCCCGAGGCCGCTTCCACTGCTTGTGGAAAGACTCTGGAACAAATAGGAATAATCCTGCTTTGCGTTTACATTAATACTGATCCCCATACTATCACTCCTTTGACTAAAACGGAACCTCCGTGTTCCTTCCTATCAATACAATACTTATAAAAACTTCCTTATAGTTAATTTCAGTATAGCATCAAGTTTCCGGAATTACAAGATATCAGGCTTAATTTATGAAAATAAGCAGCCCTTTCGGACTGCTTATACCTGTCTGATCTTCGGTTCCACCGCCTCAGATCTGACATTGTGTGTCTGGTTCTGATTTTCCGGTTTCACCTTCTGTGTGATACTGTTGAATTTCTCATTACTCTTTTTCTGATTCAATTTCTCCTGTTTATCCTTGTCCATAATTTCACCTCACAATTAGTATGGACAAAAAATCAAAAAATATAAAACAAAAAACCCTTGAAAAATCAAGGGTTTTAAGCATGTAAGAAAAGTGACCGATCATTTTTCGGCTTCTGCAACTTGTTCAACAAAGGTGCGCTGTCCATCCCACACCGGATATACATAGATGTGATCCACATACCCATCCTCAGTGAAATATACGTCAACATCCATAGACTCACCTTGTGTCATAACTCTTTTCTGATAATCTTCTATTTTGCTCTTAAAGCAATCTTCTACTGTATACTGTTCATAGCTGAATGCATATTCATCACTTCCCTGAGAATTGGCAGTCATAATATCGACAGTAGCATTTTTTAATATTTTAAATTCATAGTTGTCAGCCACTACCGCCATTATCGGTACATTTCTGGAATTATACTCGTCTTCGCATTCATATTTCGCAAAAGTATAGATATAATCATAGATAAATGCTTTTCCTTTAGCATAATTTTCTCCGATAGGCATCGGTTCTGACGGTGGTGCGTAAGTATAATAAATCGCTTTGTCACCAGCAACAGAAAATTTGTAATAACGCATGTCTTCAATACCCACTGAACCATCATAAACCGCTGATTTACCTCCAAATAATTCGTCAGCTGTTACGATACCCTCAAAAATATATTTCTTATCGGCAAATTTATAAGTATCTCCTTCCTTCAGGTTCTTTGCAGTATCTGCAGAAATATACGCTTGGTGGTACACTTTTCCGGTGGTTGAGTAATAGTCTCCTACATCTAAAAACTCTGTCTCAAAATTTGCTTCATAAATGCGCACAAGGTAATCCAGTTTTATATCCACTGCTTCCTTTTTGTAAGTGCACTTATCTACTATTGCAGATGTTCCATTCGCATACCATTCACAATGAAATCCTTTCTGATATGGCGCATTATCATTCGTGTAGATACCGAAGCTGTACGGCTCTATAAACTCTCCTAACAATGACTCCGCACCTTCATCTCCAAGAAATGAAATGGTAACAATCGGTGCCGATATATGAATTTCCGCACACATCTTCAGTTTTGGATCATTTCGTAATGTCACTGTAGCTGTTGCCGAAATTCCAATATCTGCTTCCAAATCAATCAGATTCTGTTCCAATACTCCAAGCACCGATAACTGTAAGATAGGCTCTACTCTTAATACCACACTTGCTTCGCAATTTGCTTCTGCATTCACTGTACAGGATATATCCTGATTGACTCGAAGCCCACTGTCTTTGATATATTCACAAGTCATTTTCACAGGAATTCCTGCTTCAAGTGAAATGCTTCCATCCAAAGACAGCACCAGATAAAACGGAATTTTTATACCTATCAATCCATTTCCCAAATAGATTGGTGCCACAAACAAAGGGACTGAGACCGATTCATTAAAAGCAACATTTCCAGTACAAGTAATATCTGATTCCACCTGCACATCGATATAGTTCACATTAATCCCATCATGGGAAAGCTGCACACCAACATCGATATTACTTACATCAACTGTTACATCGATTTTCTCATCCGTGTTAAGCTCAATCTGGGTTGGGATTTCCTGACTTAATTCAGTTGCATTATCTGTTATCGTAACAGCCAGTTCTCCACCTTCCACTGACAATTTGACCTGAAATCCATCACTTGCGTTTTTATACTCTTTTTCCCCAAAGGCCGTCTCTACAATGTATACATTATCAGCTTTTAATGTCTGATATTCCTTAAAGATATCCTCTGTATTAATTCTGCCAATATCGGATACCACCATTGACTGAAGCACTTCACTCAGTTCTGCCTCAGTCAGAATAACATTACCTTCACTGTCTACCGAAACAACTTTTTTTGCATAATCCTTTTCCGTGCCTTTGTCTTGAAAAACTATATTAGTACCACTTGACAGTTTCTCAGCTATTGATGCCTGTACCCTTATTTCTGTGATATCATCTTTTTGTTCAATAATGTCTTCAGGTGATAGTTCCACGACATCATCCCGATACTGAATGTCGACATAATCATCCAGCCACAATTCCGAATAAAACAACTCATAAGCTTTCTGTATAATGTCATCAGCCTGTTCTTCTGTGATACCTTCTTTTAGTTTACTCTTTGGTATCAGTTCTTTCTCAACTGCCAGTTGAAGATACTCTTGCTCATCCGGCAATTGATCGAGTCCCATATAAATCTGGACTTTATATTTTCCGATTGCCTTCATTGCCGTTAATACAACGTATTCTCCTGTAGCAACCTCATCTCCCCGGAAGAGTTTTCCCTCATCAACAATTCCGTATTCGCAGGCAGCCTGAACATACTCAAAATACTCATTTTCTGCTGTAACATCCTGAAAATATGGAGTTTTATTCTGATACTCTACGACATTAAATTTTTGTGAAAGTCTCTTAATCCACTCATATTTTGTAATTCCGGTCTCCTTATTCGCGGCAGTTATGGTTATTATCCCACCCAGAAAAAGCAATGCTATGATAACGCCCAGCACAACCGCAATTTTTTTCTTTGGCATTCTATCCTTCACTCCTATCGTTAGTTAACACCAGTTTCGGCTGCTCTACTGTCTACCGGAAAGGTTTGCGGAACTTTGAACTGCTCTGTCATATAATCATAAGCTATTTCTACAGCATCCTCCGCCGGTATTTCCGCCACATCATCGACGTATTCACTCAAAGCCCATTTCAGGAAGTCAATGGATTCTGCTTGATCAATATACCCACTATCATCACTATCAAAAAACGCACTTGCCTCTTCACCAAAGTAGTTTTCCATATTCATATAAAGATTGGTTACTATTTTTGCTGCACATTCATTTGTCAAATTATCCGCGGCAGCCCCCTCCTTGGAAGCCTTTACCACATTCTCCTGATCAGCGAATCGGAAAAACAAGGTATCCGAATTATCCAGATCAAAAATGTGATCATTCTCTCCCCACTCTACAGCGGAATTTCTCTTTCCAAAAACACATCCTTCATATCCTACCGGCACCAAATAGTGATAACGTGTAGCTCTGATACGGACATCACTTGTATCTGTGCAAAGCTTGTCTATGGATGTTGCATATTCCATGCATTCCTCAAAAGTTTCCCCATTATATACTACCCAGAAGCAATAGTTATCTTCCTCATCCCAGTCTCCATGTTCATCATTGTAAACAATATCATAATAACTTTCCCATGCATTGCCTTCTGACCATCCATATTCATTTGCATTATCATCCCAATACGCTCTTACAAAATCAACGGTACGCCACTCATACCCCTCCTTTGCAGCATGCTCCTCATCTGAAGTAAATATCTGATAATTGGTAAAGACTGCTTTTGCCGTTGTCTCCTTAGAAGGGTCATCATAACATGCTGTTGTATAGTCATAAATCTTATTCAATTCCACACAGGATAATCCATATTTTTCAAAATCTGCCTGTAATGGCTCACCTACTTGGGCACCACATACACTACATGTTGCGGGCTGCTCATAGCTTGCCTCCGTGAGTGTATGTTCTAATTTTCCTCCCTCTGTCTCTCCACATACACTACATGTTTTAGGCGAACTACAGGTTGCTTCTACCCATGTATGTCCTAATGCTTCCCCTTCTGTCGCTCCACATTTACTACAACTTTTAGGTTCCGTACAGGTTGCCTCCGTCCAGTCATGGCTCATACAACATCCTGACAACAGAAATGTTACTGTCAACGCCATCAGCCCTGCTTGCATTCTCTTATTCATTATCTGTTCTCTCCTCATTCAATAATTTCTCACATAGAAAAGAGCTTCCCTAAGCAGAAGCCCTTCCTCTTCCTATCTTGTAGTGTGGAATAATTCAGCAGGTGCTTTTACTCCACCATTATTCATTGCTGTTGCGATTGCTATTTTTTCTTCATTTGAAAGCAAAGATAAGCTCGTTTTCTTTTGAGGATTATAATTATCAATCAACCAGAAAAAGCAATCATTATTTTCATTGCTGTCAATGGTCATATTCTCATCTGCATCAAAAAATGAAAGTACACTATCCGGTAACTGTGTTGTTAAACTGGAATATAACATTGCTACATAAAGATTAGCATCTTCCGCACTCATGTTACTCGTTGATGCCGGAGCAGCTGTTGGTGCCTCTACTGCAGGCGTTGGTGTTGGTGTCTCTGTTGCTGGCACTTGTGTTGGTACCGGTGTCTCAACTTTGGGTGTTGCTGTTGCAACAGGCTCCGTTATTACAGCAGACTCTGCTGTTGCATTATCCAAATCCGGAATCGTCAAAACCTGACCAACATAAATCAAATTGGGATTTTTAATCTGCTCTTTGTTCGCCTCATAAATTATCTCCCACTTTTCTTCATCTCCGTATGTCTGCTTTGCAATCTTTTTCAAATAATCGTCCTTTTCGACTGTGTAGTTCTCAGCTGCAAATGCCACCATACTCGTTGCCAACATACCCACTGTAGCAGCTACTGCCGCAAGTGTTTTAAGTGCTTTTTTTCTCATTTTTCTTCCTCCTTTGGATATAGGTTCGAAATGTTGTCCGTCTCTTTTTCAATTTGAACATTCTCCCCCTTCATAAATTTATCTAATTATAGCATATTGTGATTATCTCCACAATGTATAATTTCACAATATCCCATTATAATAAGTTAATAACTATTAAGGAGTGAATTACTATCATAAGCTATCATCCTCTATGGGAAACCATGAAGAAAAAAAATATAACACAGTACTATTTATTGAAATCCGGCATAGACAACAAAACACTAGACAGTCTGAAAAAGAATAAAAACACTACTCTTTTGACTATTGAAAAGCTGTGTTCCATCATCGGCTGTACACCAAATGATATCGTTGAATTTAAATAAAAGGGTATTCCACAGATAAAGTGGAATACCCTTTTTTGAAACCTTTTCCGCTATAGAAAACAAAAAACCCTTGAAAAATCAAGGGTTTTTTCGTGCAGGAAAAGAGACTTGAACTCTATATTATAAAAAACATGAAAACGCTTTATTTTACTGTAATTGCCAATATTAGCTGATAAACACTGGATTTTTAATTGTAATTTATTTCATTTGAAAAGAGTATAGTTACACACATATGAACCATTTTACAATACTATGCAACACGAAATGCAACACGAAAAATCCCCGGATTTTCACCGGGGAATTTTTCATTAATACGGATTATTTTTTGAATTAGGGAAATAAATACTAAACCATGTGTGTTTTTCTTCTTGGCTCAAATTTGACTGTGCAAAATATGCTTTAAGTTCCGCTTGGCTTAAATTACCATATCCTTTTCCTGGTTTATCAGCACTGTACTTAATATTATAATACTGATATACACTTTCATAATCTCCACTGTCTGCTAATTTTTGTGCGCCTTTAGGCAACTTTATGAAATTAGCAACATATTCACCTTTTTGTGAAGATGATAAAGATTTACTATCAAGCAATGGAACTAATTTTTTTGCTGTTAATGGTTCATCATCTTTGAGTTGGTCTAGAGCTTCTGAATAAAGTTTCAACCCTTCATCACCAAACTTATCATATATAAACTTGTTCTTCTCAGTGTTTTGCTCCAAACCTGCATATTTAACTGAACTACTATATTTCATATAGTCAAGAACCGCCTGTGCTCCACCTTCCTGATAAACCTTGAATAACTTATTATCGCTTGTATAGTCATCCTTTACATATGCTGATGCTACTTTCTTTGAAATGCTATACATATCATTGATGACCTCTGCCTTTCCTTCGTCATTAAGTGAATTGTAGAAATCATTTTCAAGGCAAGCACCAACGAGATCATACTGCGTCTGTCCTTTCTTCTTTGCGAAATCAGTATATTCCTGTTCGGTAAGTCTAACACCATCAACCTTGTTTTCCGTTGATTTAGGAATAACAGATTTTTCATTCGTTGAATCATACAACCTCTGAATCTCACTATCAACAGGAGTTGTATTGACATCCTGTAAATATCCGGGAGACATTGTCTGGTAAAGTAATCTCTGACCAATATTATCAGTGTTAAGATTGCTCTGCTCTCTGCCCCATGCATCAACATACGGCTGATTGCTCTCTGATAAGACAGGGATTTTATTCTTGATCTGCTTAATCTGTCTGTCAATGGAACCTGCAACACCTTCTTTTTCAGTGTATGTGGAACGTCTTGTGTTGTCTAATGTCCTTGCTGCCTGTCCAAGAACTGTAGGAACTCCCTGTTTCAAATATGATGTTGCTGTATTTCCGGCGATCGTTGCAAGGAGATTATCGTCATCATCAGAATATCTTATTGATTCCAGTGTGCTGTTAAGTCCGTCAAGCATTGATGTTTCCATCATAGGCTGTGAAATACTTGAAAGTGCATTCA
>CAMEIH010000031.1 GCA_945917985.1 uncultured Clostridium sp. | reverse complement strand
CTTGCAGAACACACGACTTGCACCCATTGGAAACGTGCGCCGCCAGGCGCACAATCAAAAGCGATATCACCCCGGACTGTTTATCCGATTTGATATCGCCCTATTTTTATATTACGAGTAATCGTTTTTACATCTTATTATAATGAAATTCCCTTTTTCAGTCTCTCCTGATATCCCGGCGCATTTTTGACTTCAAATTTATTGTTGAACATCTCATACTCGGCATCTGACAATTTGTCCTCCAGCTTTTCTTCAATATTCGTCTTATATACCACGCCTACAGCCACAGAAGGAGCAAGAACCTTGTCCTCGTATGTATCACAGTCGTTCTGGATCTGTCTTGCATATTCTTCCGCTTCCCCTTCCGTTGCCATGGGAATCAGCACGCCGAATGCATCTCCGTCAATCCTCCCTACAATAAAGTCAGGCTTGGCTTCCTTCTTCAGGATTTCTGCCACGATCCTGATCAGCCTGTCACTTTCCTCATCCCCAAAATGGTCATTGGCAAACTTCCAGTCATTGATATTCACATTCAGCACTGCTACAGGCACTACCTCTGCGCGGTCAATGACCTCCATTCTTTCATCAAAATAATTCTTGTGAAAGACGCCTGTGAGTGCATCGTTCTTCTCATTCTGAATGATCTGGCGGCGCTTTTCCTTAAGGAGTACCTCGAGTTCCTCCAGATAGATACTGGTCTCATGGCGAAGATATGTTTCCTCTCCAAGATCTTCCAAAAGCTGAACGGTGCTGTCCACCATACTGTTTATCTGCGCACTGTTCCTGTCTGAAATAATTTCCTTAATATATAAATGTCCGATGGTGCGGTTCTGCACGCGCACCTTTCTTCCCGGCTCATTCACCACATCCGGATAAAAGCCAAGGAAGCTGTCACCGATGACGATTTCTTTTTCCCCGTGTCTGTCCGTAAGAAGAATATTGATTTCCAGAACATCCGCAAGATTCTGAAGATAATTCTTCACCACATCCATGTTGTAAAGATTGGAAAAAGAATAATTTCTGATATTCTCTTTGATTCTTTTGTCATAAGGTATTGCCTGATATCCCATATGATAACCTCTCCTGTATCCTTGATTCCCTGTTCATAAGTATAACGTTTTTCCCTGATTTTATCAAGCAATTATTATACGTTCCAGGTCATCGGGCACATATACTTTCCCGCTGAAATTCTTTTCGGCCTCTTCTCCGTAGCGCTGCTTCCGGGTACTTAAAGAAGAGTCCTCCGTATGATAAAGGACTAAGTTTTTCACAGACAGCTCATCGGCAAGTCGTCCCGCATCAAGCGCTGTGCTGTGGTGCTTTTCATAGGGTTTGAATACTTCCCTGTCCTCATAAAGGCAGAAAGCCTCACAGAGCAGATAATCGCTGTTTACTGCATATCTTCTCTCCACCTCATGAAAAGGCTCATCCCCCAGACAGGTCAGCTTCTTTCCTGCTATCTCCATCTGAAATCCAAACTGTTTCATCTTGGTGGAACCGATATCGAAAAACCGGACAGGCATGGAAAGGATTTCTTTTTCCTCTCCGTCCTCCACCTCACAGATAAGAATCCTGTCACCAATCCATTTCAGGAACTTTTCTGCAAGCGTCAGTCTACAGATAGACAGAAGTGCTTCCCCGGCTTCTTTATGACAATAGATTGTGCATGTTCCCTGATATTTTCCACTGATGATCATAGCAGCAATTTTTCTCACCATCCATACCATTCCCAGAATATGATCCGTATGCGCATGGGTGATAAATATCTCATGAATAGCAGGAATGGGGATCTCTGCCGCCTTCAATTGTCTGAAGATTCCATTTCCGCCACCCGCATCCGTAAGGAAATATTCCTCTTCCTTACGGATTGCAAAGCAGGTATTATAGCATTCCACTGCCATGGCATTCCCTGTTCCCAGTATAATCAGTTCTGTCTTGTTCTTGTCCATTGTTCTTTTCTTCCACTCCTGTTTTTCCCGTAAGTCAGATTATCATTCAGCTGGCAGTATTCCCCTGTTCTGCTGTAGGAATCCATGAGATGACTGTGGCTTCGCACCTTCGTGGGAATATCATCCTCTTTCCCGGTTGATGTAACCTGCCCGTCTTTGCTCTTTTCCTTACCCGAATTGTTTTTACCTGAGGGAGTCTGACCGTCTGTCAGTGCTGTAAACGCATCTTTTTCCCGGCGGAATCTTGCACCTGCACTTTGAAGCACTGCCTTTATTTTTGCGGGAACTCTCTGCACTCTTTCCACTATCTGATACTGAAACGTATCTCTGATGGAGGTTGCCGCACCATGTATCCCGGAAAGCAGATTCTCTCTCCACAGATTCCTCGTATTTTGTTTTTCTCCGGATGTTTCTTCCCCCAGTGAATCCCAGAAATTCTTAAAAACACCTCTCCCTGTCTTCCCCGTCCTATTTTGCTCCGTCACTTGTCCCGCAGTCATACTGTATGTATCACCGTCCTTAGAAAATGCAACGGTGCTGTTTTTTAACCCGGAATCTCCCTTTCCTGCACCGAGCGCCCCTTCCTTTTGCTTTACCTGATCCTCCTGCAGGCACTCTGTAATATGATGGGTATGGCCTTCCTGATAATTTCTGTTCTGAAAAGAAGTATAATCATTTCTGATCTGCATAACATCCCCCTCTCCTACATTCATTATAGTATAGAAAGGCAATAATTACTATTTATTTTTCCCGGCAAAATCTTTGCATTTTCTTAACAAATCGAAAATTGCCCTATCTGCCTTTTAAAGGTATAATGGGATTATGAAAACATTATTTGAAAAGCTGAAAACATTTTTTTCCACCAAATCAGGCCTGATTGCCAAAAATATATTGATTACTCTGACCTTGTCGGGAGTTGCCACCGGTGCAGCCTTCTGGTTTTTTCATCATGTGCCTGAAAATCCCTCCAACATTGCTCTGGTATATATCACGGCCCTTGTTTTGATCGCCCGTTTTACTACCGGCTATCTATATGGGATCCTCTCCTCGCTGATTGGAGTTATCTGTGTCAATTATCTGTTTACATACCCTTATTTTGAGTTGAATTTTACGCTTACCGGATATCCGGTCACCTTTCTTTTCATGCTGATTATCTCTCTCACCATCAGTACCATGACTTCCCAGATCAAATCCCAGGGAGCTATTCTTCTGGAGCGTGAAAAGCTGCTTATGGAGGCTGAAAAAGAAAAAATGCGGGCAAATCTCCTTCGAAGTGTTTCCCATGATCTCCGCACTCCCCTGACCGGTATCATCGGCAACAGTTCCACTTACCTTGATAACCGCACTTCCCTTACGGAGGAAGAAAAGCTTCAGATCGTAAGTCATATTAACGATGATTCCAACTGGCTTCTCAACATGGTGGAAAATCTTCTCTCAGTCACCAGGATCGATGAGCGTTCCATGAAGATAGCCACTTCTTTAGAGTCTGTAGAGGAAGTCTGTGCGGAAGCGATAAGACGCCTTTGTAAGCGCCTGCCGGATGCCGATGTCAAAGTGACCGTTCCCGATAACTATCTGCTCATTCCCATGGATGCCATGCTGATCGAGCAGGTTATTATCAATCTTCTTGAAAATGCCGTGGTACATGCCGGAAGTACACTTCCTATCGAACTGACCGTTACAGAGGAGCCCCGTTTTGTTACCTTTAAGGTAAAAGACTATGGTGTGGGCATTCCCCCCGAAAAGCTCGATACAATCTTTGACGGTTCCCCCTACACACCAATGGCGGCCAGCGATGTACATAAAGGCATGGGGATAGGACTGTCGATCTGCAAGACCATCATAACCGCTCATGGCGGAAAGATAAACGCTTACAACCACGAACATGGCTGTTTATTTACTTTTACACTTCCAAAGGAGGAAAAATAGAATGATCCCAAAATCTTCTGTTTTATTGATTGAGGATGAAGAAAATATCCGTTCTTTTATTGCCACTACCCTGAAGAATCAGAATTATAAGATAACCACCGCATCCTGTGGAACAGAAGGGCTGCATTTGTGCGCTTCTCTCTGTCCCGATGTGGTTTTGCTTGATTTAGGTCTACCCGATATGGATGGTATCGATGTGATCAAAAAGCTGCGTGAATGGAGCTGCGTTCCCATCATTGTGATTTCTGCCAGAACTCATGAGCAGGAAAAGGCAAAAGCTCTGGATTTCGGTGCGGATGACTACATCACCAAACCTTTTGGCACAGTGGAACTGCTTGCCAGGATCCGTACCTCTCTGCGCCACAGCAGCCAGCTGAATGCCGGAAATAATGCCGGTCTTTTGGCCTATCACCACGGTGATCTCGTGATTGACTACGAAAAACATCTGGTAACCTTAAAGGGAGAAATGATCCATCTTACCCAGATTGAATTTAAACTCCTCAGCCTTCTTGCCAAAAGCAGCGGAAAAGTGCTGACCTATTCCTATATCATGGAAAAAATATGGGGTCCGTATGTGGACAATAACAATCAGATTCTGCGTGTAAATATGGCCAACATCCGCCGCAAGATAGAAAAAAATCCTGCGGCTCCCGAACACGTTTTTACGGAAATCGGAATCGGCTATCGCATGGCTGAAGGTGATCAGTCCCTGTAAAGCCCTTTTAAAAGGGCAATTTCTTTCTGGTATCCGGGAAGTTCATTGGGCGTTTCCAGATAAAAAGGCAGCGTTCTCAGTCTTTCGTCATTGATGATCTTCTCCATGGCGTTCAAACCGATTCCACCCTCTCCGATTTTTGCATGACGATCCTTATGACAGCCCAGAGTATTTAAGCTGTCATTCAGATGGATTGCCTTTAGTTTATCAAGACCAATGACACTGTCAAATTCCTTAAGGACGCCGTCAAGATCATTTACCACATCATAGCCGCCGTCAAATACATGGCAGGTGTCAAGACACACTCCAAGCTTTTCTCTTTTATCCACCTTATCCATAATGGCCCGAAGCTCCTCAAAGCTTCTTCCCACCTCAGAGCCCTTGCCCGCCATGGTTTCCAGAAGAACCGTGGTGGAAAATTCCTCTTCAAAAAGACGGTTCAAATGCTCTGCAATCAGTTCAATCCCCTTTTCCGCTCCCTGACTCACATGGCTTCCCGGGTGAAAATTGTACATGGTCCCCGGAAGATGCTCAAGGCGCCGCAGATCATCCTGCATGGTTTCAAATGCAAATTTCCTAAGTCCCTCATCCTTGGCACATGCATTTAAGGTATAAGGAGCATGGGCGAGAATATTCCCGATACCATTTTCTTCCGCAAAGGAAAGATAATTCCTGATATCCTCAAAATCCAGGGCCTTAGCGCTTCCGCCTCTCGGATTTCTGGTGAAAAACTGAAAGGTATTTGCTCCTATGTTAACAGCTTCCTTTCCCATAGCCAGAAAGCCTTTGGCGGAAGACAGATGGCAACCGATTCTCAACATGATTTTTATTCTCCCTTCATAAAACATATCTCTCTAAAGTGGCACGGACTGCGCCCTTTCCTGTGGCCATCTCCACGAAATAGTCGCATACCTTCTCTGCCAGTCCTGTCTGACAGAGGTCCACACCAAATATTTTACTATTTGACAGAATCGGTTTCAACCTCTCTTTTACCTCGTCTTTTTCTCCCGGATCGATACTGTTTACAACAGGGCACACCTCACCCAACAACGGATCGGGGCTTAAGATAAATGAATTCCCCTGGTCATCTACTGCCATCAGATAGCGGAGCCACCCTGCAAACACCAGGGGAATCAGAGTAAGATCGGATACCTTTAAATGATCGGAGGCTGCATATGCCTTGATTGTTTCTCCATAGCGGATCGCAAGCTTTTGGGAGGTATCCGTGGCTATTCTCTGTGGTGTATCCGGCATAAAAGGATTGGGAATACGCACCTTTACCACCGTATCAATGAACTCCCTCGGATGGATAATACCGGGATCCGTGACCACCGGAAGCCCTTCCCTGTACCCGATTCCTTCCACCAGTTTTCGCAGCGTATCGTCCTTCATTTCCTCGGAGATCAAATCATAGCCAAGAAGACAACCAAACACCGCAAGCGCCGTATGTAACGGATTTAAGCAGGTGCATACCTTCATCTTCTCCACCTTATCCACGGTTTCGCGGTCCGTAAACATCAATCCGCCCTTTTCCAGTGCTTCCCTTCCGTTTGGAAAAGCATCCTCAATCACAAGATACTCACACTCTTCCGCATTGACAAAGGGTGCAACATACGTATTCTTTGCGGTGATTACAGGGGCTGTATCTTCTATTCCGTCCTGCTTAAGCAGTTTCTCTACAGATGCGTCAGGACGTGGTGTGATCTTATCGATCATCGTTAAGGGAAAAGATACCCTGCTCTTATCATTAACATATTTTTGAAATCCCTTTTTTACGAGACCCTTTTCCTCCCACTTGCCGGCAAACGTATTGATCGCCGTATAAAGCTTATCTCCGTTGTGGGAGCAATTGTCCATACTCACCATGGCAATCGGCTTTTCCCCTGCGAGGAAACGGGCATATAAAAGAGAAGCCACCCTGCCGATATAGCTTGCCGGTCTTTCAGGACCCTTTTCAAAATCGCTCTGTACAGACGCAAGAAATTCTCCTTTGCCGTCAGTCAGTACATATCCTTTTTCCGTAATGGTAAAAGAAGCCATTTGAAGAGAATCCTTTTCGAAGATTTCCTGTAAGCGCTTCTTATCCTTCTCCTTTCCAGGATCAAGAACCAGCGCTTCCGCTATACTTCCTATTACCGTCTTTTCTATCATTCCGTCCGCTTTTAAAGTGGCAAGGATGGAATAATTGTCATGAGGATGATATATCTTTTCTATGATCTCATCATCATATCCTTCCGCAACGATCAGGCCTCTGTCAAGGACACCTGTATTCAGCAGATTTTGTACCACATTTGCCTGAAAAGCGCGAAAAATGTTTCCTGCCCCAAAATGGATCCAAAAAGGCTGTTCCTTTGTCTCCTTTACCATTTGTTCCCGGTCATACCGGGGCAGACGATACCCTGCTTTCTCCCATGCTTCCCTGTTTTTTAATTCTTTTTCCTTCAGCTTCATCTTTTCAGGCTTCCCTTCTCATTGTGACTCTTTTCAATGGCTTCCCATAAGCCGTTTAAATAGGCAGCACCCAGAGCTCTGTCATAAAGGCCATATCCCGGCATTGCCACTTCGTCCCAGATCATCCTGCCGTGATCCGGACGAATAGGACCGTCAAATCCGGTCTCATAAAGAGCCTTCATGATCTCATACATGTCAAAGCTTCCATCAGAAGAAAGATGAGCTGCCTCCTCAAAATCTGTGGGAGAATTAAATTTCAGATTTCTGACATGGGCAAAATGAATTCGTCCTTTTAAGGAGCGTATCATATCAGGAAGATCATTTTCCAGATTTGTACCGTAAGATCCTGAACAAAAGGTAACCCCATTGTGAGGGTTATCCACCATGCTCATCATACGTAATATATTTTTCTTATTGATGATGATTCTGGGAAGTCCAAACACACTCCAGGCCGGATCGTCCGGATGGATTGCCATGTTGATATCATATTTGTCGCAGACCGGCATGATCCTTTCCAAAAAATACCTCAGATTGTCAAACAGCTTCTCATCATCAATATCCCGATACATCTCAAAAAGCTCTTTTACATGAACCATGCGCTCCGGTTCCCAGCCCGGCATAACGCTGCCGTTAGCATCCTCCTTTATAGATGCAAACATTTTCTCGGGATCCAAAGCATCAATCGCCTTCTGGGTATAGGCGAGAACAGTGGAACCGTCTGAACGGACCCGCGCAAGCTCCGTTCTGGTCCAGTCAAATACCGGCATAAAATTGTAGCAGACAAGATGAATATCCTCTTTGCCGAGATTTTCAAGCGTTTCTATGTAATTTTCAATATACTGCTCTCTCTCCGGGGCACCGGTCTTGATGGCATCATGAATGTTAACGCTTTCAATTCCCGCTATATGAAGACCTGCAGCCTCTACCTCTTCCTTCAATGCCCTGATTCTTTCCCGGCTCCAAACCTCTCCGGGCACTGTATCATACAGCGTAGTGATAACGCCCGTCACCCCCGGGACCTGACGGATCTGCCTTAAAGTGACCGTATCAAATTGGGAACCAAACCATCTCATCGTCATTTCCATATGCTTATACCTGCCTTCCCTTAACACTTTTTTTATCATATTCTCTGATACTATTATAGAAACAGCATTGCTCCAAATCCATTGGCATATTTGTCAAAAACATTGCAAAATTTGCGGTATTCCTGTATGCTTTAATTGTTCTCACAAATAAAAATTTCTGTCGGCAAAACAACTAAAAAACGGAGAATCAAAAATCATGCAGAAAAAATTTAAGACCCGGTTCAGCACACGCCAGTACATGCTTTCAAAGGATTTCGAATTATACTATTATGACGACTCTGCAAAACCCAGGATGTCCCTTCATACCCATGACTATTATGAATTTTACTTTTTTTTGGAGGGCGATGTCAGCATACGGATCGGCCAGGAAACGTTTCCTCTTTCTTACGGAGATGTCATCGTAATTCCACCTCATATTTCCCATATGGCGGTCATTCACAGCATGGAACTGCCCTACAGGCGCTTTGTCTTCTGGATCAGTCAGGAATTCTGCAACGCTCTTCTTCAGCAATCCGTTGATTACGGTTATCTGATGCAGATGGTACAGATCAAAAAAAATTATATTTTTCATAATGATAAGATCAGCTTTCATACGATTCAGTCAAAGATCATCCAACTCCTTATGGAAATGCAAGGCAATCGCTTTGGGCGGGATCCGCTTCTTAGTCTTTACGCCGGCGACCTGATTCTTTATGTCAATCGTCTGGTTTATGAGAAGGAGCATCCGGAAACTGCTGCAGTTTCAAATACACTGTATCAGAATATCTGCAATTTCATAGAAGGGCATATCGATGAGGATCTTTCTCTTGACCGGTTGTCAAAAGAATTTTTTGTAAGTAAATATCACATTTCCCATGTTTTCAAGGACAATCTGGGTTTTTCCGTCCATCAATATATCACAAAAAAAAGGCTTGCCCTCTGCAGGCAGGCCCTTCTTGGCGGTCATTCTGTCGTTGAAACTTATGAAGCCTATGGTTTTAAAGATTACTCAGCCTTTTTCCGTGCTTTCAAAAAGGAATACGGAATCTCGCCGAAAGTCATGCAGGAAAGTCATTTTCTTCTCCGTTAAGTCTCACACCATGGCTCCCCTTGTTTATAAGCTGACTGTAAAAAACTGTTGTCTGATTAGTACTTCTTCTTTGGTGCGCAGGCATTCTTTCATCTTTGACTCAATATTGAGAAATTCTGTCACAAGATCAGGGTCAAAATCGATTCCGCTTTTCGACGCAATAATCGCCATGGATTTCTCATGAGAAAAAGGCTTTTTATAGGGTCTTTCCGAAGTCAGGGCATCATAGACATCTACAATGCTCATAATTCTGGCTACCAACGGTATTTCTGTTTCCTTCAGTCCGTCAGGATATCCTTGTCCATTCCATTTTTCGTGATGATACCTTGCGATCTGTTCTGCGATCTCACCGAACTCTCTGTCCGGTATCCTATCCTTGATAAATTCAAAAAGCTGTCCGCCGATCACGGAGTGCATTTTCATCTGCTCAAATTCCTCATGATTCAGGGAATCTGCCTTTTGAAGAACGGCATCCTTTATGGCAATCTTACCCACATCGTGAAGCGGCGCACTTCTGCAGGCCTTCTTCACCATCTGAGTAGAAAGCTGTTCCTGATACCTTGGTATGGTGATCAGATGCTTTACAAAAGCAGAGAAATAAATGGAGGTGTTCTTCAAATGTCCTCCCGTCACGCCGTCCCGTGACTCTACAAGACCGGCAAAGCTGGTTGAGATCAGATCATACATCTGTTCAATCTCTTCTACCTTTTCTGCCACCTTTGCCTCCAGACTTCGCTGGTACTCTGCCAGTTCGATCTGCGTCTCAATTCTTTTTTTCATGACGATTGGCACAAAAGGCTTTGTGATGTAATCCACAATACCGCTGTTAAAGCCTTCCACCTCGGCTTCCGGCCTGTTATCTGCCGTCAGGAAAATGACCGGTATGTGCTTCAATTTCTCATTATGTTTCAAAATCTTCAGCATTTCATAACCGTCCATCACCGGCATAATGATATCAAGCAGAATCAGATCAGGAATGATTGTCTCCAGTATGTCAAAAGCTTCCTTAGCCGAGAGTGCCTCATATAGATCATAAGTATCCTCCAGCACGTCCCTTGCCGCCTCATGATTCAGCTTCACATCATCTACCATCAGAATACTCTTTTTCCCCATAATGTTTACACCTACCCCCTGACACAACACCTTGTTGCATCTTATCAATAAGATCATATCAAATATACCATTTGGAAACAAGTATTTCGTCGGTTTTATGTGCGTATTATAAAGAAAAAAATGCCCGTAATACAGATTTTTTTGAAAAAGAGGCACAGATATGATAATATAAAAAAAGATGCTCCTGCGGCATCTTTACTTAAGAATTCGTGAGGTGAATATCATGTTAAAACAGGTATCTATATTTGCAGAAAATCAGAAAGGCGCTTTTCAGGCAATTACCGGGATACTCAAGGAAGAAAATATCAACATCCTGGGGTCTGTGACTAATGACAGTGCAGAATACGGTATTGTCAGAATGATTGTTTCCGATACGGAAAAAGCTCTTACTGCCCTGTCAAAAAAAGGGTATCTCTGCCGCGCCAATGATATTCTGGGTGTGGAAATGAGTGATGAAGTGGGAAATCTGAACCATCTGCTGATCAGTTTATCCGAAGGAAACATCAGTGTAGATTACATTTATCTTTGCTTTAACAGAGATACGGGCAAACCGGTTCTTATCATCCATACCGATGACATTTTTGAAGTGGAAGAATATTTAAAAGCAAAAGGATTCTCTGTTAAATAGAGAATCCTTTTTTATTAAATCCTTGGCATATTGGGCGTAGCCGCCGGTCCTCTCTTTTCCCATTTCACCGGCACGGTTACTCCGTTTTCCGATACCAGCACAAAAGGCACTTCCATCGCCTTGTTATTCTGACTGTCCTCATAAATGAATTCTGCCACAAAACGGTAGATCGGTTTCAGCGGTCCCTCCACCGTAATCTCATATGTAATCTCCTTAATGCCGTCTCCCATATGCGCCATAGTGAGAAAAACTGCCTGTTCCTGCTGAGGTGCAATCTGACAGCCCTCTCTCGCATACAGATATACATTAACTCTGTCCGAGGTTACTGCTTTAGAGGTATTGGAGAGCACAAATCTGATCTTCTTCGGCTCACCGCTTCTTATGACAGGATCCCCGAGATAATCCAGTCGGACATTCAGATAAGGAAACTGAAAACGCACCACCTTCATCTCGCAATAGATATTTTTAAAATACGGCTTGGCGTAGAAGCTTTCTCCCTTCCATCCGGTCAGCTGATATTTTTCGAAGGCATGCTGATGCAGAGAAAGGACGCGGTCTGTCAGTTCATCCACGGTCTTCGGAATCTTCCCATACATCAGGAAAGGATTGATGCTGATGGTAACAAGCTTGTTTCCGATGGGCTTCACCCATTTTTCATCAAAAATTCCTGTTCCGTACATGATGCCATACAAAGCGGCGATGGTTCCCGCAGTACAGTCTGTATCCTCACCGTAATTTACTGCCGTACACATTGCCTTCTCAAAATTTCCCCCGCCGTAAAGAAGACCGTAAATAATGATCATGATGTTTGAGGGGACATCCCATCCCATTTTGCCTTCGGCGTAACCCTTTTTTTCATCCTCATCCGCAATGGCATGCCATTCCAGATGACCGATATAATGCTGCATCATATATTCCCGGCTTTCCTCTATACTCATTCCCTTATCATAGATAGAAACCGCATCTCTGATCACCTTGCTGACTGCACAATCCTCCGGAATATAGCTGAGTCCGATATTGATCAGTTCCCGTACATCTTTCTCATAAAAAGCCGCACTTTCCATGGCTGCCACAAATATCTCCGCATAGACGCCTTCACCATCACCGTGATCCACAATGGCATCCTCAAAAGCATATTTTGCCGCAAGCTGAGGATATCCCGGATACAGGCATGCCCAGATATCTGCTCTGATATAGGAGCCACAGCTGTCCTTAAAGGAATTATTGAAGCTGCCACTGACAGGAGGCTGCAAACCGGCACGCAAATTGGTCTTAGCGGTCCCATACTCCGCATGGGTGAAGATCATGTACTCGTTAAAGTATTCACCAAGCACCTTTGCATCCACATCAATCCCCTTTTCCTCCAATGCCAGCAGCCAGAGAATCTGAATGTCGAGGTCATCATTGGGAAGGGGTTCCCCCGTAATATCATGAGTGTAATATGTCACATTATTCTTCTTTCTCTCCCATTCCATGGGCATTCCCAGGGTCCCTCCGATATTCTTTCCAAGAAAACAGCCGGAAATCCTGTCACGATACTCTTTTAAATCCATTTTTTTCCTCCTTAGGTATATAGATCGTTACCTTTGTTCCTTTATCGGGGCTGCTTTCAATTGTAAGACTGCCCCTTACCATGCTTTCCAGTCTGAACCTGACATTTCTGATTCCCACGGACTCCTCTCTGATACATTCCTCCGGTATAAACCCGATACCATCATCACTTACCGTTATGATAATATTTCTTTCATCGCTCATGGTTTGAAGCTTTACCCTGCCGCTTCTGCCATGTTCCACCAGTCCATGCTTGATCGCATTCTCCACGATTGGCTGTATGGTAAGCGGCGGAATCCGAAAGTTTGTCTCCTCGATTTCTTTTTCAAAGGTGATCGTATCCGGAAATCTAAGCTGTTCCAGGGCGACATAATCCTGAAGCTGCTCTAACTCCTTTGAAAAATCAATCAGTCCTTCTTCCTCAATAATCTTGATATTTCGCCTCAGATAGCGTGAAAATAGAATCAGCGCCTCATCTGCTTTTTCAGCATCATATTTACAAAATCCGCTAATCGCAGTCAGAACATTGAAAATAAAGTGTGTCCTGATCTGGCTCATCATGGTAGCGATACGTCTCTCTGTCAGTTTCCTTTCTTTTTCCGCCAACTGCCTGTCCTTCTCAGCAAGCTGCATCTCCTGCTCGCTGTAATTGAACATGGTGGCAATTCCCGTAAACACAATATATAAAAGAAACGCCAACAGAGAAAACAATAATCCGGATGAGTTACCTTTGACATAAAAAGCAACAACATCTGCCATGATTCCCAAAAGGCAGATCAGCGGAAGTTTTTTCGCTATCTGCATTTCAGGTTTCCGGGGATATTTTTTCTTCTCGTAAATGACACTGCCAATTACTACCGCAATTCCTACAGCAATTACAATATGGGTGATAAAAAGCGTTTCCCGCAAATCAAGTATCCCCAAAAACTGAAGGAACAGCTGAATCAGACAGATCAATGCAGCTGCAATACAATAGATATCCAGCACACGACGGCTTTCTTTATAGGAATGTCCTTCTATCCATCTGACTACCGGCACCATACCGAGCATCAGCATCGTCACAGAAACATAAAACAAAAGTACCGGCTTCTCCTGAAGCATAAAAGGAGTGAATCTTGTATCAGTCAGTCTCCAGAGTCCCAGCATAACAGAAAAAGCTCCCAGCGCTGCCAGATCCTTTCCGCGACGCTTTTTGATCAGATTATATGCTGCAACACAGCCAAAAACCAGCCCCACAAAAACAGCCATAATCCCCAGAATAAGCTGAGGGAGGTCTTTGGACAACCTGTTGGTATAAATTGCCAGCGATGACCCGATCAGGAACTCCACCTCTCTGTCACGAAAGCTTTCATACACCGGTGTAATTGTAACCCGAACCTCTTTTCCGGCATCTTTTCGGTAAAGGGGAATCATTACCCAGTTGCTGCCCACCGTCTTACTGATTCTTTTCGTGTCGGAAGGTTTCAGGCTATAGATATTTTCTCCGTCCAGCCAGACATCCACATATTGATGAACCGTGTAAAAAGCAAGATGGGAATCACCGTTCAGCGTTTCACTCAGGGTAAATGTATATTCCTTCTTAACCCCGATGGGCGCCTCTTCATCCTCGATTTCCACGCAGGTGTAATCCTTAACTGTGGTAAAGCCGGAATCGTTCCTGCTCTGCCGTACTTCCACATTATCTGTCACATACAACCATCCCAAAAAGAGTATCAGAACCACTCCTGCTATTATAGACAACAGATTGGAAATTCTTGATAAATTGCGTTTTCTTTTTTCTTTATTCTCTGTATCCGACATAGGAACTCTCCTTTTGCCAATTTACAATGCATCCTTTGGACAATTCTTAACACACTCAAAGCAAAGAATACATTCTGTGCCATTTTTTCGTTTTCTGGAATTATCCGTAACATCTACTTCCATCGGGCATACTTTTTTGCATTTCCCACAAGAGATACATTTGCTTTTATCACATTTAATTCGTAATAACGAAAAATAACTCATGGGTTTCAAAAATACGGTAATTGGACATATGTATTTGCAAAATGCACGATTATCCTTAAAAGCAAATGCCAATATGATCCCGACAGTATAATACAATACATTTCCTATAATAAACGCCCAAAACATGATTCTTTCAAAGTTGCCAACCTGTGCAAGAAATAATGCTGAAACAAATACAAGCGAAGCTGCGAACGTAAGATACCTTATCCATCCAATCTTTTTTCTTGGTGTTTCAGGAACTTTATATGGCAGGAAATCAAGTACCATTGCCGTCCAACAGGCATAACCGCACCAGCCTCTGCCAAAAAGTAAAGGTCCAAAAATTTTTGCGACCGCATAATGAATGGTTGCAGCTTCAAATACACCTGTAAAAAGATAATACCAGAATCCCTCAATCTGCATATTTTCATTGCTGATTAACCCCAAATATACCAGCATATATAATCCAACCAGAAGCTGTGTAATGCGGCGAGCATACTTATACTTTTTAATAAACAGAAATATTCCAAGAGATATTGAGATTCCAATATAACTGAAATTAAACAGGTAAAACAAATTATCCATTGTCAACCACAGAGTAACTGCTATGGTTTCGAATATTGTCAACATAATAATCGGTAACATATATTTTTTCACTTTGTTTTCTCCAACAAAACCTTAGTATATTCTTCAGCCTCTTCAGGATATTTGTACCCCTTTATTTCTGCTGTCTGACTTGCCAATCTGCAAAAAAGCTCTAGGGTAGACAACAAAGCAGATACCATATCCTTCCTGTCATAGTGGGCAAAGCACTTTTCCAAATCCATAAGAATTTCCTTCTCGGCCCATCGATCCAGAAATCTTCCATCATGCCATACATCAACATGGTATTTTGACACTGAATACATCTCAATCATGTTCAGCAGATATTTTTTTAAATAAGCGTCAATACACATTTTAGCGGTCCACAATTCACCACGAAGTATCTTTTTGGATGCCCATATGGTATGGAAGAGGAAATCGTTTACCATATTATTAAATTCCGGTTCCGATAAATCTGTGGGCTTAAGCTCATGCGAAATATTCTCTTCTAACAGTCCCGAATATCCTCCTGCATCATACATTATCTCATATCCTCGGTTCATAACCCAGCTTGCGACGCCTTCCCTTATCGCTTTTTCAAACTGACCCGGTGTAAATATAATCATGTCAACGTCAAGCGAACCGTCATATAACATTCTTCTTTCTCTTCCACCACCAAGTGTTGGTTCAACAAAAGATATTTTCACACTCCCAAGTTTTTCCGGATAATCTCCGTATAACCATCCTTCCGGTTTTACTGTTGTAATCACAACGTCCAAATCAGAATATTCATCTGCTTTTACCGTATCTCTGGTTGAAGAGCCTATCAAAACAACTGCCTTAATATCTTCATCTTCCCTGGCTAAGGAAAGCAATTTCTCCTTAATATTCATAAATCTGTCCATTATGCCATTCTCCTTTTATGTAAAAGTGCTTTTGCAATTCCGATTATTTTTCATAGGTTATATATTGATTACCAAAGAAACTTTAACAATATTAGTCCATGCATTATTCTTCTCCCATAAAACATTAATTGTCTCACTCTGCTCATGTAAAGAGCATAGTGTCATATTCTCTATACAAATTCTTTCTTCTTAATTCCTTTCAAGAAATCCTTCTTCAAATCTCTCTTAGAATGAAAAATTCTCTTTTCTGAATTAGTTAAATCCTGATGCTCTGTTTTCACTCGCAATAATTCCAAAGTACAAATCAAATCTGCTGCTTGGAATAAACGATATTCGTTTGGAATAACTTTTCGTACATCATAATCAACCAACTGTGTCGCAAACACCGTATTAAGAATACGATTTAATTCATGTTGCCCGTTATCATAATATAAAATGACCTTGCTGAAGCTCTGAAAATATGTAAGGTTGTCCCTAATAAACTGTGATAAATCTCTCGCCATTCTTGCTTCCAACTTGAATATATTTTCATACTCAGATTTTCTATAGACAAACGACTTATATTTAATATCACATCCGAGCGTGAAGTAAAATAACTTCGAAAATATCGCACGTCTTTCATGTGGCTGAAAATATGTATATGGATCTTCTCTTCTTATTAGCGGTTCTGTATGAATCGCCTGTTCGTTACCATACCCCATATTCTTTAACACTTCATTTAGCTTACTAATTTCTGCTGATATATCAACGCTCTGGTCATGTAGAATCATGGTAATAATATAATATGGCGCATGCTTTTCATATTCACCGAAATCTCCGGATTCATCTACAAACACACTTAATTCCTTCATAATACCTCTAAAATAAAAAACGGCGGGGAGTCTCCCCGCCAAATAGGTTGGACCTGGGTCTTTCGACCAGCCCATTGTAAACTTGTTTACACTATTATTATATGCAGAAAAACAAATTTATGCAATAACTATTTTTTCGAACTTATGTTCTCATTTAATTATAGTACATATTCTCGAATTAATCAACCACATTTTTCTACAAGGTTCACAGTACGCAAAATTTCATGCCTGAGAAATATTTCTCAGGCTGTCTCGATGCTCGTCAAAACTGGATGCAAGCATCCATCTTCCCTCGCTATTTGCGCAAAAATACAGGGAGCCTATTACAGACTCCCTAAACAATGTATAGCTTCATTATAATCTTTTCCGGGAAACGAAATGTATTTTGACTATGATAAAGCCTTGCGCTTCGAATCATATAGTCTCTAGGTATTTCATAAGTTCCCAGAAAACAAGCAGTTTCAATTACTGTTTGCTGTTGATAGCTGCCTGTGCTGCCGCAAGCCTTGCAATGGGAACTCTGAAAGGTGAGCAGGATACATAAGTAAGACCTACCTTGTGACAGAACTCAACAGAAGAAGGATCTCCGCCGTGCTCGCCGCAGATACCAAGCTTGATATCCGGTCTTGTCTTTCTGCCTTTCTCGGCTGCCATCTGTACCAGCTGTCCCACACCCTTCTGATCCAGTCTTGCAAAAGGATCGGATTCGTAGATCTTATGTTTGTAATAGTCACCAAGGAACTTGCCGGCATCATCTCTGGAGAAACCGAAGGTCATCTGGGTCAGATCGTTGGTTCCGAAGGAGAAGAACTCTGCTTCCTCTGCAATCTCATCAGCAAGAAGCGCTGCTCTCGGGATTTCGATCATGGTTCCGATATGATACTGGATATCGGAATTTTTTTCCTTCTTTACCTGCTCTGCTGTCTCTACCACAACATCTTTGACAAACTTAAGCTCTTTCTTCTCGCCTACCAGAGGAATCATGATCTCGGGAACGATATCATATCCCTTTTCCGCTTTCACTTCAATGGCTGCTTCCATAACGGCTCTTGTCTGCATTCTGGCAATTTCCGGATAAGTAACGGCAAGTCGGCATCCTCTGTGCCCCATCATGGGGTTAAACTCATGGAGAGAATCACAGATTTCCTGTACCTGCTCCGCTGTCATCATCATCTTGATGGCGAGATCATCAATATCATCCTTTTCAGTGGGAACAAACTCATGTAACGGGGGATCCAGGAAACGGATGGTAACCGGTCTGCCCTCCATCGCTTCATAAAGTCCCTTGAAGTCTCCCTTCTGATAGGGGATCAGTTCATTTAATGCCTTTTCTCTTTCCTGCTGGGTTCTCGCAAGAATCATCTGACGGATCTTGGGAATTCTGTCAGGTTCAAAGAACATATGCTCTGTACGGCAAAGTCCGATTCCCTCTGCACCGTATTTCACTGCATTGGCTGCATCCGCAGGTGTATCAGCATTGGTGCGAACCTGCAATTTACGGAAAGAGTCTGCCCAGTTCATAATTCTCTCAAAGTTGCCGCTGATAGCTGCTTCCTTTGTCTTAATGTCTCCGTCATAAATTTTACCGGTGGAACCGTCTAAGGAAATGTAATCTCCTTCATGATAAACGTGTCCGCCAAGTTCAAATACTTTTTCTTCCTCATTGATGGAAATTTCACCGCAACCGGATACACAGCAGGTTCCCATACCACGGGCTACAACCGCTGCATGGCTTGTCATACCGCCTCTTACAGTAAGGATACCCTCTGCCGCATGCATACCTTCAATATCTTCCGGTGATGTCTCCAGACGAACCAGTACTACTCTTTCTCCCTTTTCATGAGCTGCCTTTGCTTCCTGAGCGGTAAAGTAAACCTTACCTGCCGCAGCACCGGGAGATGCGGGAAGTGCCTGTCCGATCACAACACCTGCCTTCAGCGCATCTGCATCAAAGGTAGGATGAAGAAGCTGATCCAAAGATTTCGCTTCAATACGAAGCACTGCTTCCTCGGGTGTGATCTTGCCTTCATCCACAAGGTCACAGGCAATCTGAAGAGCTGCAGGTGCGGTTCTCTTTCCGTTTCTTGTCTGTAAAAAGAACAGTTTACCTTCCTCGATGGTAAACTCCATATCCTGCATATCGCGATAGTGATCTTCCAGCTTGTTTGCAATTGCAATAAACTGCTGATAGCATTCCGGAAGATCCTGTTCCAGTCTGGTAATGGGCTGTGGTGTTCTGATACCGGCCACAACATCCTCTCCCTGTGCATTGATCAGGTATTCACCATAAATACCTTTTTCACCGGTAGAAGGATTTCGGGTGAAGGCTACACCTGTACCGGAGGTATTGCCCATGTTACCGAATACCATGGCCTGCACGTTGACAGCTGTTCCCCAGTCACCGGGAATATCATTCATTCGTCTGTAAACGATAGCTCTCTCATTGTCCCAGGAACGGAACACCGCTTTTACGGCTTCCATCAGCTGCACTCTGGGATCCTGGGGGAAATCGTCCCCCATCTTATCTTTATAAACTGCCTTAAAGCGTACGATAACTTCCTTTAAGTCATCAGCCGTTAACTCCGTATCAAATTTAACGCCCTTGCTCTCCTTGATTTCATCCAGAATTCGCTCAAAGAAAGATTTGGGAATCTCCATAACCACATCGGAAAACATCTGAATGAAACGACGATAAGAATCATATGCGAATCTGGGATTGCCGGTCTTTGCCGCAAAGCCTTCAACCGCCACATCGGTAAGCCCCAGATTTAAGATGGTATCCATCATGCCGGGCATGGATGCTCTCGCACCGGAACGAACGGAAACGAGGAGCGGATTTTCCGTATCTCCGAATTTCTTGCCCTGCTTTACTTCCAGCGCTGAAAGTGTTGTAAAAATCTGTTCTTTGATTTCATCTGAAATCTGTCTGCCATTTGCATAGTAATCAGTACATGCTTCCGTGGTAACCGTAAATCCCTGGGGAATCGGCAGACCAAGATTAGTCATCTCTGCAAGATTTGCACCTTTTCCTCCAAGGAGGTTACGCATGTCCGCATTACCTTCTTCAAAAGAATAAACCCATTTTACCATCGTGTCTCTCCCTTTTTAAGAAAATTTACAGGATAATGGAACGAATATACCATGGACGAAAGCCCATGGTATAAAAACGTACGTCCTTGTACTCTTATCCTGCATCAAATAATTCACTAAGGGAATTATAACATATTCCCTTCATAATTGCATCTTTTTTGTGAAAAATAATGCATATTTTTTTGTTTTTGAATGTTTTTTACATGATTTTTACCAATAAAATGCTTAGCATATTACCTACTTTTGCTTTTTCGGAATAAAGGAATCAAAAATAAATACATCAAATTCCTCTTTTGCAGTCTCAAGCTCCTGCTCACTCTTGATGGTCCAGGCTGCCGCCATATTCTTATACAGCTTTCTGCAAAGTCTTCTGGACAAATTATCCGCATATTTGTGATTGTAGGCCACAAAATCCGGTTTTGTCATCCAGTTCAGCAAAAGATTCTGCAAAAGCCAGTATAAAACACCCTTGTACTCCCCTTCCTTCAGAAAAGCATCGGAAAGCTGACCCCTCAGCACATCATTATGATATCTGCGGTACCAGGTCAGAACCAGAGGGTTAAAGGACTCGATACAATACAGTCCTTTGTATTCTTTCAGCAGTTTATCTGCATAAGCACACACCGTAAGATCCATCCATTCCAGCTTGATCTCCACAATAAGAGGTACCTTCCCGTCCACTGCCTTGAGGACCTCCTCAAATTTAGGAATCCGTTCGTCACTCTGAAACAGGGGAAACTGCTGCAGTTCCTCATAGGTATACTCATAGACTTTACCCGGCTTACCGCAGGCTCTCTCCAACGTAAAATCATGGAACACCACAGGAACTCTGTCCTTGGTAAGCTGCACGTCAAGTTCAATCCCGTAACCGGCCTTCACTGCTTTCTTAAAAGCCGGCATTGAGTTCTCAGGGGCTTCCGATTCATTGTCATGGAGACCTCTGTGGGCATAGTAGACACCTTTAAAGGGAGCCCACTGTTTCTGCCTGGAGAGCCTTGGTTTGATAGCCAGAAAATAGAGTACAATCAATACTAAAATTACAATTAAAACCACATACAACGCTGTCATTTCATTTCACCTTCGTATTTCTTTAAGATTTTACAATCTATCTTAGTCATCTACATCAAAATTTTCAAGTACACTTTTCTTTTTATCCGGTCTTGCATCTCCGTGATGCACCTGTGTCATGGTGAAAAATGCCAGAACGGAAAAAATAAAAGCATAGGGGAACAAGGTCCTATAGGAGACTTTCTCCAGCAAAAAGCCGGATAACACAGGGGTAAATATCTGTGCCGTCATGGAAAAAGTATAATAAGTACCCGTAAACTTTCCGATGTCGCATCCCTTACTCATCTCCACAATCATGGGATAAGAATTCACGTTGATGGCAGCCCAGCCCACGCCGATCGCTGCGAACGCAACATTGACAAGCGGGTGATAGGTACCTGCAAAAATTGCGGCAAAATAGCACACACTCATCAGAACAACGCCACCCATAATGGTCTTCTTTCGTCCCACCTTGCTTGCAATGTTGCCGATGGGAATATAGCTTAAGATTGCCGCAACTGTTGCCACCATGAGACAGTCTGCAAATCCGCCGCCCTCCAATTTCCAGACCACTTTGGTATAACGGGAAAAGGCTGTGGTAACGGCATTATAGGCAGTAAACCAAAGGAAAATGGACGCAAGCAAAAAGATCATACTGCGCTTTACCTCTTTGGGCATGGCAGTCTTAGGTCCTTCCTCTTCCTTTTCCACGGTGTCCTCTGTCTCCACCATCACACCGGCCTTTTCTTCATAGGCCTTCACTTCCGCATCTACCTTTGCCTTTACCTTCTTTTCCTGAATGGTGATCACAAGAACGCCTACGGCAATGACCATGAGAGCTGCCACACTGACAAACAGCGGCGTGTAATCGGGACGCTCTCCTTTGCCCACAAGGAGTTTGATCATAATCAGGGTATAGACACCTCCCACTGCACCCATCAGGTTGATAACCGCATTGCCTTTACTGCGAAGCTTGTTTGGAGTTAAATCCGGCATCAGTGCCACCGCAGGTGAGCGGTATAATCCCATGGAGACAAGAAGTGCAAAAAGTGCGATCACAAAAAGGATCAAATTCTCCCTTCTGTCGGCCGCCGGAAGGATCATCAGAAAAATCACGGCAAGCACCGTGCCACCCGCAATAAAAGGCATTCTCTTTCCAAATTTCGTATCTACCCTGTCAGATATGGCACCAAAAACAGGGAGCAGGAAGAGCGCCAGCACATTATCTGCCGCCATGATGGCTCCTGTAATGGTCTCACCGATTCCGAAGGTATTCTGCAAAATCAGCGGAATAATGTTGTCATACATCTGCCAGAAAGCACAAATGGACAAAAATGCCAGTCCGATCAAAAAAGTTCTCCTGTAGTTCAGTTTCATCTTCTATCCTCACAATTCCTTATTCGATTTCACGGTGGAAATCATTATTGTATTTATTGTAGCATTGAAACTTATGAAAATCTATCCCTCTCCCTCGGTTTTACCATCTTTTTACGTAATTTGCTTGCAAAATCATGATGCGCACTATAAAATAGGTAATTGTTATGGTAACTAGTTGAAAATTATTTTAAAGATGAGGAGTCACAGACATGATCAGTGCAAATAATGTAACGTATAGAGTAGGCAAGAAAGCCTTATTTGAAGATGTCAATATCAAATTTACCGAAGGAAACTGTTACGGACTTATCGGTGCCAACGGCGCAGGAAAGTCCACCTTCTTAAAAATCCTGTCAGGCCAGCTGGAAACCACAAACGGAGATATCACCATGACTCCGGGCCAGCGCTTATCCGTCCTGGAGCAGGATCATTTCAAATATGATGAATATCCTGTTATGGATGTGGTTATCATGGGTAATGAGCGGCTTTACCAGATTATGAAGGAAAAGGATGCCATTTATGCAAAGGAAGATTTCACCGACGAGGACGGTATCCGGGCCAGCGAGTTGGAAGCTGAATTTGCGGAAATGGACGGCTGGGAAGCAGAGTCAAACGCTGCCATGCTGCTGAACGGTCTCGGCATCGACACCGAATATCACTACGCTATCATGAAGGATTTAAACGGTAATGAAAAGGTGAAGGTACTGCTTGCAAAGGCGCTTTTCGGGAACCCTGACATCCTCCTTCTCGACGAGCCCACAAACCACCTTGACCTTGACGCCATTGCATGGCTGGAAGAATTTCTGATCAATTTTGAAAACACTGTCATCGTGGTTTCCCATGACCGTTACTTCTTAAATAAAGTATGTACCCACACGGCGGATATCGACTACGGTAAGATTCAGCTCTATGCCGGAAACTACGACTTCTGGTATGAATCCAGCCAGCTTCTGATCAAGCAGATGAAGGAAGCCAACAAGAAAAAGGAAGAAAAGATCAAGGAGCTTCAGGAATTCATCTCCCGTTTCTCCGCCAACGCTTCCAAATCCAAGCAGGCTACTTCCAGAAAACGTGCCCTTGAAAAAATCGAGCTGGATGAAATCAAACCCTCCAGCCGTAAATATCCCTATATCGATTTCCGTCCCGACCGCGAGATCGGCAACGAAGTGCTTTCCGTGGAAGGCATTTCCAAAACTATAAACGGGGAAAAGGTACTTGACAATATTTCCTTTATTCTGGGTCATGATGACAAGGTTGCTTTTGTGGGCGGAAATGAGCTGGCAAAGACTACACTCTTCCAGATTCTGATGGGTGAAATGGAACCGGATGAAGGTACCTTCAAATGGGGTGTCACCACTTCCCAGGCCTACTTCCCCAAGGACAGCACCAAAGAATTTGACAATGACTACACCATCGTCGACTGGCTCACCGGCTACTCTCCCGTCAAGGATGTGACTTATGTCCGCGGTTTCCTGGGACGTATGCTGTTTGCCGGAGAAGACGGTGTAAAAAAAGTCAAGGTTTTATCCGGTGGAGAAAAGGTAAGATGCCTGCTTTCCAAAATGATGATCAGCGGTGCCAACTGCCTTGTTCTGGATGAGCCCACCAACCACCTGGACATGGAGTCCATCACCGCCCTCAACAACGGATTAATCAAGTTCCCGGGCGTAGCGCTGTTCTCCTGTCATGACCACCAATTTGTACAGACCACCGCAAACCGTATTATGGAAATCCTTCCAAACGGCACGATGATCGACAAGATCACCACCTATGATGAATATCTGGAAAGTGATGAAATGGCAAGAAAACGTACTGTTTACACAAAGCAGGAAGATGAAGAAGACGAAGATTGATTATGAACATTGTAGATTTACACGTACATTCCACCAAGTCGGACGGCAGTTACACGCCGTCCGAACTTGTTACTTACGCCCTTGAAAAAGGCCTCACAGCCTTTGCCCTTACCGACCACGATACCACAGACGGTATCGACGAGGCTCTGAAAGCCGCAGAGGGCAAACCCATTGAAGTAATCCCCGGTATTGAATTTTCTTCCGAATATGAGGGAAAGGACATCCACATCGTAGGGCTCTATATTGATTATAAAAGCGATTTTTTTAAGAGAAGGCTTGTGAACTTCGTGAATGGCCGCATCATCCGGAACAAGGAGATGTGCAGGCGTCTCACCGAGCACGGCATGCCGGTGACCTATGAGGAACTGACGTCGGAATTCCCGGACAGTGTGATCACCCGTTCCCACTATGCCAAATTCCTTTTAAACCACGGCTATACCAAGAGCCTTAAAGAAGCCTTTGACCGGTACATCGGTGACAATGGTCCCTGTTTTGTTCCGCGGAAAAAGATTACGCCCATGCGGGCTGTGGAGATCATCCTGAAGGCAGGGGGCATCCCCATTCTTGCTCACCCGATTCTGTATCATATGAGTGATGCAAGACTGGAAAAAATGGTTGCCACCTTAAAGGATATGGGCCTTGTGGGCATAGAAGCCGTATACAGCACCTACTCTCCCTCCGAGGAGAGACAGATGCGCACTCTTGCCGCGAAATACGACCTTTGTATCAGCGGCGGAAGCGATTTTCACGGCAATGCCAAGCCCGGCCTTGACCTGGCGGTGGGCTACGGCAAACTCTTTATTCCCGAGGAAATACTGACGAATCTGAAAAAGAAGCATAGCGAAATGAAAATGCATCCCGAACAATATAAAAAGACAAAAATCCTGTTTACCGACCTTGACGGTACACTGCTTAACTCGGAGAAGCAGATCGGTGACTATACCAGAAAGGTCCTTGACCTGTGGGCAAAAGCCGGACATAAGCTGGTACTCTGCTCCGGTCGTGACATCAACAGTGTCAGAAGTGTAAAGGAATACCTTAACCTGAATTATCCCGGCATGTATCTGATCGGCTACAACGGCGGTCAGATTGTGGACTGTGAAACAGGAAAGACCATCTATCAGGTATCCCTGAGCTACAACCAGATTCTTTACGTAAAGAAAGCTGCTGAAAAACAGGGACTGCATTTCCACACTTACACTGACACCCACATCATCTCTCCCTCTGACGATGAAGAACTTCATTATTACCAGCGTGTGATTAAGACACCTGTGATCATCAGTGAGGATATAAAAGAAGTGGAAGAAAGCGGATCCTGTAAGTGCCTGATCATCGAACTCCATGATTTGGAAAAATCGGAGGCTTTCCGTAAGTCCCTCCTGCCCTGGGCCGAAAAGGAAGGCCTCACACTCCTATATTCCAATCCCTATTATCTGGAGGTTTTCCCTTCCGTTTCCGGAAAAGGTGCCTCAGTGAAAAAGCTTTGCGAGCTGCTTTCCATCAATCCGGCTCTGTCGGTAGCTGCGGGAGATGCGGGAAACGATATTTCCATGATTGAGGAAGCAGGCATGGGCATTGCCATGATAAATGGCAGTGATGATATCAAAATGGCGGCTACCACCATCACCGCTTACGACAATGATCACGACGGGCTGGCACATGCCCTGTATGATCTGATATGAGAATGAAAGCAAACAAAATTTTTTAAAAAATTTATAAAATTTTGAAAATTTTGCTTGCATTCTTCTCCAACTTATAATAGAATAAGCAAGTACGATATGTTTACCAATCGTGTGGCTCGTTGGTCAAGCGGTTAAGACGCTGCCCTCTCACGGCAGAATCAGCGGTTCGATTCCGCTACGAGCTGCTAACTGTTATTAATAACAGCCCAACCCGAAAAATGCCTGTTCCGTCATAACGGATAGGTGTTTTTTATTTGTCCAAAATGTTTTCATATAAATAAAAAAATGGAAGCAACGGGGCTCGAACCCGTGACCTCTCGCGTGTGAGGCGAACGCTCATCCCAGCTGAGCTATGCTTCCATAAAAATGATTATAACACTTAAGAAATAGATGTCAATGAAAAAATTGCTATAGAAAATACCTGTTTCCTATCATGGAAACAGGTATTTTTCTACGGTCTGCTAATTCCTATAATATCATTGGAAAAGATTTAGTTCTCTCTTTTATTTCCCCAGAAGAACAGCGCTACGGTTCCGGGGCCTGTATGGCTTCCGATGGTGGCACCGATGGGGAATATCTCTACCTTTCCGTTCAGCTTCTTAAACTTTTCCTCCACAAGCGCTGCCACTGCATCTGCATCCTCCTGGCACAGGGAATGGCTTAAGAAACATTTGCCGGAATAGTCAAGTCCATCCTGCGCATTTGTCTCCATTTGTTCCACAATTCTGGCAATGACTTTCTTTTTGGTGCGGATCTTCTCCCTGGGAATCAGTTTTCCCTCAAAATCCACATTGAGAAGCGGGCAGATATTCATGACGGAACCGATAAAGCCTGCTGTTTTAGAAACTCTTCCTCCTTTGATAAAAAAAGTCAAATCTGTGGAGAAAAACCAGTGATGAAGCTTTAGCTTATTTTCTTCCGCCCACCGATACAGTTCGTCAATTCCCATACCGGAGTCCCGAAGATCTGCAAGCGTTTCCATGAGGAGCCCGTAACCGCTTGACGCAGCCAGCGAATCCACCACATAGATTTTCCTGTCCGGATAGCGTTCTTTCAATTCATCTCTTGCCACACAAGCAGAGTTGTAGGTTCCGGAAATTCCGGAGGAAAGGGTGACATGCAGAATGTCCTTTCCGTCCTTCAGGTTCTTTTCAAATAGGGCTTCATAGTCTCCAACACTGACCTGGGATGTCTTGGTATCCTCTCCCGCTATCATCCTTCTATATAATTCTTCCGGCGGAACAGAAACCCCCAGATCGTCAAGATATTCTTTTCCACCCAGTTCAAAGTGAAAACATATATACTGGATCTGTCTCTTTTCAAAACGTTCCTTTGATAAATCAGCTGTGGAACAGCAGCTCAAAACATAATCTCCCATTTTACAATCCTCTCAGAGTTCATTTTCTTTTCAATTTTGAAACGATTATAGCACTTTTGTCTCACAAACACAAATGAATAGATTTCTGCCGTCAGACAAAGTCAAACAGACTGATCTGATTGGATTCCGGCAGTTTTCCGAGCAGATTTAAGCTGTCCATCAGATCCACGATGGTCTTTGATACCTTGGTTCTTTGCCGGAAATCATCCTTTGACAGGAAAGGACCGTCCTTTGCCGCCTCCACAATGGCATCCGCTGCTGTTTCACCCAGACCGTCAATACTGTTTAAGGAAGGCATCAGCTTTCCGTCCACGATCTGAAAGCTTCTGGACTGGGCACTGAAAATGTCTATGGGAACAAACTCAAATCCCCGGGCATACATTTCCTGCACGATCTTCATATCTCTGTAGGCAGCCTGCTCCTTCTGGGATAAGCTGTCACCTCTTCTCTTGTAATCCGCCATCACATTTTCCAGATGCTGTTGCCCCTGACACATCAATTCATAGGAAAAAGCCTTGGCACGAATGGAGAAAAAGGCTGCATAGTAGGCCAGCGGATAATTGATCTTGCAGTAAGCGATCCTCCATGCCATCATGACATAGGCTGCCGCATGGGCCTTGGGGAACATGTACTTGATCTTCTTGCAGGACCAGATATACCAGTCCGGCACATTCTTTTCCTTCATGGCAGCCTCGAATTCCGGCTTTAATCCCTTTCCTTTACGGACACTCTCCATGATGGTAAAGGACAATGCACTGTCCACTCCCTGATTGATCAGATAGATCATTATATCGTCACGACAGCAGATACAGTGGGAAATGTCAGCCGTTCCCTCCAGGATCAGCGTCTGTGCATTGCCAAGCCATACGTCCGTTCCGTGGCCGAGCCCTGAGATCCTGATCAGGTCAGAAAAGCACTTAGGCTTGGTATCGAGGAGCATCTGGATCACGAAATCCGTACCGAATTCCGGAATGCCAAGGGATCCCACAGGGCAGCCGTCAATCTGATCCGGCGTGATGCCGAGAGCCGATGTATTCTGGAACAGTGACATAACCTGAGGATCGTCAAGAGGGATGGTGGTCGGATCAATCCCCGTCAGATCCTGCAGCATACGGATCATGGTAGGATCATCATGTCCCAGGATATCAAGCTTTAACAGGTTGTGGTCAATGGAGTGATAATCAAAATGGGTGGTAACAATATCCGTTGTCATATCGTTGGCGGGATGCTGTACCGGTGTAAAGGAGTTGATGTCCTCACCCATGGGAAGCACGATGATACCGCCCGGATGCTGTCCCGTACTTCTGCGGACTCCCGTGCATCCAAGGACGATACGATTGATCTCACAGTTCCGCTTCCGCTTGCCCCGCTCCTCATAATAATTCTTCACATACCCAAAGGCTGTCTTATCTGCCAGGGTACCGATGGTTCCGGCACGATAGGTCTGACCGGCACCGAAAATAACCTCTGTATATTTATGAGCCTTACTCTGATATTCTCCGGAGAAGTTCAGGTCAATATCCGGCTCCTTATCTCCTTTAAATCCCAGGAAGGTTTCAAAAGGAATGTCAAAACCGTCTTTCACAAGAGGCTTGCCGCAGTTCGGGCAAAGCTTATCCGGCATGTCACAGCCCGCATTACCGGCATAGGCTCTTACCTCCGGGGAATCAAAGTCGTAATAGTGACAATTGGGACAGCGATAATGGGCACTTAAGGAATTTACTTCCGTGATTCCCGCCATAAATGCCACAAGGGAAGAGCCCACAGAGCCTCGGGAGCCTACGAGATAGCCGTCCTCCACGGATTTCCAAACCAGCTTCTGGGCAATAATATACATCACCGCAAAGCCGTTGCTGATGATGGAGTGAAGTTCTTTCTCCAGTCTGTCTTCCACGATCTTAGGCAGTTCTTCTCCATAGAGTTCATGTGCCCTGTTATAGCAGATTTCTGTCAGTGTCTTGTCACTGTCCGGGATCACGGGCGGACATTTGTCCGGCCTTACTGGTGCCATCACATCGATTCTGTCCGCAATCTTATTGGTGTTGGTGATAACCACCTCCTCCGCCTTGTCACTGCCAAGATACTCAAACTCCTTCAGCATTTCCTCAGTAGTGCGCAGGTAAAGAGGCGCCTGCTGATCCGCATCATCAAAGCCTTTGCCCGCCATAATGATCCTTCTGTATACTTCATCCTCGGGATCCAGAAAATGAACGTCACAGGTTGCCACCACAGGCTTACCAAATTCCTCCCCCAGTTCCACGATCCTGCGATTGAAATTCATGATATCTTCCATGCTGTTGACCGCAGGGATCCTGTCGGATTCGATCATAAACTTATTGTTGCCAAGGGGCTGGATTTCCAGATAATCATAGAAATTCACAATCCTGGCAATCTCCTCCTCCGGTCTTCCGTCCAGGAGAGCGCGGTAAAGTTCTCCAGCCTCGCAGGCACTTCCCAGGATCAACCCCTCCCTGTATTTCATGAGAAGACTCTTTGGCACTCTGGGCTGCCTTGCAAAATAATTCAAATGGGACTCCGACACCAGCCTGTAAAGATTCTCTCTTCCTATATTATTCTCTGCCAGGATGATGGCATGATAGCTTGTCAGCTTTTTTACAATATCGGGGCTGGATGCACCCATGGCATTGACCTTCGCAAGAGTATCCGCGCCCTGCTCCTTAAGCATCGGTATAAATTTTACGAAAATCTCCGCGGTACACTCCGCATCATCCACCGCTCTGTGGTGGTTCTCCAGGGAAATCCCCAGTGTCTTTGCCACGGCGTCCAGGGTATGCTTGGCCTGATGAGGCAGAAGGATTCTGGCAATCCCCAGGGTATCCACATAGGTAAACTTCTTTTCGATGCCAAGTCTCCTTGCATTTTCCATGATAAAGCTCATGTCAAAATTGGCATTGTGGGCCACCATCACCGCATCCTCACAGAACGCAAGGAATTCCGGAAGAATGGTTTCAATGGACGGAAAATCCATGACCATGGAATCGTTGATACTCGTCAGCTTCTCGATTTCAAAGGGAATGGGCACACCAGGATTCACAAAGGTGGAATACCGGTCAGTGATTGCGCCACCTGAAACCTTTACCGCTCCGATCTCGATGATCCTGTTGTTCACAGGGGAAAAGCCCGTGGTCTCGATATCAAATACCACAAAGTCGGAGGTAAAATCCTGTCCCTCATCTCCCGTGACGATTTCCTTCAAATCATCCACAAGGTAAGCCTCCATGCCGTAAATGATCTTGAAGAAATCCTGTTTGTCCGGATTTGGATCTCCGGCCTCTTTTCTCTTATTTTTCTCTTCCTTCCAGAGATCCTCCCACACATGATTGGCATCCGGGAAGGACTGCACCACTCCGTGATCCGTGATGGCGATGGCGGGATGTCCCCATTTGTAGGCGCGCTTTACAATATCCTTGGCCTCGGAAACACCGTCCATATCGCTCATCTTGGTGTGGCAGTGAAGCTCCACTCTCTTTCGCAGGCTGTTATCGCTGCGGGAGGTGGTAAAATCGGGAATTTTCTTGATGCCTGCAAGGGAGCCTATGGTAAGCTCACTGTCAAACTTATCCACCATAGTGACACCCTTAAGCTTTACAAAGGCACCCACCTTGATCCCTGCCGTGATCTCCGCCACCTGGTCATTGCGTGCAAACATTTTGATGGTCATGGTGTCCGTGAAATCAGTGACATCAAACATCAGAATGGTCTTTTCATTCTTGATCTCCCTGCTGTCAAAGTGAATGATCTTACCCCGGATCACCACCTCTCCGATCTCACCGATGATATCCTCGATGGGTATGGCTTCCTCCTCAAAATCACGGCCGTAAATCACATCGGGATTGTCGGAACGTTTCACGGAACGGTTAAACTCACCTTTCTTGAAATCGCCCTTTTTATAATCTCCCTTTTGGAAGCCTTTCCCGAAACCTTTTTCTTTCTGCTTTTCGGCAGATTTCTTCTCTATCGGTTTGTCGGGAGACTCCGATTTTTTCTCTTTCTCCGGTGAATCATCTGTATGTGCCTCAGATACTGTATCTGAGGGTTCTTCCGAAAGAACAGCTTCCTCTCCTTTCTCTGAAGCACCAAAGGCTCTCGACGTAATCTCTGCTACCTGCCTTTTGATCTTCAGGTCGTCTTCTTCCTTATATTTTCCTGTCTTTTTTTCCTTATACTGAACGGATATTCTTACCCGGAACCCACATCTTTCATTGAGGATTTTCTCCAGAATTCTTACCAGCTCATCCGCCTTGCTTCTGGCAAGAACACTGTCTTCAACCACGAGATTCATCTCCTGCCCGGAAGGATAAGTAATATCTGCACCTTTGAACAGATTATATTCCACCGGACTGTAATTTCGAAGTTCCAAAAGAATGCTGTCTTTATAAATATCCATCAGATTCTCCGGAGTATACTGGTCGGAAAGCTTAAACCTCTCATACAGCTTCACCCGCACGGAATGATTTTCAAAAAACTGTTTTTTGATCTGCTCCTCCACTTTGAGGACATTTTCTTTTTGAATCAGATGATCACAACGAAAGGTAACGCGAATCAGGTCCCTGCTTTTTGTTGCAGAGACCTTTTCTACGGTTGCCTGTTCAAATAAATCCTGATTCTTTTTGTCCAATTTCAAATTGGGAAATACGTCAAAAAACTGTTTTGCCATTTCTGTTTCCTTCTCTTCACATGCAAAGAGCTGTATTTATCCTTGCCAATGGTCAAGCTCCTCTTTCAGCACCGAAAGCAGCTCACTTTCCGGCACTTTCTTTATGATTTCGCCTTTCTTGATCAAAAGGCCCTCTCCGATTCCTCCGGCAATTCCGATATCTGCTTCCCTCGCTTCTCCCGGACCGTTTACGGCGCAGCCCATCACAGCCACTTTGATATTAAGGGGATAACCGGCAACCAGCGTCTCCACCTGATTGGCAAGACCGATTAAATCGATCTTTGTTCTGCCACAGGTAGGGCAGGACACCACTTCGATTCCGCCCTTTCTAAGTCCAAGCGTACGCAGGATCAGCTTTGCGGATTTGATTTCCTCCACCGGATCTCCTGTCAGGGAAACACGGATCGTATCGCCGATCCCCTGATGTAAGATCAGCGCAAGACCAATGGATGATTTGATATTGCCGCTGATGATGGTACCAGACTCCGTGATCCCTACATGCAGAGGATAGTCGGTCTGTGCAGCCAAAATCTCGTGAGCCTTCACGCACATCAGCACATCAGAGGATTTGATGCTGATCACCAGATTCTGATAATCCAGATCTTCAATCATATGTACCTTGTCAAGAGCACTCTCCACAATTCCCTCTGCCGTGACACCGTGATATTTCTCCACCAGCTCTTTCTCAAGGGATCCACTGTTCACACCGACACGAATCGGAATGTTTCTCTCCTTTGCTACCCTGACCACTGCTGCCACCTTATCTTTGCCGCCGATATTGCCGGGATTGATTCTGATTTTATCCGCGCCGTTTTCCATGGCTGCAATCGCCATTTTATAGTCGAAATGAATATCTGCCACCAGTGGAATGGTAATCTGCTTCTTGATCTCTTTGATTGCCTGCGCTGCTTCCAGAGTGGGCACTGTACAGCGGATGATCTCGCAGCCCGCCTCTGTCAGTCTCTTAATCTGGGCAACGGTAGCCTCCACATCCTCTGTTCTTGTATTTGTCATAGATTGGATCAGAATGGGATTGCCTCCGCCGATCAGTCTGTCACCGATCCTGATCACTTTCGTCTGTTCTCTTGTCATGACTGCCTCCTGAAAATATCTTTCCATATGCTATTAGTATAGTCTAATTTAGACCGAAAGGCAATTCTTCTTTCCGCATTTCAGCTCTGAAAGGTAAATTCTGTTTTATGCCTGCCATTTTTTTGAAATGTAAGTTTTCACAGACTTTGTTGAATTTCCGGCAGGTTATCCACAATGCCTGCCTGCACAATGCCTGTGCTTTCAATTTTTTTCTTCTTTTTTCACATTTCCTCTTGGCAGGCATCACCTTC
>CAMEIH010000030.1 GCA_945917985.1 uncultured Clostridium sp. | reverse complement strand
CGGTATACTGAATCTGCCCTGACGGATAAAATAATGTACCCTGTCCGTTATAAGCGTTGTCCGTATACTCCCCCTCATACTGAAGACTTCCATCCTTTGCATATTCCTTTCCATGTCCGTTAAAGGAATTATTAGAGAAATCTCCTTCATAAACCAAAACGCCGCTTTGATTATGCAAAATACCCGTTCCTTCGCAGACACCGTTCTTAATATCCCCGGTGTAAACCACGCTGCCGTTGGCGGCTCTGATATTTGCTTTTCCTGTATATTCCGTCAGTGCAATGTCATCATAGTCGAAATAGACATTTGTGGTGATGCCGGTTGTGGTAGTTACCGGCTTCTCTACAGGTTCTGCAATAAAGTTAAAGTACACAATTACTGCGATGCAACAAACTACAATTACGGCAGCAACCAGTTTTTTTGCTACTAAAAACCTTCCTACGGAAAAATAGTCATCTTCCGATTTCGGTTTTATATGAAACAGCTCTCTGAATTTCTTCGTGACAGGTTTCAAAACCCTATTGGCGATCACATTGGTGTTAAACATCATCTGAATCCGCCGCAGGAAATTCCTAACCGGATTCAGTGTGAGAGCCCTCAGTCTTGAAATAACTGCCCTTATTAATTTTGCTATATACTGCATTGAGTAATACTCCCTAAGGCCTTAAGTCAATTCATTCACAACGGAAAATATAATATCTGGCAACCATATCGCCCGGATTATCCTGCAATACAAGGGCGAACAGATTCTTTGCTTCATACAGATATCCCTGTTCGAAAAGCTTCATGGCCTTGCGGAAATTGCTGTCCGTGATCTTGAGCAGATGCGCTTCCTCCGCATCACGATCATCATAGAATTCGTAAAAGCCATTCCTGCTTTCTTCTACCTCAAGATTACCGATATAACGGCTCTCGAACTCAGTTCCCGTTTCCAGTTCACTGTATGCCTGTCCTGTTACCAGCAGACGTGCACCTGTCTTTTTGAAAGTGCTGCTGCTTTGAAGTATATTTTCCAATTCCGGTGTGATCAGTACCGGAATATAGTGCTCTTTATCTCCGCAAACACCAACGAAAATATCAGAGCGGTGCAGCAGGAACATAATATCCAGCCGCTTGGTTTCCTCTATGCCCGCATTATAGGCATCTACACCGGCCAAAATAGTCAGTGCGGTACGGATGGCAGAAACCACACCATCCCTGCATATCAACAGCATACCGGAGAGATTTGCACTATCCACAATAGGAATTGCATTCTGCTTCACAGCCTGCGTGTTAATCAGATTGAAGAAACGATTAATTTTCTCTTCTCTGTCACGGAAGGAAAGACCTTCCTCCGTGTTCGTCATCTGAACGGAAAGAACTGCGTAGCTTCCCTGAATCTGGGAGCCAAGGGTGAGATTCCCCAAGTTATCCTTTCCCAATATTCCGATCATGCCAAGCGGCATAAAACGATAATAAGTATCACTCAGATTCTGAAGATTCATAATCTGAAGGTCTATGTCATCTGCCATCTCATTAAATGCCTGGCAGATACCTGCAAGCTCGTCTGTTGTCTCCGGCTCGATGCGGATATCACGGTTACCACGGGTAAATTTCTCCATTCCTTCTCTGATTTCCGACAACGGCTGCAAAATCTGCAAAAACATTGCCGTCAGCAAAACAGAAACCACAATCAGAAAAGCGATACAGACACCAACAAAGCTCTTAATATATGAACTCTGGTATTCATCCAGAACAGCCGTAAACACCCCTGCCTCATAAAGATATACGCTTCGGCCTGAGGATCCGCCTATGGGCGTCACGCTGACAATCCTCTTTCCTGCCCTGTCCTGTATGGTCTCTGTCACTGTTTCACCTGACATCGCTGCTTTTCTATATATGGAATCCAGCTGCGAATTCACCTTGATTCCAATGGGATAGAAACAGGGTGTATTCTTATCCACACCTGTATAAAGCTCACCATCCTCGTAATAGATGACCCTGGAATACAAGTCTCTTCCTTCTATCTGATTCTGCAAATATCTATAGTTTTCACTGCTGTAATCGTAAGGATATTCCAAAGCGTTAAAGGATTCCTGCCCGAACAGAGCCGTCATCATGTTGCCCTCATCCTCTGTCTGTTTCTCATAGCTTTTGCGGACAGAATCACTGTAATAGCTGTAAGCAACGATTCCGAACACAGACATTGCCAAAATAAGCAGAGGCAAAGCAGCCAGCATCAGCTTGCCCATGATCGTTCTGCCCTTTGTAATGCCCCGGAACAATCCGTAGAGTATAAGCACCACGGCAGCCGCTGTAGCCAGATACAATATCAGATATTTGAAAAACGCGATCACCAGCCGGCTCAAGGGCTGCGTCATTTCCTGAATCACATAACCGGATCTCTCCTGCAATATGAGAAGCTGATAGCCTTTGCCTAAGTTGTCCTTAATTACCGCCGAAAAATTGCTTAAATTAGTCCTAGACATCATGCATATTTCTTTCGGTGTGATGGTTTCTGCCGCAGAGAAAGCAGCAGTTCCTTTCATCACAACCTCCTCGGTTCCATCCATAAGATTCAGCTTCAGGATGTTTCCCGATTCTGCGTCCTGAAGATACACAAAGCCGGTCTCCGCATAGGACAGATAGAGGGGATACATCAGCACTTCTACCTCTCTGGCCGGATATACCTCTTTTACCTCGGTCTCAGTCGCATAAAACAGCTTTCCGGAATTGGATACATACGCAATATCCGTACCGTTTCCTATGGCCTGATAAACGCCTTCCCCCTCTGAAAGCGGATACACTCTCTCGGATTTCACATTGAGGCTTCTCTCTGTTACTGCTCCGAATTCAAATACCTTTCTCACTGCCCTTGTGGAATCACTGTTGACTCCTATCATGGATAATGCGCTTCCGGAGATGCTCATCCACTTAAAGTCCCATGAATCCACAACCTCGTTCGGATCATCACTTTGCTGCGATTGAAGATCATCTGTGGAAATTATCGTCTTTGACGGAAATATTTTATTGAAATCATAGATATACAAATCCTTTGTCAGGTTCTCGCCACTGATGCTTTCGCAGGCACTAAGAAGCAGATATACTTTGCCGTCTTCTCCTGCACAGGCAGCCTCCACTGCATAGGTTTTTCCATCCTTCTCCAAAGGAAGTTCTACCGATTTCCCGATTTTCCCTTCCCTGTCTATGATGGCAGCTGTTATTTCATCCTCGCCATACCATGTAACAAGTGTCTTTCCGCTGCCGGCTGCACTGACAGTGTAAATTCGGTCTATGGGTATTTTTCTGTCATTATAGGTTTTAACAAAGGCAACTGTTACAAGTCCGATCAGTGCTAATATTATAAGATTACGCTTCAAATTTTTCATGAGTTCTTTCCATTCTCTTATTCTTCGTCCCCCAGATATACCGAACCGATATATTCCAAAGCACTGTAAGAAATATTCTGATCATACGCCCGCCGCACTCTTATTCTCGTATAGATCTGCCACGAAGCATAGACAACCGTGACTATTACCAAAACCGTGAGTAAAATTCTGGCGGGATTTCTGAAAAGCACGGAACGTATCGTGCGGAACCATTTACGGATCTTCCATACAGCTCCCATTTTCGCAATGGGCTTATTCGGCATTGACCGAAGCTGCGCCACGATCTGTCCATAGGAAAAGAAAGAATGATTCTGCATCTTCATCCAAAAAAGTCTCAGCTCATCCGGATAATTCTGTATTTCACCATTCAGCTTTTCTTTAAAGGGACGTTCCAGAATGCCAAACACCGCCTCTGCAATGCAGTCCATATCATTGAATGACTGGTCCTCCATGTCATAATCCTGAAAATCCAGAAAATAATTCAGTGTCACGCCGCACTCACTGTCAACATTTATGTTTCTCGAATTCAGGAGCAGCTTACATACCTGTCCGGAAACACCTGTCTCAGCGAGAATACTCACCAAATGAATGGCTGCCTCCCGGCATCTGGCAAAATCATACAGATAAATGCTTCCCACATTGTCGATCAGATTCTCGTTTTCATACCGAAACAGCAGCTTCAGTTCTTTGCCGATGCTGAAGGAACCTATGAAATCCTTACAGTGGGCAAACATTTTACCCAGATTCATCTGCTCGGTTATATACTTTCGATATCTGTCACTCTTCACAGATACCATTGTATAAAACTGCTGTCCTCTCTCTTTCATATCCCTGCAGACGGTAATATCATTTACTTCATTTTTTAAAACAACCCTTACATCCTCCAGATGCATATTCAGAGCAGGTATCACTTGATTCACCTAATTTCCGTCTTTATTTCTACTTCTTTTCCGCAGATACAATAATATATGCGTGTGCAAAAATCTCCGGTGCACTGATACAGGAAACCTTTACTTCATACACGCCCTCTGCCGTAGGTGCCGTATAGATGCCGTTATTGTCTATCTTACCTCCTGCCTGATCTATAACCTCATAGTTGCAGGCCTCGGAAGGCATGTTGACGAACTTGGGCTGGATCTGCACGATGCCCTTTGGCGTTGTAGTAATTGTATCGGGAGAGATCATGATCATTCCCTGTTTCTCTTTCAGCTTGCTGATGTTCTTTCCGGTATCCTCTGCCCTGCATGCATACCAGCGGACACGCAGACTTGTCCGAACCATTTTATTCTTCGGACGCACGGCCACAATGAAGGTGCCTCTTTCCGGAAGGACCTTGACCGCACAGGCTATCTGCATTTGTTTTTCTTCCGCTTCTCCCGAAGCAAACAATTCACCGTCACCAAACAGTATCTCTTCCTTCATACTGCCGTTCTCTTTATTTAAGAATTCATAAGCAATTTCCACATACACCGGTCCTTCTCCCAGTCCATGCATGATTTCCTCGGAATAAAAAGTTTTACCGATCTCTCCGGCATTTCCGATGGCTAGATCAAATGCACCTGTGACAAAATTCTTTTTCTCACCGGTCTGTTCCTTAGTGCCTGTATGCTGTATTTCTCCGGACACCGTCCTAAACTCTCTTTCGGTTTTTCCTGTTTCTGGATAATATTCCTTTAATTCCTCTAACAGCATGATCTGTGATGCGGAATAAACATACTGCTTAAAGGGTACCTCTTCGATACGATCCAGCAGTATCCGCTCGCCGGAACGAATCAGATACAATTTTGCAAGATATATCTTATTGTCATAGTTCTCTTCAATCTCTACATCCATTGCCGTCTTATAACTGTTTTCCACAATCAATGACACCAGGTTTTTGTCTGACATGGTAACGGTTATGGGTGCCGGCTCCTTCACCTGACATTTTTTCTTATCCTTCAAAATTTCCAGATGGTCCATTCGAAGCTTAACATCTGCCAGAAACCGTATCTCATCCTTTGGAACGATAGTCTCCGTGACGCATCTTGTCTCATAACGATCCATTTTCAGATTTTCCAGTTTAATGGGAAAACTCTGTTCGCTGATTCCCTCTATGCTTACCGCATAGCGCACCGATAAAAGATCCGTGGTCTGGCGCTTCTTATAAACAATCAGCTTCACTGCCAAATTGCATTCTTTGGGAAGATATCCCGCTACTTCCTGGAAAATTTTGTAATCCTCATCCTCATACAGAACCGTTCTGATTAGATAATCGTCCTTCAGTTCCTTTACCGGCACACATTCTTCGGCATCCGAAAGACTGAGACAATATCCTTCCCTGATATGATTATATTCGCCGTCCTCTGCCTTCTCATTTACGGCATTGCCCATAACGGCATAGACCTTATCTTCCTTGCTTTCCGTATAAGAAATGCTTAAGTATGCCACATCCGTATGTAAATTCCTGCTTCCGTCGATGGTCGCAAGCTTCACTACGGCAGTCTCGGGAACCACAATCTCTCTTCCTGCTCCGTCAATCGCACATCCCGACTGAAGAACGATGGCTGTGTCGTCAGCCTCAACTACTTTCAGACCTGACACAATACCGCTTCCACAAAACAGACGGTTTGTCAGCCGCCGCTTATCATTGATATAGGATTGCTCTACCTGAAAATCCCTGGAGGTCAGCAGCTTGCCATAATAATAATTATTTCTTTCATAAGAATAAAATTTACGGTTGTTCATCGGATACCCCTTCCTTCATTTTTAGTCATCCAAAATAGAATGTTCTTCTTTATTCTTTTTTCTTCCCAGTCGCAACAGAACATACCCTGCCGCCAATAAAACCACTGCCACGATACGGATCATCTTCACGATATCAGGCTGCGTCTCCTCCTCTTCCAGATTCACCGGAGCCACGATGCAATAGCGGCCGAAATGCGTTATATGGGCATATACCATTTCATTATCTCTGCGGGTTTCAAAGGTCTCCACATTGCCGTCTTCATTCACATACGCAACGGAAATGGTATTGTTCTGATACTGAGACGGGACAGGGAGGCCTATCTCCACATCTCCTGCCGGCTGCAGTTCTTCTGTACCGTTCAAAAGTGAAACCTCATAGTTTGCTATCGCTCCATACTCCTTACCCACACTGCTTTCAATTGCATAATTCAATGCGGTGTCGACAGCAGTTTCCTCCACTTTTATCTTTGAGTCTACAGGTATCGCTCCTTCTTCCGCAGATAACACCACTCCCGTAGCAGCACTCTTCAACACAAAATCGCTGTAGGCCGGACCTCCCATTTCATCCATATAAGCTCTGCGGCTCATCAGACGATTTCCGCTCTTTTGCTTCTCCTCCTCTTCCGGTTCCTCATCCACAACAATGATCTCCGGTTCCTTTACTGTGTAAATCGCACCGGACACCTCAGAATTTGTCATTCTGTCCTTTACCGCCATCGCCTTGATATTAACCGGCTTATTCAGCGTAATGGCACCGCTGTAGATATACAGATTCTTCGGATTGTTCAGGTCGGGGATCTGCCCGTCTGTCGTATAATAAATGACTGCACCCGGTGTGTCAGAGGTGATGGTCAGCATGGTGCCCGATTCCACTTCACCGCTCTTTATGGAGAAAACAGGTGCCACGGTCTGTTCTGCAAACGTGTAAGCAAATGTAGCCACATCACTCTCTGCCCCCTCCTTCGATACGGTGATCGCTTTGATGGTAGCAGCTTGCGTTATATGAATCGGTTCCGTATAGATATCCGATTTGGAATCCGGCTCCGTCTCATCCAGTGTATAATAGATATCTCCGCTCTCTGCCGTAAGAACGATATTCTGCTCCTGAAGCAGCACGGCTCCGTTTGGAACAGATGCCTTGGGGGCTACCGGCTTCTCCATATATTCGTAGACATAAGAGCCTATCGCACCGGTGAATGCGGAACCGACAGAGACCACAGTAGCCTTTAAGGTAAATTTGGTTTCCCCTCCGCTGTCACCTACCATCACCTCTGTCCCCGATATGCCGCTGCTCTCAGGATTGTCCCCTCCTACTGCGTAATAGATCGTTCCGTTTGTCACATCTGTCTCCAGAGATATAACGTCCCCTTCTTTTACTCTGCTTCCGGCTTCGGGATTTACTTTGATACCGTTTTCATAATTACTTATGGTATATACATAGGTCGCAGTCTGGGAATCCGAGAAATCACTTCCCTTGGCATAGGTAATCAGTGTGATGGCATCTCCGGCCTTTCCCGTGAGTGTCACCGTACTTCCTGCCATGGCCTTGTCCTCTTTCGGACTGCTTCCGTCTACCGTATAAAATATCTGAGCGCCCTGCTGCGCAGTGAGATTTATGGTTGTCCCGCTTGTCACCACGGCACCACTTTGTATGGATGGTGTGGGCGGTAATAATTCCGGTGCCACCTTAAAGGTAAATGTCCTTACCGCACTGCTGATTCCGTCTACCACGCAAATTGCTTTGATCACGGTATCCTGTGTAAGCAGCATGGGTTCCGAATACAGCCTTCCGGTTGTCTGGGTAGGTTCACTGCCATCCAATGTATAGTAAATCTGTGCCTTTGTATCAAGACTTGCCAGAGTCACTTCCGTATTAATACTGATCGTTCCCTCCGCAGGAGTTACATACGGCGGTGCAACCGTACCCGGATACTGGTAGTTGAACCGTACCGTAGAGCTGTCATTCATTCCATCCTTCCTGGCCATGGCGGTAATCGTAAAAAATCCTGTTCCCTGAGGTACAACGATTGCTCCGGTATACAATTTCGTGGATCCCGACAAAGAACCGTCTTCTTTGATTAAAGGCGCTGTACCGTCAAGCGTATAATAAATTTTCGCTCCGGCAGTGGTACAGCTCAGCATAATCTTGTCGCCTTCCTTGACTACGGTAGGCGACTCTTCCTTGGTCTTGGGAATTGCCTCAGGCGCAGCCACCTTATCCGCATCACTGATCTTGAAGCTAAACTGTCTGACCGCACTGTCCTCCAGCAATTTCTCACCCGTAGCCTTCTCTATTTGAACGGTCTTAGCCTGAATCAGGAACGTCTGTCCGTGCCTGGCTCCGGAGTCTTCGTCGGCTACGATATAAGAAGTATCGCTTCCATACACCTTTGTGGTACCCTTCCCCACAATCTGATACTCCCCACCGCCTTCCGGCTGTTCAATCGCGTAATCCGGCGAGGAACCATCCGTGGTGTATAGGATAACGCCATCACTGGTGGGTGTATTCAGATAAATCCTGCTGCTTAGTGCGAGCTCTGTTCCGGATTCCGGAGATACCTCCGGGGGAAATGCCGTTTCCAAGGGTGTAATATTGTAAACAAACTGCACCGGATCACTGTCTGTCATAAGCGAAGCTCCGGAAGATGTACTGATCTTTACCGTAACAGCAGTTATAATTATCTCTTCACCCGGTTTCCCGGTTATTGCAAAAGGTCCTGTATATTTTTCAGTATCTGAATTCGTTACAATCTGATAAGTGCCGCCATCCTGCCCAACAGTATATCCCGGAGTTCTCCCATTTGTCGTATACAGAATGACGCCATCCTGTGTCGACGTGCTAAGCGTTACCGATGTCCCTGAATTCACAGTAACCGGGTTTTCTGCGGTGGTAGCCGGTTTGATCGTGGGTGCCTGTGCCTGATCCTGTGATATTTTAAATCGAAAGATGCAGACAGTGCTAAAATCATACCCTTCCTTATAAGAAATAACACGGATTGTTCTCGTGCCATTTGCAAGCCAGTCCTCCGGCACTATACTGGCATTATCATCATTAAGAGTCTTCATCTGATCACTGCCCGGTCGAAAACGCTCTCCGTTAATCTTTATCTCTCCGTCAGGATCTCTCACAAAGGATAGCGGCGTGCCATCGTCTGTATAATACATGGTGGCTGACTCATCATTGGAAAAAGTAATGGTATCTCCAACCTTTACCGAAGTCATATCCGAATCTGATGTTTCGGGGTATGACGCAATACTTCCCAGCTTTTCACAGAACTCAATTATATAAGAGAAAATAACGCTTTCCTCACCAGACTTCCGTTGAATATACAGATACCGGGTGCCGTCTTCCGCAGAAGATCTGTTCAAGGTAATAATTTCTCCCGGCACATAACGTGTTCCGTTACTGCTAAGATCCAGACTGCTTGTATCTGTAAGCGCTGTGTCATAAAACTTATAATAAATCTCTTCACCATTGGCAACACTCTCATCCGTATAACCCTCTACGGACACCTGCGCACCATCCATTACCTTTATCGTGGTATTAGCCTGAAATTCTGTATCGGAATCATTTGTGACAAGTATCAATGAATCGCTTCTTACCGTGAAGGAAATCACTCCCACCGCCATCAGTACCACAGCAGCAACCGACAACAATCCGCCGGCTCCCACAGGCAGCCATCGGCGTCCTGCGCGGGAGCGGCTTTTCTTTTTCGCCATTGCTCTTTGATAATCTTTTCTCTTTTTTCTGCCCTTCTTATCATCATTAACAAGCATGTCGCAGACTCCTCATATAATGTATACTAGCATTTCCTGTTCTGATCAGCACCACTCCAACGGGTAGTCTTTTAATACCTCTTTCGTCTGATCACCGTAACGGTTATCATGGAAGCACCCACAAGCACAAGTGCTCCTGCCACCACTGACATGATCAGCGCAAGGTTCCACTCATTATGACTGTCTTTTTCTATCTTTGCGCCCACAATCGCAAAGCTGTTCAGGTAAGAAGCCTCCGCATACGCATAACCGTTTTCCCGTCTGGTAGTGTATGTCTTTATGCCATCATTCTCATTGATGGAAACAATGGTCACATCAGCATTTTCATATTCTTCCGGAATCGGAATCCCTATTTCAAACAGTCCCTCCGGCCTGATCCGCTCCCCGTCCTCATATAGCGCAAAGCTGTAATTACATATCAGTTCATAGTCATCGCCCAAAAGGCTCCTGATTTCCTTTTTGGCATTATCAGATACTGCTATTTCCGTTCCTCTAAGGGTAGTCTCTTCAGAGATCACAGACCGTTTTCCCCGTACCGTGACATCGCTGAGGAAATCGCTGATCTGCACATATCCGTCGGATACTTCTTCCTCGTTCGGCTGTACCCGCCTGCTTTCCAGCTTCGTGAGATCGGAGGGCTTTAAGCCTGCCTCCTCTTCTTCCTTTGCCGCTTTCTCTCTTTCTATTTCTACCGGCACTTCTTCCACCCGGTAATTTAAAGAAAGAATCTCACTGTCGCACAAATCATCACTGACAGCGACAGCCTTAATATTTACGCTGCGGTAAATACTGATCCCTTCTTTTTCATCGTAGACAAATACGCCTTCCTCCGCATTCCCGGAAGGATCTGTGCCGTCTGTGGTATAGTAAATTCTGGCATTCTTTGTGGCACAGTTCAGTTTCACTACCTCTCCTGACTGCACCACAGTTTCTGTGGGAACGGAGGATGTGATATTTTTAACCTTTTCCGCAAAGGTATAAGAGAATGTACTCACATCACTGTTCTCACTGCCCTCTTCAATCGCAATTGCCTTAATGGTCATCGCCTTGGAAACCACAATGGGCGCTGTATATTCATTGCTTGCCTTGGTAGGCTCTGTACCGTCAATGGTAAAGTATATCTTTCCCTTATTCGCTTTCAGTACAACACTGGCCTTCCCCGTCAGTCTGGTTCCGTCCTTAAGCGATGCATTTGGTGCTGCCAGCTGCTCCATCAGCTTATAATCAAAGGATGCATAGCTTCCTGTCATGGTGGTATTCGGTGCAATCGCCACTGCCTTTACCGTGATATTCGATCCGGCCTTGCCGCTAAGCGCAACGCTGTTCCCTGCTGTCCCTGCTGTTATCGGACTGCCTGAACCGGTCGTATAATAAATCGTTCCTCCCGTCACATCAGTCATCAGATAGATCGATGTTCCTCCTGCCAGGGTAGAACCGGCTGCGGTATCTGTTGTCACTCCGCCCGGGTACTGGCTGATCTGATAAGTAAACGTCACCATATCGCTGGTTGTTGCCCCGGTTTCCCTGGTGCATGCCTTTATGATGATTTTGTCTCCCGCCTTACCTGTGATAACCACATCGGATCCGATATTCACCGCTGTGTTGGTGCCATCCAGCGGATCGGAACCATCGGTTGTATAGTACACTTTACCGCCGTTTGATGACAGACTCACCGTCGTACCTGACGGAACAATCGCACCGCTGCTGACAGAGGATGTGGGTGCATCCATCTTCTGCGCCAGGGTATAGCTGAGTGTCACAATCTCAGAGGATTCTCTGTTGTAAAAGGCAAATGCCTTGATCTTTGTATCACGTGTAATGATAATCGGTGCTTTCTCGCTAAATACCGCACTGCTTGTGGTGGGTTCATCCGGTTCCTCACCGCCATATGCAATTTCATAATAGATAATCGCATCCTCATTTGCACACCGCAAGGCAACCTCCGTATTCTCGGTTACTGTTCCCGAAGACGGATTTCCGTAAGGCGCTCCCACCGAATCGACGTAAGTATAAATAAACTGTGCCACCGGGCTATTGGCCATTTCGGCTTTGACAGCTATGGCATGGATTACAAAATAACCGCTTCCCTCGGGCACCTTGACAGCCTCTGCCGGATCGTATTTTTGTACCCCCTCACTTAAGGTATAGGTACCATTCTCATTCTCCACCACATCCGGAGTTGTTCCGTCTGTTGTATAATAGATATCCGCGCCGGATTCTGTGGTTGAGAGAATAATCTTATCTCCTGCAATCACCTGATTGTTTGTAGAAGGAATCGCCGTCACTGTGCTTATCGTATTCTTCTCGGCTATTTTGTACAGGAGGGTGGCTACCTCACTGTCCTTCATTCCTTCCTTGTGGGCAATTGCCCTGACGGTAAAATAGCTTCCGTAATCGCCGTCCACTGTAATGGCACCTGTATATTGATCGCTTGCTGTGGAAGGAGTGCCTCCATTTACCGTATAGTAAATCTCTGCTCCGGGAGTAGCACAGCTCAGCGTAATACTGTTGCCTTTCACCACCACCGCCACATTTCCCGTGCTCGTCTCCGGAAACGCTATGGGTGTTTCCACCTGATTTTGTTCCTTAATCGTATAGGTAAAAGTAGCGATGTCGCTGTTCTTTTTATCACTGTTATAGCAAAATCCGCCTTCCGAATCATAAACTACCGGGTATGCCACAATCTTAATGAGTATGTTGGTTCCGTAGGAAAAGCCGTTTTCTGTGGTAACCTCAATTCCCTTCGCCGGATCATAGTAAAAGGTCCCCTGTTCAGTCCCAATTGCTTTCGTATTCGGATCCACTTTTACCACAGGGTCAGTGCCATCCGTTGTATAATACATGACACAATTCTGCGCACAGTTGAAATTGAGCACCTTACCCATACTGATACTGCTACCATCCGGCATAAGTGCCGTGGGCGCTGCCACCGCATCCTGCTCATTCACCTTATATTTATATATCCAGTTGTCCGAAGGATCATAACCTGTCAAAAACAGTACGGTAGAAATATAAGCTGTTTTGCCAGCATAGGAAGCATCAAAAGATACACCTGTATCCGTATATACCTTCAGATTTCCATCCGCATCATCGATGGAGTACCACAGATCGTTGCAGCGTATGTAAAACTTCTTATTAACATTATCCCGAAAATATGTGTTTTCATTCTGCCCCAATGCATCAGCATCCGTTACTATAACAGGCGTTATCACTTTATTTGTCTGCCGATAAACGATGATGTCACTGTTTCCCCCTGAGTTCATATAAACCTTTTCATTGATGGGAATTCCGGTTGGTGCCCCGGACTGTGCCATCGTAATGGTTGAGGGCGAAAGCGTCAGTCCTGTTGCCTTATCCATAATCGTGTAGGTATATTTCAAAACAAACCTGCCATATTTACTTTGATAATCCTCCGTCTCATTTATACATGGCTCGACATAGACATAAAAGGTCTGTCCCGGCTTTCCCGTCAACGTCAGATCAACCGTCAAATACCAGGGATCTTCATTCGTGCCGGATCCTTTCTTATATACATCGCCAGCGTATGTCATTACCCCGTTTTGTCCCTCCAAAGTACTGTACTGTTTCTCCTCCCCGCTGATCAATACATTCATCTTATCGTAGGGATACTGGTTTGCTATGCCATTTCCAACCTTGAATGTGACAGTACTTCCATTGGGTATTTTGCTTCCGCTGTCCCGGGTAGCAGAAATCAATTTATCCTTGGCAAATACCACAATATCATACTCATACAGCTTGTAATAATCCATGTTGTCCTTTTTGATATAGGCCAGAACATACATATACACTTTATTGGAGGACGTACTCAGCACCATATCTTCTTTCAGGGTAAAAGAACCATCATATAGTTTCTTCTGGGCCATGGTCTCCCATTTAATGGTACTTTCGGAATCCGTCTCTCCCAATACCAGACCGGAACGATCTCTAAAATCATAGTACATTTTGTATTCCGTTGAACCATTTCCCTGCAACTGCAGCGTAGTTGTTCCCAGCGGATAAGCAGTTGTGTCCTGAAAGTTCTCATAGGGCTGATTTTCTATGGAAGCCTGCAAAGTCGGCTTTTCTATATACAGATCACTCGCCTCATACTCCTTTTCATAAAGAGAGCTCCACCATACAGTTTCCGCATTACTTACAGTCTCGTTTGTGCTCTCATTAAATACTACTTTTATCCGTACACGAACGGTCAGTTTCTGACTAGTGTCCGTATAATTAGTTGATGTAGAAAGCATAATTTCATGTTCTGCGTTTTGACTTGTCCCCAGTGCAAATCCTGAGTGAGCCGGCGATAGCATTGGATCATCTGTTCCGTTGGTTGTCATATAAAGATAAACCTTCGCATCATCAGGAAAGGCAATCTTACTATACGCAGAATCACTAAGACTAACCGTACCTGTGATAGTTATCTTATGCTCCTCACCAAGCGGATCTCCCATATTGAGGCTTTCAACATTGACCCAGCAATTATTATATGTCGGGTGCAGCAGATAATGTTGAGCAGTGTTTTCATCATATCCCCAGTCAGTAGTATTAATTCTTTCCCTTTTTTCAGATAAAGATGAAGTAAGCTCCGTTCCATGAACGATATGATGGACTTTGCCGTCTATATAATACTCATATTTTTCAAAGGTATAGGGTGTTTTACCATAACAATTGCTAACAGTTATTCTCTTATTTTCTTCAGCACTTGAATGTACAGCAGCAATCATTCCCATATCGTCCCTACCTGCACAATCCTCTATCGTAACTGCTCCTGCTGATTGCACATCCCCGACTATTGTTCCGCATGCAATGAGCTTGCTGATTCCGTTGCGACCAACATCACTCTCATAATCACCATTTCCCCAGCATGCATGAATGATGTTGGCGGAGCCTGATATCTGTCCGACAATACCACCTGTTGTACAAACAGGATCAGCATCTCCTGTGTTAAATCTGTCGAAAGAAGATTTTATCACAGAATCGTCTTTACACCTTGTAATCGAAACATTTGACCGAACGATTCCAACCAAGCCACCCACTCCGTAATTACGATTTTCTATACAGTAAGACTGTGCGTTTACCACTTCCCTTGTACCGGATATCTCAATATCTGAAAAAACCGCATTATCAGCAACGCCACACACGCCGCCCAAGCCGATAAAAGCTCCAGCGTAACCAGCGTTAGAAGAAAATTTAAAGACTAATTTATTATTTATTATACTCACCTGGAGATTCCGTACGGTTGCTGCATCAGAAACCTTGCCAAAAAGCAGCCCATATGCCAATTCCCCATTTGAACTATAAATTCCACGCTCTTCCTTCTTAAAGCTATCCGTATAGGTACATGTGATGGTATGCCCCTGACCGTCAAAAACATCCATTGCAAACGTGTTATCAGTTCCATCCAGTATCCAGTCGGTTATTGTCATATCCTTGGTCAGCTTGAATATAACTTTATCAGTTCTTGTAATTGGTGTGGTATTACCACTTTCATCTTTCGCAGTTCCCGATGTTTTCAACCCAGACAGAACCGCCTTTAACTGTTCCTCAGTTGTAATGGCAGCCTCGACTACTAAATTATTTCCTTCATCGTACGTAGCGTTCAGAAACGTCAAATCTTCCAATTTTACAGTCTCTGAGAATTGATTGAATTGATAGAGCGGTAAAGAAGTTTCTCCCCACTTAGTAGGTAATGGAGGCAGATTAGTTCCTGTTTCCGCTTTCGACAATATGGGCATATAGGCAGCTATACCTACGATCACTGCCAAAACGCAGAGTACTCCCAATGCAGAAAGGATTCTGGAGGTATACCCGGGGGCTTCCTTCCATTTTCTTCTCTCTACATTCTTCGGCCCCTTCTCTCTATTCTGTAATTCATCGTTTTTGTCTTTTAAATACAGGCTCATGTTCCCTCTCCTGTCTTATATATTCCTGTGTGCAGGCTAAAAATTTGTGAACGCCAAAATTGCGATTCTATGATGTATCATAGCATCGGCTTTTCTTTCGGTCACCACTCTTTAGGGTAGTTATGTCTCTTCGGCGTCATATTTCTGAAGCAGCGCCTTCTGCTCCGGCTTCATGTTCTTATTCAGCTTGCGATACTCATTGGCAATACCGCCAAGGACATGCCTCATACCGATGTCCGTCTCCTCCACAGCCGCCAGATAGGCTCCCTGCAGGGCAGCATTCCTGATGGCTGCTCCCGACAGCTCGAAATTTTCAGCCAGAACCGAGGTATCCATATCCTCCGACACGCTTGCCTGCTTTGGAAACACCTTCTGCCACAGTCTCTCCCTGACTTCTTCATCCGGCATTGGAAAATTCAGCATATAGGTGATTCTTCTGCGGAATGCCTCGTCAAAATTCTGCAGAAGATTCGTAGCAAGGATGCAGATGCCGTCCCACTCCTCGATTCTCTGTAACAAATATGCTGTTTCCGCATTGGAATATTTATCCTGTGCATCGTTCACTTCATTTCGCCTTGCAAACAGAGCATCCGCCTCGTCAAACAATAAAATGCCTTTTAGCTGCCCGGCCTGCTCAAAGACCTTACCGATGTTCTTCTGGGTTTCGCCGATATATTTGCTGATTAACTGGGATAAATCCACACGATATAAGGGCATGCCCAGTTCTCCCGCAATGGCCTGTGCCGCCATGGTCTTACCTGTACCGGGTGCCCCGTAGAAAAGCAGGGAAATCCCGTTCCCATAGCTGTACTTGTCGGAAAACCCCCATTCTCTCATGACCTTATCCCGTTTTTTAAGCATGGCACAGACGGAAGCAAGCTTGCGGTGATGCTCTGCGGGCAAACACAAATCGACCAGCCGGCGGTTTGTCGTAAGCTGGCTGATTCCGAACAATCCCTTTTCTTTTTCATCATAATATTCCACGATCTGCTCTGCAGCGCTTTCTGTCAATGCGCCTTCTCCCACAAGCTGTGCCCGGGCGGTAAACTCGCAGAGCACCCGCTTCACGGAATCCATAGTGTACTGACCATCCTCCAGTCTTCTGTGCACCTTTTCCGGTATGGAGATTCCACTGTTTTCCTCGTAATCCTGAAGGCAGGCTTCCCGGTCAGCCCTGACCGTCACCGGAAGCATCTGATAGATGCTCTTTACCCTTCTGCATAAATCTCCCGCGTCTTCCCTGTTCTCCAGCAATATCACAAATCTCATGACACGTTCGGAGAGCTGTTCCATGCGCTTGCAAAAGACTTCTCGGCCGCTTCTTAAGTTTCTTGCATCCACGCAAATCAAAGCATCATATAAAACCGCTGTCAGCAGAAGCTCCTGCCAATGGGGCTGTTCCCCATCCCAGACAAGAAGCGGCATCCCCAGTCTGTATGCTGCCTGGCCTGCAAGGAAACGAGCCCCGCTTCTGCCGTTTTCTACCAGTACATAGGCAAATGACTCTTCCTTTTGTGCCTCCTTTACATTACCAAACAGGGAAACCATTTCCTCCACGATTTCGCTGTCTCCGTAAAGCTTTTCGGCAGAAGGAAACAGCAATTTGATTCCCGCCGGCAAGGTGCCGTATTCCGCATCAGGCAGTTCTCCCGCTATATACCCGGCAACCACGGGATACAGATAAATCTCCTTTTCTGTATGCCCAAAGGCAGGGGACAAATTCTCCCATTCTTCCTTCCCGATTGCTTCAAGGGACAAAGGTCCTTTTAACAGTTTCTTCGCCAATTCCGTTTCCTGCAAAGACCATCCAAGCAACCGGCTGACTTCCTCCAGATAATTTCTGTCACTGTATGTATTTTGGTATGTGAACTCTGTAATGACTTTCTTTTTGTCCATTCCTTAACCTCTTTTATTGCTTGTCATTTTTCTTTTCTTCTGAAGAATCGCCGCCTTCACTGTCAGCACCGGCTTCGATTGCTTCTACCTCTTCTTTCATGGCTCTTAATCTCTGCTGTCTGTAATAATCAAACATTTCATGCTTCTCGATATCAAAGGCATAATTGAGTTTTCTGATGAAGCCTCTCCTTCCGCTGTCCTTTCTGTAGAGAATCGCCTGCAGCATATTGCTTTCTTCCTGAAGCTCTCTCATCTGTTCATTTAAGCTGCCGCTTTCCTGCCTTTTTCCCTGCAAAGCATTCTGCCTTACGCCTTCCTGCAGCCTCTTTATCTGCTCTGCGTTTCCGCGGAGCTGCTCCCTTTCCTGCTCCTTAAAAAAAAAGGGCATGGTTTTTAGAATTGCATCCATGTTCGCATTATGGAAATATGGCTGCATGGATTTCTCAGACCATGGTTTATTCTCTGCCTTTTCCAATAATATGGCAGCATTCTTCCATCTGGCGGACACATAAGCCCTGTTTTCGTTTCCCTTCTTCTGCTCCGGTTTTTGCTGATATTCCTTCATAATCTTCTGATAACGGGAATTGACCGTATCATACAGGTTGGTTTTCATATTGGCAAATACAAAGCTTCTTCCACGATTGGGATTGTAGCCCATCTGTACTTTCCCATAGATGGTCTCCAGCTTCAAAAGCCTGTCACATTGAAATATCCTTCCGTAATCCTTAAACTCATAATAGCCTTCGATGCGCTCATGTTCCTTATAGGAATTTAAAGTTACATGTACGGGAGCTGTCAGACGATAATAAGCTTCCTTCAGTTTTTTCTGTTTTTCGTACCTCTCCTGCTTTGATTTCAAACTATCATATTCTGCCATTTATTTATCACGCCCTTCCGGAATCTTATACAAGATTCCTCTCCCTCGCCCGGGCAATTGCCTCGCTTCGGGAGCTTACCTGCAGTTTCTGATATACCTTTTTCAGATGGTATTTTACAGTATTCTCCGACAGGTAAAGTTTGTCTGCAATCTCCGCATTCCTCATTCCCTGACAAAGGAGCCGCAGTACATCCGTTTCCTGTTCACTGAGTTTTTCAAGCTCCACCTGCTGTGCCAGAAAGCCGGGATACAATAAGGCTTCTTTCTTTGTCTGCTCCAAAATTTTTATATAATACTCGGAATCCACCTGTCTGTTTTTGTTTGTTTCTTTGTATTCTTTTAAAATAGGATATATCAGGCTTCCTTTATCTGCATAGATTCGAACCATTCCATAGTCCCCGGTCTCTGCCAGAAGCTCCTTAAGCTTCCCTGACCATGTGGTGTCCCCATGACGGTAGCCGATGATCATTTCCAATATCCGCATATTCAATTCATCGTATTTGCGATTATAATCCCCGGAATATTGTAATATACGATGCAGAACCAGCAGTGCACTTTCCGTTTTGCCCAGCATAATATAGGCATATATTTTTACCAGATAACAATATCTGTCCATAACATCAAAGTAATCGTATTCGCTCGGTGCCCTGTGTTCCACCCAGTCTTTGACCGGTTCTGCCTGTCCCTTAAGCATACTGATATATACATTGAAAGCATCCAGATTCTTTCTGCTGTATGTGTTATTCTTCTGCTCCAGGATTTTATCCAGGCTTTTTATGATATGTGCTGCCTGCTCCGGCTGATTTCTGTGAAACATAATCTTAACCAGCAGCATATTGGCAACAAATTCGATTTCCTCTCCCTTTACCGCTTTTCCTGCCCCTTTGCTGAGCCAGGTAACTGCATCCTGAAAATCACCTTTTTCATATGCAATTTCCCCCAATGCGGTTTCTTCAAATCCTTCAAAATTTTCCTGTAAAATGGGAGATAGTCTTTTACATACCTCATGGATGGTTTCCCGGTCGTGTTTCATGTACATGCAAAAATCTCTTCCGCCATGCAGCACACTGGGAAGTCCTCCACTGATACTAAGCCTATACCCGGGATGATCCGTCTGCCCTTCCAGAAGCAGTAACTGCTTTTCCAGTTCCTCTGCACTCTTATAGGGAAGACATATCTGCATATATCTGTAGAACAGCTGAAGCTTCCGATACTCTTGTGTCTCCTCCGGCAAACTCTTCAAATACTTTTCCAGCTGTTGCTCATAATATTCAGCGCCCTCTCTGTTGCCGCACAGTGCTTCCATGAAAGCATACGCGTAACAAAGCACCGGGTCATTGACAATATAGCTTTGCGGAATGCTTCTCATGTAAGCTTCCAGCTCTAAATAACCGGCATGTAATACATTATTTTCACAGGCTGCATGCAGGCATTTGACCATCCCCTGCTTATCACCATTCAAATCTGCATATTTGATTGCTTCCAGCCATTTCCCCTTATTGCAGTAATAATCAAATGCTGCGGAATACAAGGGCTTCATTTCTCCCACACCAAGATAAGCAGTTTGTCTTTTTTGAAGAAATAATCTCAAAAAATCCTCGATTTCATACTCATCTTCTCCGCAGAAGATCAATGCACCGAAAGAATCCGTCAGCTCATTCAATATGCGCAGGCTGTCTTTTTCACTAAATCCGAATACCTGTGTCAGAAGCTCCTTATTTACTTTCTGGAAAAAAGCAAGCTTCAGTAAAATAATCTGATACTCATACGGATATGCTTTGAAACATTCCACTTCGTAATATTGGAAGCATTCCTCATAACATTTGCTGAGAAGCCGTTGATTTATCATCCGCAATCATTCCTTCTAAAAAATTCTCTGCCACAGTAAGAAATAAGGGCATACCCCCACATGCTTCATACAGATCTCTGATTTGTTCTCTATGTCCCTGATAATGATCGGCACAAATCTCACCCAGCTCCTTTTCGGAATACGCCAACCTGTTTTTTCCGTATATGGTAATCTGGTAAGTCAGTTTATATGGAAGCAATTGAGCAGGAAGAGGAATTCTTCCCGCAAATATATATCTGCATTCCTGACTTTGATTCTGAATAGCATTTACTAATAATTCAATACTTCCAGAAACGACCCATTCTCCCAGATTATCTACCAGGAAAATCTTTGGCTCACCATTTTCTTTCTGCTCTTTATTCGTATCCGTCATCAAATTCATTTCAATGTCAGCGCTGCGGATAACAGTACAATTTTCTCTTCCGATTGCTTCTTCCAGCTGGTGTAACAGTACTGTTTTACCCCATCCGCAAGGCGCTTCCAGGTAAATCATTTTTTTCTTCTTTAATTCACTCAAAATATCATGAATTAATTCATTCCTCATTATGATGTGCATGGATTACTATCCTTTTACCTCTTATTACATACGAAGAAATGTTATCATTTTGGAGTGGCCCTCATCAAGAGACCCGACTCAAAACGACATATAAACGGCGCAAATCGACACAGATATACCTTATTCGGAATCATCGTTCCGATTAGACACAGACTCATAAGAGGTGCAAGCTACCGCTTCCCGTTTCTTGCCGGGTGTTCTTTCTCCATTCTTTGGTGCTTTGGGGTTATATTTCATAATAAAAAGTTCTAGACTCTCTTTCAGAACTTCTATCTGGGATTTTAAGTAGAACTCATCCTCGAACAGCGCGTAGTGAACGCAGGCCCTGACTAAGATAAAAATCAGGGGTGTCAGTTTTTGGTAGGGAATACCGATTTTATCTTCCAAAGATTTTGCGTATTCCGTATAACGTTCATCCACTCCTTTGAAGAATTTCTGCCCATACTCCCTGTATTTTGGATGGGTATATACCTGATACATCAGGCGGTACTTCTTTCCATGCTTTTTGGCCGTCCAGTATGGAATCTCATCGATGAAGCGCCACAAGTCCTCTACATTTTCAGGGGCTTTCTCCATAAAGTCATCTTCCACTTTACTCATACAGTATTCGGTGGCCTTAATAATAAGGTCATCCAGATTGTCAAAATACTGATATATGCTTGCCACGTTTATGCCACATTCGTCTGCAATGGCACTTACGCCAACGCTGTTAAGTCCATTTTCCGCATAGCAATCGAAACATTTTTCCATGATAGCGATTTTCTTTGCATTACGTGCTTCGTGATTTACGGTTCTCAAGAAATGTCACTCCTTTGTAGGAAATAAGTAAATATTCATTTACATTTTCATATTTTAACAAAATAAATATATCATGTAAAGTTCTACAATTATATATTTTCACACATAAGTGTAAATCGTAATAATCCCGCACCATGCTCATGTTCATCCGCCGATTCCACTATAACATAAAAGACAGATGGAACATTTCCATCTGTCTTTATTCGTTCTTCTCCGGCATTTTTCTTAAATAGAGCATCAACGCCCTGTCGGCATCGCTGCTGCTTTCCGTATATTCTATCTCTGAAATGTCAAACAGTATGCATCCGCAGTGACCTTGAAAAGTCGGAAAACATATCACCTTCAGATAGGTATCTATCTCGGGGCTGTAATCGATGATTTCCAGCGTTTCACCGTAAAGCGCAGAGCGCTCGTAGTTTCTGAGCCACTTGGAATCCATGTTGGAAAACAGGCTTCCAAACGTGCTGCCGATCAATTGTTCCAGCGGTAGCTTTTCAAGCTTTGCGAGGGCGGGATTGCCATATCTGAAAATCCAGTCCACAGCATGCCTCTCCTCATTGAATATCATCTCGATATCCGTAAATGCAAAGGGCAGGTGTTCAAAGCTGCTGTAATGCTTGCGATATTCCTCTTCCGTCATGGGAATGCCCTCCCCGATGAAACTGTTTATCATGTTCTTCTGCTTTGCATGCAGTTGGTCAATAATCTCGTTTTTCCTTCGTATCGTATAGATCAAAGACTCGCCGTTACTTAAGTTGACACTGTCGGTGATATCGTGTATCGCCATTATGGACACAAGACATCCACGGTGTACCTTTATAAAGCCATCACCCAGTTTTTCCTCAAGCTCGCCAAGATTCATTCTTGTTGTGTAGATCTTCCCGCCCGAAACATGTATCTCGGCATTCTTACCTACCATAAGAACGTAAAGGATTGTGCTGATGCCAAGCACAACTTTTCTTCTGTTTGAAATAATAGTAATGTGATTTGTTTCCTGCATATCAGACACCTCCTGAAAAAAGCTCCCGTTTTCTTTCTATCATCTCGTCAATCTTTTCAAAATAAAATTTGTGTATATTTTTCATGTAACTGCAAAGTATTACAGAAACGGAACCATATATACCGGTAAGTAATGAATTCCATTCTCCCATTTGTAGTCTTTTATATGGACAACATATTTATCTCTCACACGGCTGCTAAACTTTTTGCAAAACACATCTAAGGATTTATGTCCTCTATAATTACCTGATTTTACTTCAAGCGGACATATTTTGCCTCCCACCGAAGTAAGGAAATCTATTTCATATAAATGATTTGAAGTATCACTTTCCATTGTATAATAAAACAGATTATTCCCCTTCACGATTAGCATTTGAGCCACAACATTCTCATACACATATCCTAAATTTGCTTCAAGCTTATCTGATAACAGCTTGTTATAAATCACATTCTCTGTATACTTCTTATCTTTAAATGCAAGCGTAACAAACAGTCCAACATCAGAAGTAAACAACTTATATCTTCCTGCATCTTTTTCTAATGCCATTCCAACACCCGGATTATTTGCATGATACGCAATATTAACTGTATAAGAACTTAGCATATCAGGTATCAATTCACGAACCTGTTCTGTACGAATTCCTTCCCTTGCATTTGATAAAACATATCTTGATGCATTACCACTTAGATTAGCCGGTATAGCATCAAAAATATCCCCGACCAGACCGGTTCCATCTATCTTGGTAAAATCTTCCTCATACAAATCTATAATCTCTCTTTTTGTTTCATCAACTGCCTGAAGATTATTTTGTTCAATATATGTTTCTATAGCCTGTGGCATACCTCCAACAAGCATATATAGTCTGAAAATACGCATCAGGTTTCTATGCAACACATTTCCCGCGGACTTTTTCTTTTGTAATAATATTTTTATGGTATCGGCAGTCACTTCATCCCCAATTGCCCACAAAAATTCTTCAAAATCCATAGGGTACATTGATATTTTATGTTCTTCACTTGGGATTAATATATCCTTTGTATTTTTCTTAATTGACAGCAGTGAACCTGTCTCTATATATTTGTATCTTCCATCTGCTACAAGATACTTTATTGCCTGTCTGGCCTTAGGAAGCAGTTGTACTTCATCAAAAATAATCACTGATTCTTTTTCATATAATTTAATTCCTGTCAACTGCTGTAGCTGTAAAAAGAAGAAATCTAAATCATACGTATCATCAAACAGTTCTATAATCGACTTGCTCGTATGAGCAAAATCAATCAGTATATATGACTTAAATTCCTTCTTCGCAAATTCTTCTACAATAGTTGATTTTCCTACACGTCTTGCCCCTTTTATTAAAAGCGCATATTTATCGCTACGCTTCTCTTTCCATTCTAGAATCTCATCGTATATTTTCCTCTTAAAAACTGGTTTTTCCATATTTATTACCACCTTTCAAAAAGAGTATAACGCAAATCCCCATTCATGTAAACGCGTTTTCTACGCAAATCCCCGTTTGTTCAAGTGCATTTTCTACGCAAATCCCCATTCATCCATTATCTCAATATATTAATATCCATATCTTTTGCCAAAGTTAAAAGTATTATTCTATAATGCGACCAACTCAATTCGGTACACACTAATCCTCAAGAAGTCTCCGTTTGCGCTCTATCATTTCCTCAATTTTCTCGATATAGAGCCCTACATCTTTCACATTGTCGCACCGCTCAATCCTGCCGTCCGGGAACACCCGCTTCGTAATCGAACCTGCTCCAAGCGCCACGATCGTTTGGAGTTCCTCCATAATTAATATGTTATAGATTCCGAATTTGCCCTCTTTTGCATAACCCACATTTTCAAAGTTTCCGGACATATTTTTCTGTCTGTACAAATAATAGGGTACCATGTCCATATCCGATGCACCTTTTGCGGCAATTTTCATGGTTTCATCCGTGTTGTGCAATGCGGTAATACCGTTTTCCTCTATCCACTGGTTCAGTCTGGATGCACGCTTGATGGCAAGGGAATGGACCGTAAGGGAATCCGGCATAAGCGCCTTAACCGCCTCTATGGTCCTTGCCACATCCTCCTCCTTCTCTCCCGGAAGTCCCAGAATCAGATCCATATTGATGTTGGAAAAGCCCATGCTTCTGGCTAAATGGAAGGCCTCCTTCACCTGCTCTACGGTATGTCTCCTTCCGATCAGATCAAGGGTTTCCTGCTTCATAGTCTGGGGATTGACAGAAATTCTGGTAACGCCCCACTTCATTAAAACCGCCAGTTTCTCTTCCGTGATGCTGTCCGCTCTTCCCGCTTCCACTGTAAATTCTTTCACATTTGAAAAATCAAGTGTGTTTTTCAGTTTTCCCAGAAGTCTGTCAAGTTCTTCTGCCTCCAGTGTGGTTGGTGTACCTCCACCGATATAGACCGTATCCAGTATTTTATCCTTGTAGATCTCAGCAGTGAAATCAATTTCCTTTTCCAGTGCGGCGAGATAATCATCTATTCTCTTTTTCCATGACACAATGGGATACGAAGTAAAGGAACAATAAAGACAGGTGGTCGGGCAAAAGGGAATCCCGATGTACAGGCTGTAGCCATCCTTGTAATGAAGGGTGGATAAAAGTTCCTTTTCTCTTTTAGCGATATCAATGGAGAGAAGCCCCTTTTCCTCACTGACAAGATAAGTTTCCTTCATATAGGAAAGGATATCTTTCTCCTGCATTCCCTGTTCCAAAAGAGTCATGGGAATCTTGGTGGGTCTGATTCCCGTCAGTGTTCCCCATGGGAGCTGTCTTTGCAGAGTTTCCGACAGCGTCACATAGATCAGCTGTTTCAAGCGGTTCTTCACCTCCGGTCGCTCCATATCTTCCGAAATCTCCACCTTCCTGCCGCCAAAAGAAGCACTTCCTTTTTCCTCTTCTGTTTTCACAAGCGTAAGGAGTATCTTATCCTCAAAAAAACGAAGCAACAGATCCGGATACCCCTCAGATGAACTGTAAGAATCATCCTGTCCTTCCACACACACCTTCACATCACATTCCGGATAAAACGCCTTTACCAGCGAATGAATGTCATATTCAAACCCTGCTTTGTTTACTGTAACTGCAATAAGCTTCTGTTCCATATTTTCCTCTTTTTCCCTTACTAAAAAGTTTCCCGCAGGCTGCGAAGCCCCATACAAAAAGGTATCCGCATCTTTTTCGATGCGGACACCCACCGAACCCTGATTTTATCTGTTATTGTTTTCCGCACTTTTTCTGTTACATATCATTATTCTACCGTTACCACCTTTGCAAGATTTCTCGGCTTATCCACATCAAGTCCCTTGTCAAGAGATACATAGTAAGCAATCAGCTGAAGTACCACCGATGCAGGCATTACCATAAATTCATCCTCCATCACGGGCAGTCTGAATATCCTGCTCCAGATCTTCTCCTGCTCGAGCACTTCGTCGCCCTTGATCAGAAGAATCACCTTTGCGCCTCTCGACTGTACTTCCTTGATATTGGAAAGCTCCTTGCTCTTTAACTTATCCTGGGTTACCACTGCGATCACCGGTGTCTCCGAAGTGATCAGCGCGATGGTTCCGTGTTTCAGCTCTCCGGATGCGTAGGCCTCTGAATGAATGTAGGAAACCTCCTTCAATTTCAGGGATCCCTCCAGCAGAATGGAGTAATCCAACCCTCTTCCTATCATGAAAACGTCCTTTGCATTCAGGATGGTATCCGCAATGTGATGAATCTCTTCCTTCTGAGAAAGAACCTCTTTCATAACCTCCGGAACACGGAGAAGCTCCTTCATATATTTCTCTGTCTGTTCATCGCTCCAAAGTCCTCTGGCGATAGCCATTCTGGCTGTCAGAAGATAAAGCACTGCAAGCTGGGTCGTGTATGCCTTGGTGCTTGCCACTGCGATTTCCGGTCCCGCACAGGTATAAATCACATGCTCACTTGCCCTTGCAATGGAAGCTCCCTTCACATTGACAATGGAAATGCTGGGCGAGCCGCACTTTCTTGCAAACTTGAGTGCCTCCAGCGTATCAATCGTCTCTCCCGACTGGGAGATGGCGATCACCAGTGTTTTGTCATTCACAACAGGATCGTTGTACATAAACTCAGATGCCATCACCACATCCACATGAATGCCGATCATGGACTGGATCAGGCTCTTTCCCACAAGTCCTGCATGCATGGCTGTTCCGCAGGCGATCACACAGATTCTCTCGCAGGAGGCCAGCATCTCATCCTGAATTCCTTCTGCCGTAAAATCAGGCTTACCGTCCTTGATTCTGGGAAGCACGGTATCATTGATGACGTCCGGCTGCTCCATGATCTCTTTTTCCATATAAAACGGATAACCGCCCTTGTCGCTGCGGCTGATATCCCAGTCAACAGTGAGCCAGTCAATTCTGGCCTTGTCACCTGACAGATCATACATTTCAATGCCTTCTCTGGAAAGACATACCACATTTAATTCCGGTACCACAAAATATTGGGTTGTAAAAGGCACAATCGCTGCCACATCAGAGGAAAGGATGGCTCCGTCCTCAGTATTTGCCGCAACGATAGGGCTTACATTCCGAACCGCATAAATTTTGCCGGGTATATCCTCAAACATAATGGCAAGTGCAAAGGTTCCTTTCAGCTTCAGGACAGTCTTTCGAATGGCCGAATAGGGATCTCCCTGATAAAAATGAGAGAGAACTGCTGCCACCACTTCACTGTCAGTCTGGGATTTCAACTTTCCGTCCAGCTCATACTTTTCGATCAGCTGTCTGTAGTTCTCAATAATACCGTTGTGAATAATGGTAACCTTGCCGTAGCCGTGGGGATGTGCATTCTCATCACTGACTCCGCCGTGGGTCGCCCATCTGGTGTGACCGATCCCACAGTGTCCGGAAACATTTTTTTCTTCACACAGAAGGCGTAGATCCTTTACTCTTCCCGCACGCTTGATAATTCTTGCAGGTCCGCCGTTCTCATCGGAAAGTGCGATTCCTGCACTGTCATATCCTCTGTACTCCAGAAGTTCCAACGCATCCAGCATGATCTCACTTGCCTCTTTTGTTCCTGTATATCCTATAATTCCACACATATCATTTTCCTCATCTTTCTATATTCGTTATATGTTTACTTTATAAAAATTACTTTTTTACTATTCTTACGGGAAAATTCGCTGACATATTCTTTCAAATCAGTTTTCTGTAAAAATTCCCGTCCTCCGTTATACCGTATTTGTTTTGCAGTCACCTGCATATTTGCCGGTATATCCCGCACCGGAAGGATGCGGAAGGGCATCCGCCGAATTTTCGATAACCCTTCTCCTCGTCATCCTTAAAGATATCCCCGGGGCTTTGCTGTTTCAGGCCGCCCGGTTCTGTCTAAGGCTCTGGCGCTAAATGAGGAAAACAATAACAGTCATAAAATCTATTCAGTTATCAAGGTTCATCGCAAACATTATACACAAAAGCATACGGATTGTAAAGTAGCCGATAAGCGCCCGCCAGAATGCGCCGCAAGGCGCACCACATAAAAGAGGAACCGTTCCGTCCTCCGGAAGGTTCCTCTTCTTTTCTTCTATATTTATTCGTACTTTGCAAACTCACCGTATTCCTGCCAGATATTGCAGATCCATGTTTTGCCTTGATTAAAGATGATCTCTTCTCCGTTCTCATCATAGAACTTTGCAGGCGTTGCATCACCGTCATAACGCTTCCATGTTCCCTTGATCACCTTGCCTCCGGTAAACACAATGGCATCACCCTCACCATGCACGCCGAATGCCAGATAATCATGATCGTCTCTCACTTCTCCATGGCAATACTGGAACACCACGTTGGACACCGCGAGCTGACTTCCGTCAATCTCATCTGTCTGTTCTTTTCCATCCTGATAACGGTAATAAAGACCGTCGTCCTCATGATATTCAAAATAGGGAGTGTATGCACCGTATCCGCCCTGATTTCCTTCCGTTCCTCCGGGCATGATCTTTACAGCACTCTCTGCATCCTCATAATTGTCCTCTGCCCTGACCTCCTCCGCTGCGAAGGTAAAGGGAGGCACATAAGCATCATCGTAGTCCCAGTCATAGGAAAGGCGCTCTGCAGCTTCCTTCATGCCATCGATAAACAGGTATCCCGTAAACTCCGTCGCATAACCGGGGCGGCTGACTCTGTCAAAGGCTTCATGGGCAGGATTGTAGATTCCTTCCACTGCCGCACTGATATTCTGCACCGTATCACGGTTGATCAGTTCCTCCACATAAGGTCTTGCGAGACCCCAGTTGCAGTAAATTGCCTCGTAGCCCATAGCCACATAAATAAAGTAATCACGGCTGCTTCTGACAGGTCCGATTCTGTCAAGATCGTCAAAATCTTCAAATACGGCCATCAGCCTTGTAATACGGCCTTCCACGGGTGCCTCATAGATAATACTTGCCTTGGAAATACCGTATTGCGGCATTGCCGGTGCATTATTGGGAATCATTACGGCGATAGGACGTCTTGTCACGACACTTTCCTCTTTCCATTCACCGGTCAGATAACTCTGCATCTTTCCGTCCACAACTTTTCTCTCCTCAATTACCGCAAATCCTTCCGGCTCCGGAGTGGGCGTGGGTTCTGCGGTCGCCTCAGGTGTAGGAGCGGTTTCTTCCTCCACAACAGTTTCCGGCTCATTACTTTTTCCGCATCCTGCAAGCAGCATTGCCGCCAAAATTGATGTCAAAAGACAGGTTATCAGTTTTCTTTTCATTCATTGCCTCCTCATATGCGGCCTGTCTATTTTGCAGACCATTTCTATTATTAATAAAAACTGTTATTTTCTCTTTCATATCCGATGGTTGTGGATGGACCGTGTCCCGGATACACCTTTACATCATCGGGAAGCACCATCAGTTTTTCCCGGATGGAACGCACCAGTGTGCTCATGCTTCCTGTGGGGAAATCCGTTCTTCCCACAGATTCCAAAAACAGAGTATCTCCACTGATCAATATCTTATCCTTTTCAAAATAATAGCAGCAGCTTCCTCCCGTATGTCCGGGTGTTGCAATCACCTTTCCGGTAATACCAAGAAGGGTAAATTCCTCTCCGTCCCGAAACAGTACATCAGGCACCACCTGACAGGCTCTTCCCGCCTGTGCAGATACATTTAAGCCGGCATCCCCGCACAGCTCTTTTTCCCCTTCATAGGCATAAAGCTTTGCTCCTGACAGTTCCCTCAGTTTCTCTGCTCCCCAGATATGATCAAAATGTCCATGGGTCAGCAGAATTGCTCCCACAGAAAATCCCTTTTCCTTCAAAGCATTGTAAAGATAATCACCGTGATCTGCCGGATCAAAAAGGAGCACTTCCTTTTTTCCGTCCTCATACACAAAATAGCAGTTTGTCTGGCAGATACCGAGAGTGATTTTTCCAATCTTTAACTCATTCATTTTCTTTCCTTTCTGGCGGATTCTATGCCTTCTCCATCAGCCAGTGGTTCTCTCAATATCAATCACACTGTCAATGGATTTGATTTTTTCAATGATCCTGATCAGTTCTTCCCTGCTGCTAATTTCAAACGATGTTGACATTGTGGCAAGCCCCTGTTTACTGGTTCTGGTATTCATGGAAAGAATATCAATATTCTTCTCCGTAAGAGCCTTGGAGATATCGGCAAGAAGACCGTTTCTGTTATTGGCATAAATCTTGATTTCTGCAAGATATTTGCCACCCGCAATCTCATCTGCAGAATGCTCCCATTCTGCATCAATCAGTCTCTCCCTTTCCATTTCGGGAAGATTCAGAATATTAATGCAATCTGTCCTGTGAATGGAAACACCTCTTCCTCTGGTGACAAATCCCACAATTTCATCTCCCGGCACAGGAGAACAGCATTTGGAGAAACGAACCGCAATATCATGGATTCCCTTCACCACGATTCCACTCTTTGATTTCATCTTTGCAGGACTTGCGGAAACACTCTGTGCATTTTCCGCCACCTGTGCCAGCACCTGCTCATTGGTCATGACAACCTTATGGTCTTTTTCATAGAATTCCATCATCTTGTTGATGATCTGGCCTTCCTTTAATCCACCATGACCGATTGCCGCAAGCACTGCATCCCAATCTCTGAAACCGTACTTACGCATGATTGCTTCCGTGTAATCCGGCTTCATCAGATTCTGGATATTGATTCCTCTTGCTCTGCAGTAATTGTTTAAAAGTTCTTTTCCTTTTACAATATTTTCTTCTTTAAACTCATTTTTAAACCATTGGTTGATCTTGTTTTTCGCCTGGGTACTCTTGACCACATTGAGCCAGTCACGGCTTGGTCCTTTCGAATTCTGGGAGGTTAAAATTTCAATCTGATCACCATTTTTTATTTCATAATCGATCGTCACCAGCTTGCCGTTCACTCTGGCTCCAATCATCTTATTGCCCACCGCGCTGTGAATGCTGTACGCGAAATCGATGGGTGTAGAACCTGCCGGGAGATTTTTCACTTCTCCGGAGGGTGTAAAACAGTAAACACTATCCGAAAACAGGTCAAGATCACTCTTTAACAGTTTCATGAACTCTTTGTTATCGGACATATCTCTCTGCCATTCCAGAATCTGGCGGAGCCATGTCAGTTTTTCTTCCTCCGAGTTATCCGCTTTTTTGCCATCGGAGGCCTCCTTATATTTCCAGTGGGCAGCAATACCGTATTCCGCAGCCTTATGCATTTCAAAGGTACGGATCTGAATCTCAAAGGGCTGTCCGTTTGTTCCGATCAGTGTGGTGTGAAGTGACTGATACATATTTTCCTTCGGCATGGCAATATAATCTTTAAAACGACCGGGTATGGGTTTATACATTTCATGAATGACACCCAACGCTGCATAGCAATCCTTTACCGTGTCCACAATAATACGCACGGCAAACAGATCATAAATCTGATCAATGGTCTTATTCTGATTTTTCATTTTTTTGTAGATGCTGAAGAAATGCTTCACACGGCCGTCAATCTGTGCTTTGATGCCGGCGTTTTTAATATGCTCACTGACCTCATCCACAATGCTCTGGATATATTTTTCGCGGACATTCTTGCGCACTGCGATTTTATCCACCAGATCATAATAAGCTTCCGGTTCCAGATATTTCAGGGAAAGATCATCCAGTTCCACTTTGATTTTGGAAATACCGAGTCTCTGTGCAATAGGCGCATAGATATCCAGTGTTTCTCTGGCTATGCGCTGCTGGCTTTCCGGCTTCTGGTACTTTAAGGTACGCATGTTGTGAAGTCTGTCTGCCAGTTTGATCAGAATCACACGGATATCCTTTGCCATGGCAAGAAACATTTTACGAAGATTTTCCGCCTGCATTTCCAGTCTGTCAGGCTGATCTCCGTTTCCCGTGAACTGCAGTTTTTGCAGCTTGGTAACGCCGTCTACCAGAAGCGCCACCTCATCACCGAACTGCTGCCTGATCTCCTGTTCCGTCATAATGGTGTCTTCCACCACGTCATGGAGAAGCCCGGCGGCAATGGTTTCCTTGTCCATTTCAAGGTCTGCCAAAATAATAGCAACATATAACGGATGAATGATATATGGCTCTCCTGATTTTCGGAGCTGGTCCTTATGGGCTTCCGACGCGACCTTATAGGCTTTCTCTATCAGAGAAATATCATCGGAAGGGTGATACTTCTTTACCCGCAGGATCAGGTCATTGTAAAGCTGCTCAGGACTTTGAAACTCCTGTATGGCCTCAATTCTGCCATCATCAATTACCACTTCTTTTTTCGTTGTTTCTTTTCCTTCTTCTGTCATACACTCACACCTTTGCTGTAGTAATCTACTGCTTTAACGGCATAATAAAAATATTATATATTTTTTTCAAGTGTTCGTCAACGCCGGTCAATAACAAAAACGCCCTGTGCAGGGAAATTGCACAGGGCGTTTTCGCATTTATCGTTAACCCATCGGGTATTTTAACTCGCATACTCGCACTTCGTGCTCTACTGCTGCTACGCAGCGGTATGCAAACTCTAAATGCTTCGCATTTATCGTTAACCCATCGGGTAAAATCAAATGCGGCCCCATAAAGGGACCGCGCTTGATTTTCTTCCGATGGGTTACATCATTCCGCCCATGCCGGCACCGCCTGCGGGCATTGCGGGAGTTTCTTCTTTGATATTGGCAACAACAGATTCTGTTGTAAGGAGTGTGGAAGCTACGCTGGTTGCGTTCTGCAGAGCACTTCTTGTAACCTTTGCGGGATCAAGAATACCTGCTTTAACCATATCAACATATTCTTCTTTCAGAGCATCAAAGCCAACACCGACTTCAGACTCTCTCACTTTATTAATAATTACACTTCCCTCAAGACCTGCATTTGCTGCAATGTGGAACAGAGGAGCCTCCAGAGCCTTCAGAACGATCTGGGCACCTGTCTTCTCGTCTCCTTCCAGTGTATCGGCAAGCTTTGCAACTTCCTTGGATGCGTGGATGTAAGCAGAACCACCACCGCAGATGATACCTTCTTCCACAGCTGCTCTTGTAGCTGCCAGAGCATCCTCAAGACGAAGCTTTGCTTCCTTCATTTCTGTTTCGGTAGCTGCGCCTACGCGGATAACGGCAACGCCACCTGCCAGCTTAGCAAGTCTTTCCTGTAATTTTTCTCTGTCAAAATCAGATGTGGTCTCTTCAATCTGTCCCTTAATCTGATTGATTCTTGCTGCGATTGCTTCCTTATCGCCTTCACCGTCAACAATAACGGTATTCTCTTTCTGAACCTTAACGGATTTTGCACGTCCAAGCTGATCCATAGTAACTTCTTTAAGTTCAAGACCGAGTTCACTGCTGATTACCTGACCGCCTGTAAGGATTGCGATATCCTCCAGCATTGCCTTTCTTCTGTCGCCGTAACCGGGAGCCTTTACCGCTACTACATTGAAGGTACCACGAAGTTTGTTAACGATCAGAGTGGTAAGAGCTTCACCTTCAACATCCTCTGCAATGATGAGAAGCTTGGAACCTGACTGAACGATCTGCTCAAGGAGAGGCAAAATCTCCTGGATATTGGAAATTTTCTTGTCTGTGATCAGAATATAAGGATTGTCAAGAACTGCTTCCATCTTATCCATGTCGGTTGCCATATAAGCTGAAATATATCCTCTGTCAAACTGCATACCTTCTACCAGGTCAAGCTCTGTCTGCATGGTCTTGCTTTCCTCAATGGTGATAACACCGTCGCCGGAAACCTTTTCCATAGCATCTGCAACCAGCTGTCCTACTTCCTCATCACCTGCAGAGATTGCAGCAACTCTTGCGATATGTTCCTTGCCGTTTACCTTTGAACTCATCTTGGCGATTGCATCTACCGCTGTGTCGGTTGCTTTCTTCATACCTTTTCTGAGGATGATCGGGTTAGCGCCTGCTGCCAGATTCTTCATACCCGCATTTACCATAGCCTGTGCAAGAACGGTTGCTGTTGTAGTACCGTCACCTGCCACATCATTTGTCTTTGTGGCAACTTCCTTGACGAGCTGTGCCCCCATGTTCTCAAATGCATCTTCCAGTTCAATTTCCTTTGCGATGGTAACACCATCATTGGTAATTAAGGGAGCTCCGAAAGATTTATCAAGAACCACATTTCTTCCTTTGGGTCCCAGAGTTACTCTTACGGTATCTGCTAACTGATTTACACCTGATTCAAGAGCAGCACGTGCGTCTGCGCCATATTTAATTTCCTTTGCCATGTTAATAGGCCTCCTTTTATTCAATGATAATATGATATTTTTCAGGAAGAACAGTTTTGCCGTTCTTCAAAAGCTTCGGCTTGTATGACTCTATTTTCAAAGCTTCGGCTCATCGAAGCAATGTTATTCAATAATTGCAAGAATATCGTTCTGCTTCACAACAATGTATTCTTCTTCATCAAGTTTAACTTCTGTTCCGGCATATTTGGAATAGATTACCTGATCTCCTACCTTCACTTCCATTTTTACTTCTTTGCCGTCAACTGTGCCGCCGGGACCTACTGCGATAACTTCTGCCTGCTGAGGTTTTTCTTTGCTCTGTCCGGGTAAAACAATACCTGACTTTGTAGTTTCCTCTGCAACCAACTGCTTTAATACAACTCTGTCTCCTAAGGGTACTAACTTCATTTTAACTGCCTCCTTTATTATGTTAAAAAAATGTTTTCCTTTATTTGTTAGCACTCATTTTGTTCGAGTGCTAATCGTTAAGACATATATTAATTTTATATGCACCGCTTTGCAAACGGTATCACAAGCAAATACAGTTGCTTTTTATTTAATTTTCTCTATTTTTCTCTTTTTTACTTTCATTATCTCACTTTTTCTTTGTGGGAATGATTTAATAATTTGTTTATTTTTATATAATAAATTTTAATAAAAAATGAGAAAGGCAATCGAGTAGGAGGCGGCGACTAACCGCCGTCCTCTCACAGCACCGGACATACGG